>JAFUYT010000034.1 GCA_017470425.1 Bacteroidaceae bacterium | reverse complement strand
TTACAGTTCCTATAATATTCAAGCAAAGCCTCCATCTGGTCATGACTCAGACTTCTACCATCGAATTCATCTTCTTCAGCCGATAACGACGGCCTACTGATGATGCGCATGTCCTGAATCCTAGCATTAATCGCTGGTTCAATTATCCCTAACTCAGCAGCATAGGCACACGCCTTCATGATAGGGGCTAATGCATGATTGATTGTCTCATCTCCATTTTGTTTGATTTCCCTTCGCCAAGTGATATAGGACTCAATCAATTCTACAGTTACATCACCAACATAGATTTTGTCCGATTCATAAGTGCCACTTTTAGTAGAACGAAGGAATATCGTAAACACATTCATACATGACTTCCCATTCATATATCTGCTTCTGCCTATCTTGTTCCTGGCATAATCGGAGTCAAGACGCTCCATCGTAAATTCCACAAAGTCCTTTCCCTGATCTTTACGTGACAAGGGCTTATCGGCCAAGATACCACTTATAACCTCTACGGTTATCTGGTGAGGATGCTTCTCATTGTATTCTGCGAGTTGAGCATCAATCCTATCAACACGCGCAATCAGAAGTTGGTTCATTCGTTTATATTCGCTCCCGTAACTTGTCCGTATCTCACCACGTCCCTGATTTCCCTTTTGGTTCCAATCAGCGACTCTCACGAAAACATTAGCTGACTTACGTATTGCCTGCCTATTCCATGTGTATTCCAACTCTACAGAATAAGCCTTGTTCTTATCTATCTCCTTCGGCGTGCGAAGGCGATACTTTCCTAACGGATACAATCTTTTTGGTCTTCCCATAATCTTATTTGTTTGTCTTATTATTCCTGAGGATGTGCAAAAGTACTAACTTTTAGACAAACAAACTCGATTTTAAGGGTTAAAAATTGCAATTTAGGCAAACAAATCAGGCTGTTTAAGACCATAAAACACCAACGAGACAAACAAATAAAATTTGCTTATCTCGCTGATATTTAATTGCTTAGACAAAATCTACAGTCTAATACTCATCCTCGTTGAAGAGGAAGTCTTCTTTCGTGGGGTAGTCGGGCCAGACGTCCTCGATGTTCTCGTAGATGTCGCCCTCGTCCTCGATTTCTTCCAGGTTCTCGATGACCTCCAGGGGGGCGCCGCTGCGAACGGCGTAGTCAATGAGCTCCTCCTTGGTTGCAGGCCAGGGGGCATCCTCCAGTTTTGATGCAAGTTCCAGTGTCCAGTACATATTAAGTTTAGAGTTGATAGTTTAAAGTTGATAGTTGATAGTTTAGCGTTGCATACCTTTTTTTGCGGGCGCGAAGGTACAAAGAATTCGTTATTCACGATGCAGAAAATGCAAATATTTTGCATGAGAACCCCGAAATAATATAAACATGACCCGCAGAGCGACAAAAAAGGCCACCGAAAGGGGGGCGGAGAGCGTCGGGTTCAGAAACTGACGATGTAATGATGGGGGTGACGCGAACGGTCGAAGCATAGAATACCGTAAGTGTAGAGGTCGTAGGTGATGCCCACGCAGGGCTCCTGCTGCAGACGCTGCCACAACGCCCGCGCGGCCGCGTCGGCATGGATGCCCTCCAGGACCATCATCCCGCTCCTGCCCATCTGCGCCACCAGCGCCTCCGCCTCCGCCAGACACTCATGCGGCACGAACACGAAGTCCGCAGCCCCCTCCACCCACTCGGCCGAGGGCACCGCCGCCGCCATGTACGCCTCCTCCACAGGCCGCCCGTGGAAGCGCCGGATCGTGCGCGGATGCACCGCGTTCGCCAACCGGAACAGCAGACGGCGGCACGCCAGCGGGTACAGCCCCGCAGCCCGCACCCACCAAGGGTGCAGGGCGTCCAGCTCCTCGTAGGCATAGTACTGCCACGGCTCTAAGAGCACACCACGGATGAAGGCGTAGTCCGTCGGAGAGTGCACGCCATAGCCTTTGCGATGGCGGAAACGGCAGAGCCACACCCACGGGTTACGAATCAGTTTCATGCCGCAAAGATAACGTTTTTCGCTGACAGTTGACAGTTGAGAGTTGACAGATTTCATTTTTTTGCCGAGAGACGAAAGATTTAAGTGTATTTTGTACCACTATTCCACAGAAACTTCATACCTTTGCATCACTTTAAACTTTTAATTGTCAACTCTCAACTCAATATGCGCCCCCTCACACAAACCGAAATCGCCCTCTTGGAGTCCCAGGCCTGCAGCGCCGAGGACTGGGCACGCGTACAGATCACCGACGATGCCAGCCTGAAGTACATCCGCCACACCCGTTTCTCGGGTGACATCCGCATCGGAGCCTTCACGAAGAGCTTCGACATGCCCGGCGGCATCCATAAGCACTCCGGCCTCTTCCACGCCACCCTCCACAATGTCACCATCGGCGATGACTGCTGCATCGAGAACATCAAGAACTACATCGCCAACTACGACATCGCCCACGACACGTTCATCGAGAACGTCGATATCATCCTCTGCGACAGCCCCACCAGCTTCGGCAACGGCGTCGAGGTCGCAGTCCTCAACGAGACCGGCGGCCGCGAGGTGACCATCCACGATCACCTCACCGCCCACGAGGCATACCTCGAGACCTTCTACCGCCACCGCCCCCTCCTCATCGAGCACCTCAAGGGCTATGCCGCACGTCGCACCGCCGAGCGCACCAGCACCCGCGGCACCATCGGCGAACACGTCACCATCGTAGATACCGGGTACATCAAGAATATGTACGTGGGCGCGTACGCGAAGGTCGAGGGCGCCGGGCGCCTCAAGAACGGAACCCTCAACAGCCGTCAGGAGGCACCCGTGCACGTCGGCTACGGCGTCATCGCCGACGACTTCATCATCCAGGACGGCTCCGCCGTCGAGGACAGCACCACGCTCACGCGCGTCTATGTCGGCCAGGCCTGCACCCTCGGCCACGGCTACTCCGCCTCCGACAGCCTCTTCTTCTGCAACTGCCAGGAGGAGAACGGCGAGGCCTGCGCCATCTTCGCCGGACCCTTCACCGTCACCCACCACAAGAGCACCCTCCTCATCGCCGGCCTCTTCTCCTTCATGAACGCAGGCTCGGGCAGCAACCAGAGTAACCACATGTACAAGCTCGGCCCCATCCATCAGGGCGCTATGGAGCGCGGCGCCAAGACATCGTCGGACAGCTACATCCTCTGGCCCGCCCGCATCGGAGCCTTCTCCCTCGTCATGGGGCGCCACAGCAGCCACGCCGACACCAGCGACCTGCCCTTCTCCTACCTCATCGAGAAGAACGGCGAGACCTACCTCGCACCAGCCGTCAACCTGCGCTCCGTAGGCACCGTGCGCGACGCCCAGAAGTGGCCCAAGCGTGACCGCCGCCACCCCGAGGGCCGCATGGATCAGATCAACTTCAACCTCCTCTCGCCCTACACCATCGACAAGATGCTGCGCGGCCTACACATCCTCGAGGAACTCGAGCGCCTCAGCGGACCCACCAGCGATGTCTATGCCTACCAGAGCGCCAAGATCAGCAACAGCTCCCTCCACCGCGGGCAGCAGCTCTACCGCATCGCCATCGAGAAATTCCTCGGCAACTCCCTCATCTCACACCTCGAGCGCACCGACTGCTCCACCGCCGAGAGCGTCCTCGAAGGCCTCAAGCCCACCCGCACCGAGGGCCGCGGCCTCTGGGTCGATCTCGCAGGACTCATCGCACCCAAGGAACTCGTCAACGCCCTCCTCGACGACGTCGAGGCAGACCGCGTGCCCACCGGCGACGCCTTCAACAGCGCCCTCCTGCAGATGCACGAAAACTACTACAAGTATGAGTGGACGTGGGCCTACGAGAAGATGCTTGAGTACTACGGCCTCTACCCCGACCGCATCACCATCGAGGACCTCATCACGATCATACGTCGCTGGAAGCAGAGCGTCGTCCGGCTCGACGAGATGCTCTATGCCGATGCCAAAAAGGAGTTCTCCCTCTCCGCCCGCACCGGCTTCGGCTTCGACGGCGCCAGCCAGCGCACCGTGGAGGCCGACTTCGAGCAGGTCCGCGGCGACTTCGAAACCAACCCCTTCGTCATGGAGACCCAGGCCCATATCCAGCGCAAGAGCGCCCTCGGCGACCGCATGATCGCCATGCTCGAAGCACTGTAGGCGGCGCTATTCAGTCAATACGCGGCTGCGCAGGCGATAAATGGAAGGCAGAATAGAAAAGTGGAGATGGAAATCTGACATGCCAACGAAAGGTTAAATTACCTTAACGGATTCACGTTTTTTTACAGAATGTGCTTCACGGAACACGTGTAGCTACTATCTTTGTACGCGATTTGTACGCGAATTTGCTTAAAACACTAACTAATCACTATTTATTCGCCAAATTATGAAACAGCGTTTACTTTCATTTTTCGCCCTCGCAGCCCTCACTATGAGCGCGATGGCACAATCATGGACTGCGCCTGTGGAACCGACAAAGCCTGCACCGCTGGAGCTGGAATTTACTGCTTCAGAAGTCGAGGCTGGTAATGTCTATTTCATCCGCAATGTCGGATGTGGCCAGTTCATCGTCGGCGGTAACAGCTGGGGTACCCAGATCAGTGTTTCCGACACAGGACTTCCCCTGCTGCCTATCCGCGTGGATGCATCGGGCGACTACTACGAACTCGTGCCCGTTGCAGGTACGTACCTCTTTCATGGCACCAATAACGGGCGCGAAAACTACAATTGCACCCTGAACGGAAGCAGCCAGAAGCTCTTCCGCGACAACGAGGCTTCCGGCTTTGTGGACCTGGGTACTCAGAACAGAGGCTACACCTGGCAGCTGAACCCCACGGGTGAAGGCTATGGCTACTACATCCAGAATGCCGACTTCGGCACCTATCCCAACTCCAATGACCAGTACGCCTCTGTCGCAGGTCCTGGTGCTCCGGTGGTGTTCAACTCTGACATCGAGGCAGAGAACATCGTATGGGAATTCATCAATCAGGAGAGCGTTGACATGGAAGACCTCACGGCCAAGCAAGAGGCTTACAATGCTGAATACAGCGCATACGAAACAGCACTGGCCATCTACAACGCGCGCGTTCCTTTCTATGAGATGCTGAACGATGCCGTCACCTATGGTGCCGATTACGCTGAGGCCAGCGCTGTCTATAACAACGATGAAGCCACTGCCGATGAGATCAAGGCTGCCACCGAGGCTCTCCGCCCGCTGGTCGCCAAGGCGCTCGTGGCTTACATCAACGCCAATCCCGACGTGGAGAACCCCATCAATCTGACCAAGTACCTGCTCACCAACGCAGACCTCTCAGCAGGCAACCTTACGGGTTGGACTATTGAGAAGCCAGAAGGTGCTACAGGTAACTACCAGTATCAGGGCGCTACCTACAAGAGCGCCGACGAGAGCGTCACCATTCAGGGCTTCATCGAGAGCTGGGTGGCTGCTCCCAACACGCTGAACGACGGTAAGATGTACCAGAAGGTCGGCGGACTTCCCAACGGCCGCTATATCCTCGAATGTGATGCCATGGCAATCAACCAGACCGATAATGCCGCTGAGGCATACATTGAGAAAGAAGACTACACGGGTGTATATCTCTACTACTCCGACGGCAAGATCAGCCTGCACGGCGATGCCCTCGCCAGCGACCGCACCGACACCGAGGATGAGGAGACGGGCAAATGGTCTCATGTATGGCACCCCGCACACTTCGCTTACACGTTTGACCTCTCCACAGAGTCTGACACCATCACCGTAGGTCTGATGATCGACAACACCAACCTCAACTGGATTGGTGGCGATAACTTCCAACTCACCTACGTGGGCAAGGTTCAGAGCCTGCCCAGCTACACGGCTCTTGTTGCCGAGGTGGCCGCCGCTGAGAGCTACCTTGAGACTGAGCCTTATGCACAAAAGGCTGCCATCACTGCACTGGAGGAGGCTCTCGCTGCTGCCAAGCCATTGGCCACAGCTGTTTCCGACGATAGCAAGGATGCCGAGTATCAGGCCGCTTTTGCACAGCTCAACGGCGCACGCCAGGCCGTCGTAGAGTCCGTGGCTGCCTACGTCAAGCTGAATACCTTCATTGAAACGTTAGAAGCAGACATCGAGAAGTACGACGAGAAGGCTGGCTACGATGCACTCGTCGCAAAGCTGACCAATCTCCAGACTGAGCTGACCACTGGCTACGACAACCAGACCATCAGCACCGAGGAGATCAACGCTAAGATTGATGGCTATGCCGACATGATTGCTGCTGACATCCAGAAATTGTTCGACGATGCCGTCGCCGCTGGCGAGCCCATCGAAGAAGGCCTCGACATCAGCCCCCTCTTCAAGGACATGACCTTCGCATACGGCACCACGCAGACTGCCTTTGCCAATGGTTATCCCGCAGAGAACCCCGTGTGGATGAACGAGACGAAGACCGGCAACTTCAAGACCAACTACAGCACGGCTGAGGTTTGGGATGCCCGTCCCTTCAACATCTACCGCGACTTGGAGAACCTGCCGAAGGGTAAATACACGGTCAAGACCCACGCGTTCTATCGTGCAGCTGCCAACGACACCAACTATCCTGGCTATCAGAATGGTGACTACGACGCTACTGAGTACGCCTACATCTACGCTGGCGCCAACCACACCCATCTCGTGAACAATGCTGCCCTCGGTACGCCGACAGCAAAGACTGGCGACTGGGATGCCGGTGACGGCAACTATATCCCCAACAGCCAGCAGGGTGCTCACGAGCTCTTCACGGATCCCGCATACGCCGAGCAGGCTGCTTTGGCCTACATCGAGGTCAGCGGTAACGTCCTTGCTGACGGCGGCACTCTCCGCGTCGGCTTCGCCGGCACCAACGAGCTGCAAGCCAACCACTGGTGTATCTTCGACGGCTTCGAGATCTACTACAATGGCATTCCCGAGACGCTCGATGGCGAGATTGAAGCACTCATCGCAGAGCTGGAAGCTTATGCTCCCTTCGTCGTGGAGACCGCAACTCTGTATAGTGAAGCTCTGGCTGCTGCCAGTGCAGCCCTCGGCGCTGACCGCGAGACCCAGGTGGCTGTCATCGCACAGCTGGAGGAAGCCATCGCAGCCTGCAAGCTCAGCGAGGAGCTGTACAACAAACTCTTCGACACAGTTCTGCCGGAATATGAGAAGAAGCGTGACGACAGCTACGGTACGGGAACCTTTACCGACGAGACACTCGCCACTATCTTACAGGAAATTCAGGATGCACAAAAGGATGACCAGATTCAGAGCAACGAACAGATGCAGGGCTGGATTGACGCTCTGCCTGTTGCATGGGTCAACTATATCCTGAGTATGGAAGAGCTCGACGACGCTACTGAGGCAAATCCCATTGTGGTGCCCATCATCGTCAATGGCGACTTCGAAACGGGCAACAAGAACGGCTGGACAGTCGAACAGCAGGGTAACGCAGGCGGCGACGGTAACGGCGCAGCAGAGTTCTGGGGTGCAACATCCTTCGACATCTATCAGGAATTCCCGAAACTGAAGGACGGCTACTGGCGTCTGAGCGTCGATGCCCTCTACCGCTACGGTGGTAGCGCCAGCGACTGCAATGCACGTGCTGCCGGCACCATCACGAACCCCGAGTACTTCTACATCAACGACCTTGCCGTCAATGTTGTTTCTTGGAGCGACCTTGAGCGTGGAGCATTCCGCTACACGGGTGAGAAGGACGATGACGGCAACGATATCACTCCTTACGAGCTGGCGATTGATAACAACGCACTTATTAAGTACGATGTGACTCCTGCTGAAGGAGAGCCCTACAGCTTCTGGTCAGTGAACACCAAGACTGGTTTCGAGCTCGTCATCAACCTCAAGGACGAGGATGAGAAACCCGTCAACCGCTTCCACAACGAAATCGTCTTCGGCTATGGCGAGGGTCTCGATGTCACGGGTGCTGTCCGCCTCGGTCTGAAGAAGGCAGAGAAGCCCAGCAGCGATAACGACTGGTGTCCCTTCGACAACTTCAAGCTCGAGTATCTCGGCACGGAGGCTCCCGTTGCAGTCACCTCTCTGGAGGCAGAGCCCGCGAAGGCGATGACCGGCGCGCTCTACAGCATCGACGGTCGCATCGTCCGCAATGTCACCTCCGCTGCTGACCTCCGTGGCCTCAGCCGTGGCATCTACATCATCGGTGGCAAGAAGGTGACCATCAAGTAAGCGAATCCCGGGTTACACCGTAACCCCATCCCACTACCCACGAGCGGCTGTGTCTCTCATCTTGACACAGCCGCTCGTCCTGTTTTTCTCAACGAATTATTTAGGAGTATCCCCCCCCTCCGCACCCATCCATCACACCCTCTATAGAGACTACGACAACCCTCTATAGAGGGTCACGCAACTCTCTATAGAGGGTGTGATGGTGACACTGCATGCGCCTAATCGAACAGGAACGCTACAGTTTTCTCAAATTCGTGAATGGCTAATTGTAGCTTAGGATTATCTCTTCTGGAGATAATAGCAATGAAGTTGGTCTGTCCTTCCATTTTGCCTTCAGCTGTCTGTATGAAGAACTGATTGTGTTTTTCATAAGTGTTAAACCAGCGTACAAAGAGCCTGTCTCGAAATGCTTGTTTGCCATCTTCGGTCTCTGTAATATAAAGCATGACATCATTATTGCACCGAAAGAATTCCTCAATGATTGCCATCAATGTTTGTCTGAGTTTCATATCACCAGGTGATGTCTGTCCCCAGATATTACTGATGTCAAGAGTGTAGGCTCCGCTCCGAATGAATGTATCCATTAGGTTTAATGCTTATTTCATAGTCAACGCCGTAATCTGTGTGGAAATAGAAGAGGTGGGGATATTCCTCCATCTGCATCACCTTGTACGGAGATTGGGCGTTTATATAATCTAAAAGGAGTGTATTCATCGTTAGAAAAAGGCAGTGGTAATCAGATTACCCCTGCCAAGATTTTATCGTGAAATACCTGAAGCCTGATTTGAGCCGCTTCGTTTTCCTTTCTCTTCTCATGCATATACTTTCTGAAAGCTGCACGAACCTCTTCGCGTGTTCTCGTAAAAGTTTCCATGTTTATTCTTTTTTATTTCGGCTGCAAATTAACGAAGTTTTTTGTAATTCTCCAAATTTATAGCATAAATCTTTCATGAAGTAGGACGAAACTGCGCAGCCCCTGCGCCGGTATGGGGCGGGGTCAGAGGATGTTGGAGTAGAGGTGCTGGAGCTGGTCGGTGAGGAGTTGCTCGGTGAAGGCGTCGGCGTAGCGGTGGCCGGCCTCGATCATGTGGCTGCGCAACGCCTCGTCGCCGAGGACACGGGTGATGGCGGCGGCGAGGGCGGGGGCGTCGTCGGGATCGACATAGAGGCTGTCGGGGCCTCCGGCCTCCTCGAGACTCGAACCGGTGCACCCGATGACGGGCACACCGCTGCACAGCGCCTCCTGCAAGGGGATGCCGAAGCCCTCGAAGCGCGAGGGATAGACGAAGAGCGTGGCCAGCTGATAGAACGCGGGGAGGTCGGCGAAGCCCACGCCGCTGATCATGCGGAAGCGGCGGGCGAGGCCGTGGGCATCGGCGAACTTACGCACGCGCTGGGCATAGCGGGTCTTATGCCCGAGGGCGATGACGGTGATGTCCTTGTCGTCCAGCAGCGTGAGTGCCTCGGCCAGCAGCATCAGGTTCTTACGCTCCTCGATGCTGCCCACGTAGAGGATGAAGCGCTCGGGCAGGCGGTAGCGCTGGCGGACGGCACGCTTATGGTTCTCGGTGGCGGGCTGGCGGAACTGCTCGTCGCAGCCCTGGTAGAGGACGCTGATCTTCTCCTCGGGGGTGCCGAAGAAGCGGATGATGTCGCGCTTCGTGCACTCGCTCACGGCGATTACGCGGTCGGCACGCCGACAGGCGGAGCGCATCTTCCACCGGTAGATCCATCGGTCGATGACGGAGTAGTACTGCGGGAAGCGCAGGAAGATCAGGTCGTGGATGGTCACGACGCTCTTGATGCCGGCGCGGCGCAGGCCCAGCGGGAGCTCTCCCGTCAGGCCGTGGTAGAGCTGCACCTTCTTGGCCTTCAGGTCGGCGACGACGCCCCACTGCCGCCAGAGCTGCTTGCAGAGGCGCCAGAAGGCGGTCTTCGGGAACTGCATCGTGACCGCCGCCAGCTTATCGACACCGTCGAGGGCCTTGGAGCGGCGCGGGTCGGGGATACAGAGGTGGAGGCGGAGGGTGGGAGCCCAGTGGGCGAGGCCCCGCACGACGAAGCGGCTGTAGTTGCCCAGGCCTGTCTTGTTCTGCGCTGCGCGCTTGGCGTCGAAGCCAATGTGGAGGTGACGGTGTTTCATAACGCTATACGGGGTGATGTAAGACGGTTCGGTCAGGGTGTTAATCCGAAGCGCCAGCGGTGGGGCTGCGCCTCGAAGGTGTGAACGGTAAGGAGGAGTGAGTCTGCCGTGGTGCGCGTCCTGGAGAGGGAGTCCTGCGAGAGGCTGAAGTAGATGTCGGTGCTGTAGGCTGCGGGGTCGTCGCCCTGACGGTGGAAGAGCGACACCTCGTAGGTCGTGCCTCCGGCGACGTTCGGGTGCTGATCGTCGAGGAGGAAGCCCCACTGGTGGTCGGCACCCTGTGTCTTCTTGAGGAGATGCAGGTTGACGAAGCCGCCGCCCATCCATGCGCTGACGGCACCCACGGGGTCGCGGTAGGGCACGTCCAGCTCCGTGCAGTCGGGGAGGATGCCCACGCCGGAGAGCGTCCGCACCTCCACAGTGCCCTCGTCCTGGAGCACGTAGCCGCAGAGGCAGCGCGCCAAGGCATTGGGCTTCAAGCCCTCTATCTCGGTGCTGACGCGGTAGGCATGGCCGCCATCCGTGAGCAGCGTGACGTCCGCCGTCGAGGCGCCCACGCGCAACAGCCCCATCTCCGTGATGAGTGCCGGGAACCCTTCCTCCTCATTCTCCGAGGAGGAACAGGAGGACATCGTCAGCGCCAGGGCGAGGACAATGGAAAATGGACAATGGAAAATGGACAATGGACAATGGCTACGCATGGCACTTTAAACTTTCATCTTTCCGCTCGAATTTATTCGCTCCATACTTGGAGGACTCTCAACTTTCAACTCTCAACTTATTTTCCGCCGGATTGGCATACATCGTGAGTATCCGCTCGCGCAGGAAGTCGGTGTCGGGTTGGAGACCCTCCTTGCGGAGTGCCTCGGCAGCGAGGTCGAGGCGGGCAGAGAGGTATTTCTCGAAGGCGGCACGCTCCGTGGCGCTGGCATGAACCGACGTCCCCTCCAGCATATCGAGGGCGGCACGGTTGGAGCCGTAGAGGCGGTAGTTGCGGTGGATCTCGTGGTCGATGTGCTGGGCCACGAGGGGGAAGAGCTCGGCCTTCGGCATCGCGGGGTCGAGACCGTCGAGCCACGCATCGATGCAGGGCGCCGCCTCGAAATGAACGTGGCCCTTCTGGCCGAAGATGCCTGTCCGCATGTTGTCGAGGTCGTCCTGGCGGCTCTTCTTGAAGCCCGCGACGTCGCGCTTCTGCTGGAACTCCTTCGCCTTGAGGTAGTCACAGGGGTCGTATTCGTAGGACAGCGCCAGCGGCACCAGATGGAGATCCTTGAGACGGTCGATAACGGAGCCCTCGCCGCCCATCACCATCATCTTCAGGATGGAGTCCTGCGTGCGGTCGCCGCTGTCCTTGGCACGACCCTCGCGCTGGGCGATCCAGATGTTCTCATGCTTCTCGCCCACGGCGTAGTGCATATAGCGACTCATGACCTGGCTGGCGTTCAGCATCTCGCGCATCGCCAAGGAGCGCTGCACGATGAACGCCTTGTTCAGGCGCACGAGCGTCTTGATCCAGGGGTAGATGAGCAGGTTGTCGCCGATGGCGATCTCGCACGTCGTCGGGAACTTGGCCTCGTAGAGCATCACGTCCAGGATGGCGCTGTCGAGGACGATGTCGCGGTGGTTGCTGATGAAGGTATAGCGCCCGGGGCCGGGGGCGATGCCGTCGTAGGCGAAGGAGTAGCCTGTGGCACAGCGCCGCAGGACATACTTCACGATGGGCTTCATGAACCGCAGCTGGAAGTCCAGCGTCGTGTGCACGCCCACGGAGGCCAGGCGCAGCACGCCGCGGCTCACGCTCACCGGCAGGAACGGCACCATCCCCTTGAGGATGCGCGAGAACTGACGGTCGTGGAGCAGGCTGTCGATGGCACCCGGCACCTCGTCGGGGTTGTAGGGGCGGATTGAGTCAAATTCATTCATAGCTTGTCTTCTATGATCTCCGTGAGCACATCCTTGATGTCCAGCCCGGCGGCGCGCACCTGCTGGGGGATGAAGCTGGTGGCGGTCATGCCGGGCGTGGTGTTGATCTCGAGCATGTTGATGCGTTCGCGCTCACGGCCGTCCTCGCCGGTCACCTTCGTGACGATGTAGTCGATGCGGATGATGCCGGAGCAGCCCAGGATGTCGTAGATGGCACTGGTGAGGGCCTGCACGCGGTCGCGGAGGTCATCGCTGATGCGGGCGGGCGTGATCTCATCGACGGCGCCGTTGTACTTCGCGTCGTAGTCGAAGAACTCGTTGTGGGTCACCACCTCGGTGACGGGGAAGACATGTCCTCCGGCGGCCGTCTTGTAGATGCCGCAGGTCAGCTCCGTGCCGGGCATGAAGGCCTCCACCATCACCTCGTCGCTCTCCTGCATGGCCAGTGCGATGGCGGGGCGCAGCTGTTCGAGCGTCTTCACCTTCGTCACGCCGAAGCTGCTGCCGCCCGCATTGGGCTTCACGAAGCAGGGCAGGCCGATATGGTCGAGGATCTCGGCGTCGGTCACCAGGTCCTCGTGGCCGCGGCGCACCACCAGGCTCTCCGAGACGCTCACGCCGAAGCCCTTCAGGTACTGGTTCAGCGTGAACTTGTTGAACGTCATCGCCTCCACGAGCACGCCACTGGTGCTGTAGGGCAGGCGGATGAGGTCGAAGTAGCCCTGTAGGATGCCGTCCTCGCCCGGCGTGCCGTGGATGGTGATGTAGGCGAAGTCGGGGCGCACCATGCGGCGACCTGCCTTGAACGAGAAATCTTCGCGACTGACTGGGACACGCTTGTCGCCATCCAGATGAGCCTCCCACGTCAAGCCTTTCAGCTCTACGATATAGACCTCAAAACGCTCCTTATCTATAAAGCTGTATATGCCTTGAGCACTGCGCAACGAAACGTCGTGCTCTGAACTGTCGCCACCGCAGACGATGGCAATGATGGGAGACTTGGCACCACCGGACTCTCCCCCCGCCCTCCCCATGAGGGAGGGAGTAGTATGTTGTTGACTTGATGTATTCTTTTCCATTTGTATCTCTCTGTATTTCTTTTATATAATAAAGGTGTATTTATATTCCTGAAAGGTATATACTCCCCTCCCTATAAGGTAGGGGCAGGGGGGAGGGTCCGGGTCTGCTCCCATTTCTTGAGTAACAATGTCAAATCCTCCGGCAGCTCGCTCTCGAAGTACATCTCCTCGCCCGTGCGGGGATGGCGGAAGCCGAGGGTGCGGGCGTGCAGCGCCTGACGGGGGCAGAGGTCGAAGGCGTTCTGGACGAAAGCCTTATACTTGGCCGTGGGCTGGCCGCGCAGGATCTCGAAGCCGCCGTAGCGCTCGTCGGCGAACAGCGGGTGGCCGATGTGCTTCATGTGGGCGCGGATCTGATGGGTGCGCCCCGTCTCCAAGCGGCACTCCACCCACGTCACCGGCCCGAAGGCCTCCAGCACCCGCCAGTGCGTGACGGCGGGCTTGCCGACCTCGCTCTCCGGCGGGAACACTGTCATGCGCTGACGGTCGCGCGGGTCACGGGCGATGTTGCCCTCTATCCTGCCCTCCGCGGCCTCGAAGGCGCCCCATACGAGGGCGTTGTACAGCCGCTTCGTGCTCTTGACGAAGAACTGATGGCAGAGGTCGGTCTTGGCCTCCGGCGTCTTCGCCACCACGAGCAGACCGCTCGTGTCCTTGTCAATCCTATGCACGAGCCCCACGCCGGGGTCGTTGGGGTTGTATCGCGGGTCCTCCCGCAGGTGCCATGCCAGCGCGTTCACGAGCGTGCCCGTGTAGTTGCCCACGCCGGGGTGCACCACCAGCCCTGCGGGCTTGTTCACGACGAGCAGGTCGCGGTCCTCATAGACCACGTCGAGGGGTATGTCCTCGGCCACGATCTCCGTCTCCATGCGGGGATGGTCGAGCATGAGCGTGACCACGTCCAGGGGCTTCACCCTGTAGTTGCTCTTCACGGGACGGCCGCCCACGTGGATGCAGCCCGCCTCGGCGGCGCGCTGGATGCGGGCGCGGCTGGTGTCGCGCAGGTGTTCCATCAGGAACTTATCCACGCGCAGGAGCGTCTGCCCCTTGTCGGCCACGACGCGACGGTGCTCGTAGAGCGTGCCGTCGGCCGCCACCTCTAAGCCCTCATCGTCGATGTCGAGGCTCTCGGCCTCCACCTCCGCCAGCGGCTCTATCGTCTCTCGGTCGCTCATCGGTCACTCGAGGTCTAAGCCTTCCTCCTCCAGCGGTTCCTCCGTCAGGTCGTCGTCGCCGAGGAGGTCATCCATGCTGCCGAAGGCGTCGGAGTCGCCGCCCACCTGCAGCACCAGCGGCACATCGATGGGCACGCGGTCACCCGCATACACGTTGCGGCCGCCGCTCTTGATGCCTTTCACCCAGTCCTTCTCGCCGCTGACGCGCTCCACGGGTGCCAGCCGGAAGCCCATCGCGGTGAGCTTCGCCTGCGCCTCGCGCAGCGAGCTGTTCTCGATCAGGTCGGGGAGCGCCACGGTGGGCATGTGGTCGGTGTTGACGGTCAGATAGACATTGCGGCCGCTCTTGACGGCGCGGCCAGCCGCCGGCGTCTGTTCCAGGATGCATCCCGGCGCCATCGCCTTGTTATAGGCAGAATCAACCACGACGGCCTGCAAGCCCAGCTGGTTGAGGCGGTACTCCGCATCGCGCTCCTGGAGACCCACGAGCTGCGGCACGTCGATGCTCTCGCCGTGGTGGGTATAGATGCCCATGCCCTTCCAGAGCACCAGCAGGAGCAGTAGCGCCACCAGCAGCATCGCCAGCAGGTTGCCCCATACGATCGGGCTGAGCAGTTTTTCCTTGATAGTCATGAGGATGTTACTTATATAAGCAAGCGGCGCAGATGACACATTCTGTGGAGTGTATCATCTGCGCCGCGACAACAGTGTACGGTCCGCGCTATTATTTGCCGTGACGCTCGTCGGAGACGGTGAGCTTCTTGCGCCCCTTGGCACGACGTGCGGCGAGCACGCGGCGGCCATTGGCGGTGGTCATACGTTCACGGAAACCGTGCTTGTTCTTTCTCTTGCGATTGTGGGGTTGAAATGTTCTTTTCATTGCTTTATATCATTTATTTGTTTGCGATAGTGGGCTAACGGGCTGCAAAAGTAGGTACTTTTTTTCATTCACGCAAGATTTTCCCCAAACTTTTGTTCTTTTCGCTTATTTTTCACTACCTTTGCGCCCGATTTCAAGAGATACGCCCTCAAAAGCGCCCTCCCAATTACGCATTATCAGTTATACATTATCAATTATACATTATTATGATCAACTCCCAAGACATCAAGAAGGGCACCTGCATCCGCATGGACGGCAAGCTCTATTTCTGCATCGACTTCCTGCACGTGAAGCCCGGCAAGGGTAACACCATCATGCGCACCACCCTGAAGGACGTGGTCAGCGGCAACGTGCTGGAGCGCCGCTTCAACATCGGCGAGAAGCTCGAGGACGTGCGCGTAGAGCGCCGCTCCTACCAGTTCCTCTACCTCGAGGGCGAGGACTACATCTTCATGAACAACGAGACCTTCGAGCAGATTCCCATCCCCAAGGACCAGATCAACGGCGTGGCCTTCATGAAGGAAGGCGAGAACGTAGAGGTCGTCACCGACGCCTCCACCGAGACCGTCCTCTATGCCGACGTGCCCGTGAAGGTGAAGCTGGCCATCACCTGGACAGAGCCCGGCCTGAAGGGCGACACCGCCACCAACACGCTGAAGCCCGCCCGCGTGGAGACCGGCGCCGAGATCCGCGTGCCCCTCTTCATCAACGAAGGTGAGATCGTGGAGGTCGATACCCGCGACGGCAGCTACCTCGGCCGCGTCAAGGCATAACCCCTCCCCCACTCCATTCCCACACAGAAGCCCCGCCAGTCGGCGGGGCTTCTGTTTTCTATGAAAGTCCCGCGCCGCGAGGCGCGGGACCGGGGATAAAGCGGATTACTCTTCGCCGAAGATGTCCCAACCGGAGGTGGGCATGGTGTAGGAGTCCATCTCGGGCAGTTCGTAGGGCTTGGTACCAGCGGGACTGCCGTCTGCATTACCATTGTTTATGGTCATAGAGTCAGCAATGAGTGTCTCCGTCTGAACTTCAATTATATCTGAACTCGGTTGGATATAAGCTGTCTTTTTCATAACGCTTGAATGATTTATCAGTGAGTTCACTCTCCTTGAAGAGTGAGCTAAGTTGTGAATTGAATAATTGATTACTTGATGATGACCTTCTTGCCACCGATGATGTTCACGCCCTTCTGAGTCTTGCTCAGCTTCTGGCCCGCGAGGTTATAGATCTCAGAACCATTCACCGTGACCCCTTCGCCCGGAACCAAATTGACGCCCGTGGCCATATCCTCGAGGATGAACATCTTCACGCCTGGATCTGCTGAGTAGGTCAGATAGCAACGATTTGCCGGAACTTTCGGCTGTGCGACGTCCGTGTTCACATGATAGAACGCCACCTTCTCGTCTTGCTTCTGCAGGATGTATGTTCCGTTGATAGCATCTATCTCGGCGTAGGTACCCGTCAGCAAGCCTTCGGTGTATGTCAGCTCTTGTCCTTGAGCGTCGCCTGTCAGCGTCTCCACCCATTCGCCTTCGATGATGTAAGGCTTGTTGGCTTCGAGCTCTGTCACCTCATTCAGGACAAGTGTGGTGCCGTTGACGGCAGCGCAGGTGTATGCCTTCACGCCCTCGGGCAGCTCAGCCACAGCGAAGGGCAGCATCGTGGTAGCCCATCCGAGCGCCGTGGTGTTGATGTCGATGGAGGGCTTCGTGGTGGCTACGAACTGGAAGTTGGCCGTGTTGTTGGTGAACAGGTCGTTGTTGTTGGTACCATTGTGGGCCAGAGCCTTGTTGGCGCCCGTGTTCCACAGCAGATAGAGGCCTTCGCCGTTCGGACGAATCTCGATCTCCATCGCCTTGCTGGCATCGGTGATGGTACGGATACCCTCGTACCAGGTGGTGCCGTAGCCCTCGGCCTGCGTGGTGATGTAGCGGTCGTTGCCGTCCGTGTCAACAGCATACACCTTATATTTATTACCGGTGGTGTGGACGAAGTAGAAGGCCTGTGCCAGGTTCACGTTGGCCGGCGCAAGGTACTTCAGGCCATAGAGACCCTGCGTCTGCGAGGGATTCGGAATCAGCGTGAGCGCATTACCCGTAGCGGTGTGACCGTCGCAGTTGAAGACGAGGTGATACGCCTGGGCGGGATCGGGGGTGTTGAGCTCGATAGCCTCTGCTGCCTGAAGGTCTGCGATGGCATCCGAGACCTCATCTGCCGTAGCTTCGGCATCGTCATATACAGCTTGAGCAGCTGTTATCTCCGAGGTGAGCGCCGTCACAGCAGCGGCAGGAATCTGGAACGCAGCAGTTCCGACATTATGTTCGGTGTCAATCTTACCGGCAGTAGTGATTTCCTCAGCCAACAAGGGCTTGAGATCCTCAGCTGTTGCACGGAAGAGTTTAATATCGACAACTGCGATCTGATTCTGGCTCGTAGTGTTCTGCCTATAGAATGAGAGAACATAGTTGCCTGCAGCCGGAACCTTGATGACCTGCGAGAAAGCAGTGTATGCGTCCGCCTTCGTATTAGCTTGATTGTTCTTGGCCTTAACGGTTGCTATGGTCATTTCGGAGTCACCTATGAGCTTGACAATACGCTCGCCCTGCTCTCCATAGCCTCCATAGCTGAAGGACAACTTATAATAGCCTTCCTTCAAGGGAAGTGTATAGCCGCTCTCCTTACCATATTGCATGGTGAATTTACCAAAGAGACCATGACCTGAAGTGTTTCCTTCAACACCTGAGGGAACAGTAACATAACGGACATTGTAGCCATCGCCTGTGTATGTCCCTTCATTACGATACCATCCGATAGGCTGTACGTTACCGCTCTGACCGCTGTAGTCATGTTCGAAGCTACCATCCCAGATGGCATTCACTTCCGCATCGTTAGCTGTCCAAGTAGCACCAGTGACAGCCGCCGTAGCGGCCTGCACATTGTCCTGAGAGTTGCGGGCTGTTTGGTCAATGGCCTTGGCAGTAGCCAGTGCCGCAGCAGCCTCTATATTATTATAAGGTGCATACTCACCAGCCTCGAAGCCGAGGACATGAGCATCAATAGCAGCATTCAGCGCAGCGTAGTCCTCGGCCGTGGCCTCGATGAAGGCCTCTTCCTCCGTGAGGTCGCGCAGCTTGGTGTATTTCACATTCTTGAATGAGAGCCAGCTGATGCCAGTTTCTCCAGCAACATTGAAGGTGAGAGTCAGTGTGCCACGCTTCACAAAACCTTCAGCGGTGTATTCCTTGAGGTAGAAGTTACCAACTTTATCACCACCTACGATTGCGACAGCAGAACCACCGTTCACATCCATTGTGATACCTTCTGCATCAGAAGCAGCGCTCTTGCGTACCCATACGGTAACGGAATAGAGACCATTGGGAAGGCCAGAAAGTGTACCTGCCACTGTTTCCTCTGGAAGACTTGCAGATCCCGTCCAAGTTTCATAGAAAGGCACAGAGAAGCCCGTGCCGTCGCCATCACCCTCCGTGGACCATGTGTTGACGTGTAAAGCGGGATCAGCGGCGAAATCACCAAGGGCAAATCCATCGCGCAGATAGACAGGTGCGGCGTTGTTATTGCCACCATGCCATCCAGTTACAACGGTACCAAGGGTTGTACCAGCAGCAGAGGCAGCAGCATCCTCCAGTGTGCCGTCATCGTACTTGTCCGAAATGGCAGCAATCGCCTCGGCAAAGGTCGTGATAGCTGCTGCAGATGCAAAGTTGTGAGCATCCTTAATGGCGTTGGCCTTGTCAATAGCAGTCTTAGCAACGCCATAGGCTGTAATGGAGTTCTGGGCTGCTGTGATTGCCGTAGTAAGGGCGTTGTAGGTATCCACGCTCTTATTGGCCGTGAATGCGGTCTCTGCGGCTGTTTGAGCGGACTCTATTTCTGCGTTCATCTTGCCTGTAGCAAGTGTATAAGCAGGGAAGACATTTCCATAAACCAACTGGAAGCTTCGCCAGCACATCCACTGATCACCTGTCGTGGCAGCTGTCAGACCAATTTCGAGATTCGACGTGGCCTCTGCAAGCGTAAACATAAGGTCAGTAGTGCCATTGCCCGCAGCTATCCATGAATTTCCCTGATTGAGGTTATTAACTGTTCCAGAGGCAACAGTTGCAATATTCGTGCTAGCTGTACCTGCACTCAGCTTAGCCTCATAGCCAGTACGAGTGTAGGCTACAGCCGTGAGGCGATAGGTGCCAGCGGGAAGCGAAGTGGCAATCGTCTGCTTCGTAGTAGCACCAGACTTCTTGTAGTACTCCCAAAGCTGATACCCGAAGCCCGGAGCCTCAGAATTGGTCCAGTAGTCAGTCTTTCCACTTATGCCAGGAGCCGGGTTATCCAGCAAGGCCGCTGTAAGGTCTATGAATTCGCCATCGCCCAGCTCTACAGTAGGCAGATAAGCAGCCAGGGCATTACGAACGCTACCAACAGCAGTCTCTATTGCATCAGCGGTAGTGGCAGCATTAGCCTCTGTATCGGCAGCTGTCACAATACTGCTATTGCTGATAGTGACAACGGCGTCGCGGATTGTGGTATAGCGACTGAAAGCTGCGATGATGTCCGCAGGGGTGTTAGCGATAATGGCATCATCTATCGCCTTGATAGCTGCTGCATACTCATCGGCCGTGGCATATACCTTATTGTTTGCTGTGATGGCAGAAGAGATGTTCGCGTACACGGCAGAGGGAATGGTTCCTTCAACAGCCTCGGCCTCTGCCACCTTCTCGGCCAACTGATTCTTGAACTCCGTAAGGTCAATGGGACCATAATACATGAGCTCGAAGTTATCCCAGATACACCATAGGCTCGTGTTGTTCTCCAACTTGGCACCGATGGTGAGCGAACCGCCAGCGTGCGTCACGCGCAGCTCGTCCGTCTTGTAAAGGCCATTGGTAAAGGACTCTGACGCATCAGACATACTATTTTCACTACCAGTCTTGAGCGGGAAATTCACCTTCTCATTATTGAAATAGAAGTAAGGAAGGTTCGTATTATCGCTACCGTCCTGACGATAGAACGCCTGACCTTTCAGCCCATAATAACCATAAGGTGCATTTGCGATGGCCTGGCTCAGCGTAAACGTAGCATGAAAGGACTCAGCACAGTTGTTGGTATTGTTACCGCCTGAGAGGTTCTGGTTACTGGCTACCATTGTCCAAGCACCTACATTACGGTTGTTGCGACCAAAGTTCGGGTCGAGAATCAGGAAGGTAGCATCCACAGGATTCTCTTCCGTAGCATTCTCCAGATTAGCAAGCATCTCAGCCTCGGTGAAGATGCGCCACTTGCCATTGTCGGTGTTAGCATCTACGCCCTTCCCGAGGACGGTGGAGGAACCGTCATAGCCATAATACGTTGTACCATTGGCAATCGTGTAGTAGTCACCTACCTGGGTAACCGTCAGGCTGACAGGACTACCATTGTCCATATAGTCACCCTCAAAGTAATAAGCAGTTCCACCGTTGCTGACTTGCGACTCCAACTTAAAGTTGTTGCCGTCAGCAACAAATGTCACATACTCGGGGTGAACGAGCAAAGAGGCCTGAGTCCCCCAGCTGTTGCCTGCTCCCCACCAAAAGCCGGAGCCCACATTCTGAAGGTAAACCTTACCGGCATTACCATCCCATGCTTGGGCGCACAAACCGACCATAGCGGCGAAGGCCGCTAATAAGAGTTTTCGTTTCATTTGAGTTAGTTGTTAGTTATAATTGTTAGTAGAAAAATTGTTAGTGAGATAATAAGTTGCTATGGAGCCAAAGTCATAAACTCCGCAGGAGTCAGAACTTTTATTTGGGAATGAGAGAAGTCATCCTTATTCCTCGTGATGATATAATCTATGTGATGCCTTGTGGCAGAGAAATGTTGGAGCCCGTCTTCAAAGTCCTCAAACTCAGAGGCCAAAGATTGATCTATCGTTGCTTCATCAGCAATTGTAACATGAGACAGTGTCCTCAGTTGGGACAAAAGGGGCTTCACTTGAGAGATGTCTCTTTTCCCTATCAGATAAGAAGCCGTAGCATACGTCATGGGCGAGGCGAACAATTCCACCTTTTCTGCTGCGGACAATGCAAACAGATTGGCAGCAGCCAAGAAAAACGGCTCACGCCTCTGCAACATATCCATCACAACGTTGGTGTCCAGGAAAAGTCTCATCATGCGTATTTCTTTGCTAAATGTGAGTAATACGCGTCCCGATAATCGACGTCATCGTCGTCCACAGGAGCTGCGACGCCTATCAATCGCCGCACAGCTTCCGGGAGTTCGTCTTCAGCAAGCATCTTGGTCACAGAAGAATCTGTGACGCCATTCGCTGTTGCGACCGCCGTCTCTCCGGCGGCCTCATACAGGTGGTCGGCCAGCCACTTCTTGTTGCTGGGCGTGAGCGTCAGACCCTGAAGATAGGACCAGAGGTTGTTGAGGGATGCTACATTCATATCGTCCGATAACTGTTTGTTCTCTACCGGGTAGAGTGCGGTAGGAGGGATTGGCGCTGCAAAAGTAAGCATAATGCGGGACGTGGCAAAGGGAAATGGGGAAAATTTCTACTTTGCAGAATAAGATTCATAATCTTTATACCGTAAGATTAGTAATCTTAGTGCCTTAAGATTAGTAATCTTCGCACCACAAGATTAGTAATCTTCGCACCACAAGATTAGTAATCTTCGCACCACAAGATTAGTAATCTTCGCACCACAAGCAGAGGATGGGATCAGTCGGATTCGTGCATGTTCTGCTGGTGGCACGCATCCTCGATGACGATCGTGTCGTCGGTGACGGAGTAGGCATAGAACCACTTCCCGCCTTCGCCATGTGCCACCCCTGCTCCTGCCAGCGCCGCAGCGTAGGACGACGGCGAAGCAGCGACTGCTCGATGAGGAACATGGCATCCATGGCGTCATCAAGATTCTTGTGCATCATCTGGGCTGAGTACGTGTGACTATATTTCTGCGCCACGTAATGGTAGAACGATGCGATATTCCTGATGCATCGGTCTTTGATTACATAGTTCATAGCAAGGAATATTCGAGATCTATCACCTTGTGCAACAGGTCTCGCGCCTCCTCAAGCCCCATTGTCTCCGTGACGAGATCTATTTTCACTTCGCCATTTTCTATGTAAACCCTATCGGAAGCTTGAAGGAGTGCGGGGTCTTCTGCGACCGCCGTATCTGACTTCGCAGCCTCATACAGGTGGTCGGCCAGCCACCTCTTGTTGCTGGGCGTGAGCGTCAGGCCCTGAAGGTAAGACCAGAGGTTGTTGAGGGATGCTACATTCATATCGTACCGATAACTGTTTGTTCTCTACCGACATGAGGGCGGTTGGAGACGTTTGACGTTGCAAAAGTAAGCAATCGGCAGGACGTGGCAAAGGGAAACGCGGAAAAAGTGGGACGAAGGGGGACAAAAACACAAAAACGCAAGCAACCATTGTGCTTCAACACAGAGGCTGCGCAGTGTAACGATGGCAAGTATCAAAGAAAAGCACAGCGGCCTCTGACGCCCGCCTCGCCACCTTCGGAACAGAGGCATACGACCTGATGGCGGGAGGCACGCGACCTTATTGCGTGAAGCACGCGAGCTTATGCCGTGAAGCACGCGTGCTTAAGCCCGTAAGCTCGCGTGCTTATAGCCATAACCTCGCGAGCTTATGACCCATGCCTCACGGGGCATGGTTCAAGACGTTCGGAGCCTTACCCGAAAACGTCATTTCCCTCACCACCATCACCGCATCCCTCACCCATAACCAACTGACAGACAACACGTGTGAGAGAGTGAGGGATTTTTCGGCAAAAAAACTTTTGTAGGGATGAATCAAGAGCAGCTACAGTCACCGTGGACTGTAGCTGCTGGGATCTTGCTGCGGTACCGGCGCCGTGAGCGCCGTACCACGATGGTGCGCTCCGCTTACCAGATGTCACTCCAATTGCCGGATTCTTTGGTGTCGGAGCTGGTGACGTTATTAGAATTTGTGTCGCCACCATTGCCAAGAACATCGCCAGAAAGAGTTTGCAGGATGCCGTCAGCCAGATTCAGCTGATGCACTTGGAGACTGGGCTGGATATATGTTTTCTTATTCATAATCATAAAAGATTTCTTATTTTCTTATTTTCTTATTTTCTTATTTTCTTATTTTCTTATTTTCTTATTTTCTTCATTTCTTATTTTACCAACACTTTCTTCCCATTCACGATATACACGCCACTCTTCAATTGTGAATGATGAATCGTGAACTGTGAATTGTCTAACTTCTGGCCAGCGAGGTTATAGATCTCCTTACTGTCATCTGTCATCTGTAAACTGTCAACTGCCTCTATGCCAGTTGTGCCATTGAAGTCGAAGGTGAGGGCTTTGACGCCTGCGGTGGAACCGACGGTGAAGTATGCGCGGTAGGCACCCACGGTGACATCGGAGTTCACATTGTAGAGGTTGTTGTTGCTGACCACCCACGCATCGCTATTGCTGCTCGTCAGGTTCGTGCCGCTGAACGTGCCCACGAAGGTCACGCTCGTCGTGCCGTCCTCCTTCATCGTATTGCTGACGGCGGTGCTGGGGTCGAGGGCTACATCGTTGAAGGTCACGCTCGCAAGATCGCTCTTCACGAGGTACGGCTGACCCGCCGCGATCGTGGAAGCATCAGCAAATGTCATGCTGACATTGTCGCCATTGACCGCAATCGCGCTCAACTCCTTCACCCCGCTGAAGTCACTGGCATCAAACGCGAACGGCACGCACAGCGTATTCCACTTTTCGGCCGAGAAGGAGCGGTCGAGGATGACGGCGGGATAGGTGCCGGCGGCATACTGGATAGCACTCGGCAAGGTCAGGATCTGAGAGGCCTTTGTGATAGACACATCTGTAATGACCGTATTACCACTATTTGCCAACGTCAGGACATAGTCACCAGCTTCACCCGTCACGAACTTAATCGTCTTGGTAACAAAGGCGTCAGCTTCTGTATGTGCTGTGCCATTTTTCCCGTAAACGACTGCGGCCATCCCATCAGAGCTATTTAGCACAGATGCTGTAACGCTATTATTGGAGTTAGTTGCCCAAGAAGCATACTTGAATGATAACTGATAAACCGTATTCGCTTTGAGTGGCATGGTGTAATAACCAGCATTGCCGTACTGAAGACTACCCGGCTGATTATAGTATGACGTTCCTTTGCTTGTAGAAGAATTATCCGAATCGCCACAGAACTGCCCCCAGCCATTAGTACGTGTCCAGCCATAATCTTGGATATTTGCGGCAGGACTACCTTGTCCAATTGCAAAGTCACCATTATACACGGCATCCACATCACTCACATTGGCAGACCAAGAAGCACCAGTAAGATTGCTAGTGACAGTTAGAACCGCCGTCTGTGTATTGGCAGTTTCTGTGTCGATCGACTTTGCAGCTGCCAAAGCCGTGAGGGCCGCTATATTATTATAAGGTGCGTATTCACCTTCTCCGAAGCCGAGGGTGTTAGCGTTTGCTGCTGTTATAGCAGCGTTCAGGGCTGAATACTCTGTAGCTCCAGCCAATGCAGTGAGATTTAGATTTTTAAATGCCAGCCAGCTGATATTGCTTTCTGCCGTTACAGTGAAAGTCACCGTTAAGTTTCCAGAACCATCAGCCTTTCCATATGCTGTAAATTGCTTCTGATAGAACTTCGTAGTACCGATCTGGTCTGCAGCAGTAAGATCCACTACATCGCCATTACTCATTTGGAGTGTAACGCGACCTGCGACCTTGGTGTTGTTATCTCTCTCGCGTACACGAACCCATACATCTAGTGAATACGCTCTATTTGCATCCAAATCAGTCATCGTTGCGGATATAGATTGTTCTTCAAGACTGTTTCCTTCCCATGTCCAGTATTCATAGAAGGGATTGGAGAATACAGCCGCTTCTTCCGTTGACCAGGTGTTGATATAGAAACCAGACTCGCTAATTCTAGCGTCATTTCCGCCTATTGTCCAACCAGGAATCAGGAGGTCGTTGGCTGTATTATTGTCATAGCGCTCAGTTCCTGTATAATTTGCCACCTTATAGCTAAGCGCATCAGCCGTAGCATCATCAAGTGTCCCTGCATCGTATGCCGTCTTGTAATTTCCATATACATCGTCATAGGCATCAGGCGTATAGAAGTTCGTTGTTGCGAGCAGGGTCTCCACACGTGATAGATAGGTTGCTGCATTTGCGTAAGCTGCAATAGACGCCTCAGCGGCAGCAATCGCTTCTATAGCGTCAAGGTAGTTTGCTACAGTCTTGTTGCTATTATAGGTACTAACAGCATCCTGCTGTGCCGTGTTTACGGCGGCATTCATTTTTCCACTTACGGCAGTGAGATTTTCCATGCCTCCAAGATAAGTCAGACGGAAGTTGTCAACCTTATACCAATAATAGCCATTGGAATCAAATGCCTTTTCATCATTCCCACAACCAACAACTCCGATTGATACCTCTGTTGCTTCTGCTAGTGTAAAATTATAAGTATTTGTGACTCCAACACTTGCACCTCTAGTAGATATTGCGCCATCGTTATGACCAGAATTCACGGTAAGATACGTTTTAGCATTTTGGTCGGTTGTTGTTACTGCAGACAATGAATAATGGCCAGCTGGCAATATACCAATATTCTGTGTCATAGGTATGCCCTGCCACCACGTATTAAACAGATACGAACCCTCAGAATTACTCATCGCATACTTGCCGTCGTCCTGTGTCACAGACCTAACACCTGTGTCACTACTAGCTCCGACTGTCCATCCATCGGTGTTACCCGTCTCAAACGAAGGATTCGTAATGCATTGCGTGAAGTTCACATTGCGAAGACGCTGTTTAGGGATGCGGTAGATGAGAAAAGAGCCTGCAAGAGAACTTTGTTTATTACCAGCCAAGTGCTTATCTGTGCTATACCAATTAGTGGTAAGAGTCCACAAGCCAACGTAATTTGTCGTTTGAGCTGTCTCTATGGTATATGCACCATTGGCATACGTAAGTGTAAGGTTTGTATTATTGCTGGATGTGGCACTCGTTTGGTCTGCATGAAAATCCCATGCACCACCAATATTAGCAAAATATTTGCCAATGGCACTACTTTTTAAGGCAAAACCACCCGATTCGTGGTTCTCCATCTCAAAAAGGTACTCTGAACTGCTCGCGGGGTCTATCGCAGTCTTATAATAAAGTTTCTGGCTCTCAGCATTGTTACTCGTAGCTTGCAACATCAAACCTGTCGTATTGGCGCTAAAGATGGCAAAGAAATAGTTCTCAGGGCTGCTATGAAGATCACTTACAGAGGTCACACGTTCCCAGCCATTCGATGTCGCAGCATAATTTGCTGCGGTCGAGGCACAGCTTTCTGCCATTGCACTTCTTGCGCTTTCCACCTCACTTTCGGGAATGAACTGCCATTCGTAACCATCGTTGTCACTTGATTTATAGTTTTCAAAGCTGCATTGACCGCCACTGGTTCCTGCATGGAGCATGCGATAAGTGACGGCTCCTATTGTTGGTTTATATCTTTCCGTCTGCAGTCTATATTTGTTGTCTTCATTCGGTTTGGGTTCAAATTCACTTCCACTGCCAGTATTAAGACTCCCATCGCCACCATTTTGATACATATAATATTTAGTACCTCTAATCACAAATGAGAATGTCGTCCTGCTATTTCCACTTCCTCCTGTCTCAACATAAATGGGTGTGGCATTGAATACACTGGGAGTCACTCCGTATTTGTCATCTAATCCCACGAACAAAAACTGGTCATGAGCCGGATGGTACAAATAATATGTGTTACCTGCTGTCGGGGCAGAACCCGTGTAAGCCTTCACTCCTACTGTGGCCATGACAGCACACAGCAAAACGAGTAACTTTCGTTTCATTGTTTGTTAATTGTGTTAGTTATAATTGTTTAGAATTTCAAAATGCGGCGCAAAAGTAGTTATAATTTCAGTACGGGCAAAGGAAATTCGGTACTTTTTCGTTTCCTCCCTTTATTTTCATGCTTTATCTCATGGCAGCAGGCATCCATTATTCTTTCAACGCAGAGACGCAAAGGTGCGGAGGTTCTGCCTGGAAGGGAGGACTGCTTTCAGACTATGAGCCACGCTGCCAGCAATCACGCCTTAAACAACCGTATTACCTCACGACTCCAGTAGCTGGGAGTTGAAGTATGCATCTGTAAGGATGGCCTTTAACCGCCCTTCATAGTCTTTCTGGAATGCCATTACAATACTTCTGAGAGTTTACGATACTTCAGCACATACGGTGGAGGTGTATAACACCCAGACTTTGTACGATAGAATGTGATACGTTTACTCCCGCTAAGGGCTTCATCGTTCAATGTGCCTTTAACCCGTTTGAAATCTTCAATCTGCGCTTCTCTGAGATGAAACATACTCTATCCTCCTTTCTAATGATGTGCTGCAAAAGTAGTTATAATTTCAGTACGGGCAAAGGAAATTCGGTACTTTTTCGTTTCCTCCCTTTATTTTCATGCTTTATCTCATGGCCGCAGGCATCCTTCACGTTCTTCCTTCAACAAGAAGATGATGGTTCGTCGCTTTCAAAGGGCACATCCTTTTCATAAAGAGCCCTAAACATACGCAACGTGTCTTTATATGGTTTCTTCAACTCATTTGGCGTGAAACCACACTTATCATAGAACCCTACTGCAGTGTATTCCTGGGTGGCGAGTGCTTCTACGGTAAGGAACTGACAACCGGCAAAGTCCTGAGTACGGGCTTTCTCTGCGATGAGTTCTATGATGGCCTGCCCAATATGCTGTCCTCTATATTTCTTCTGCACTGCCAAATAAGCGATATCAATAGCTGGGTATCGTGGCTTAGACAAAAACGTATCTTTGTATTTCCAGTCAAGGAGAGGAGTTTTGGTGAGAGAGTAGTCTGACATCAATTCCTCCTTATCATCCGCATCAAGGTCCAATGAGTCATAACTCAAGGCATAGACTGCCACCAACTCATCACCGCCCCATACCCCATAGGCCGAACAGTAGTGGTTCTCCACACTTAACCGAAAGTCTCCTTGGATGAAGGCGTCCATAGCCTCCACCCCGGAAAAGAATGTTTCCAGACAACGGAAATCTGTAATCTTGCGGACTGATAATGTGGAGTCGGAGAAACTCAATTCCATTCAATCCTCCATTTCCTTAATGCCTCTTTTCCCTTACGGCGCGCCTCACGTTCCTTTTCTGTAAGGTGTCCCGTATTTGCACGCCACAGCGCCGCCCGAATTTCCTTAGAAAACTCTGGTGTAATCGGTTCCCTGGGTGAATTTACTCCTAACATATCATGAACGTTTATGAGATTTCGAGATCTTTGCGACGTCATCAAATGGCTTTGCAACTGCAAAAGTAGAGATTATTCCGATATGCACAAAGGAATCTACCGACTTTTTTTGTTACTGCCCTTTCATTTCGTGCCTCAGATGACCTCGATGCCTTGCTCGGCACAGAGCTTGAGGCTGAGTTCCTTGAGTTTGAACTTCTGGATCTTGCCAGAGCCGGTGAGGGGGAACTCGTTGACGAAGAAGACGTACTTGGGGGTCTTGTAGCGGGCGATCTTGCCTTTGCAGAAGTCGCGGACGTCCTCGGGGGCCATCGTGGCGCCGGGCTGCAGGATGATGAAGGCGCCGACCTCCTCGCCGTATTTCTTGGACGGCACGGCGGCGACCTGTACGTCCTTGACGCCGGGCATCTGGTAGAGGAACTCCTCGATCTCACGGGGATAGACGTTCTCGCCGCCGCGGATGATCATGTCCTTGATGCGTCCGGTGATGCGGTAGAAGCCGTTCTCGTCCTTGATGCCGAGGTCCCCGGAGTGCAGGAAGCCGTTCTCGTCGATGACCTCGGCAGTGGCCTTGGGGTTCTTGTAGTAGCCCTTCATGACGTTGAAGCCGCGGCAGCACATCTCGCCCTGCACGCCTACGGGGCACTCCTCGTTGGTCTCGGGGTCGAGGACCTTGACCTCCACGAAGGGGTAGTCGCGACCCACGGTGGTGCAGCGCTGCTCGAAGCTGTCGTTGAGGCAGGTCTGCGTCATGCCGGGCGAGCTCTCGGTGAGGCCATAGACGGAGGTGATGGTCATGAACATCTTCTCGGAGACGCGCTTCATCAGCTCCACGGGACAGAGCGAACCGGCCATGATGCCGGTGCGGAGGCTGGACATGTCGAACATGGGGAACATCGGGTGGTCGAGTTCGGCGATGAACATCGTGGGAACGCCATAGACGGCGGTGCAGCGCTCCTTATGGATGGAGGCGAGGACGACGAGCGGGTCGAACTTCTCGACCATAACCTCGGTGCAGCCGTGGGTGAGGCAGTTCATGGTGGCCAGGACGACGCCGAAGCAGTGGAAGAGGGGCACGCAGACGCAGAGCTTGTCGTCCTGCGTGAAGCCCATGTTCTCGCCGGTGAAGTAGCCGTCGTTGGCGATGTTGAAGTGGGTGAGCATGACGCCCTTGGGGAAGCCGGTGGTGCCGGAGGTGTATTGCATGTTGCAGACGTCGTGGCAGCTGACCTCGCGCTTCATGGCGTCGAGGGTCTCGTCCTCGATGTTCTGTCCGAGGAGGAGGAGCTCGGCGGTGTTGTACATACCGCGGTACTTCTCCATACCTATATATACTACGTTGCGCATGTGGGGGAAGCGCTCGCTGCGGAGATGTCCGCGCTCGCACTGCCGCAGCTCGGGGAGCATCGTGTAGGTCATCTCAACGTAGTCACACTCCCAGGTGCCGTTGGTGATGCAGAGCGTGTGCATGTCGGAGTCCTGGCAGAGGTACTCGAGCTCGCTCTGCTTGTAGTTGGTGTTGACGGTGACGAGGACGGCACCGATCTTGGCGGTGGCATAGAGGAAGGTGAGCCAGTCGGGCACGTTGGTGGCCCAGATGCCCACGTTGCTGCCTTTCTTGACACCGATGGAGATGAGTCCCTTGGCGAGGTTATCGACGCGCTGGTTGAACTGCGCCCACGTGAAGCGCAGGTCGCGGTCGCTATATACGATGTACTCCTTGTCGGGCGTGGTCGTGGCCCAGTGTTCGAGCCACTGTCCGAGGGTGCGCTCCGAGAGGGTGTAGCCTTCGCCGTGGTTCTCGGCGGGATAGGTGCGGTCAGGCAGCGGGCGGCCCGCCATATCTAATTTACTCATTGATTCAATCTTTAGCTCTTTCGATATTCCGACATTCCGTTAAAACGGAATATAAACGACAGCGAGGATCTTGGCGGCCTGTCCGGGTGCGCCGTGTACGTGGTGCTTGACGATGGAGTCGTAGAAGATGCTGTCTCCCTCGCGGAGGGTGTAGGTCTCCTTGCCGTAGTCGATGGCGAGCTCACCGCTGAGGACATAGATGAACTCCTCGCCCTCGTGTGCCGAGAGCTGGAAGGACTTCTCCTCGCTGGGCAGCACGTCGATCACGAAGGGCTCCATGTGGCGCCCCGTCTTCTGCTTGGCGAGGGAGTGGTAGATCATGTTCTGGCGCGCCTCGGCGGCGTCGTTGGAGAAGCTGATGCTGCTGTCATCCCCGCGGTCCCCGGCACGGCACACCACGGGTCCGAGTGCGTCGTTGTCGTCCAGGAACGTGCCCAGCCGCACGCCGAGGGCGCGCGCCACCTTGATCAGCGGCCCGAGCGAGGGCAGGTACTGATCGTTCTCGATGCTGGTAATCTGTTCTGTGGAGAGTCCACTACGTTCTGCTATCTCTTCAATGGAGAGATTCTTGGATTCACGCAGTCCCTTGATCTTGGAACCTACGATGGTTTGGTGATTGGACATAAGACTGAAGATAAGATGAAGCGTGTGCTTTCTGTTTGCGGGCGCAAAGGTATGAAAAAGTTACGGAAGAGCGATGCTTTTCCGTAACTTTTTGAGGGAAGGAGCCTCGAAATTGAATCCGGGAGGGCCTCCACTACCCCACTGCGCGTTAAATAACGCTAAATATATAGGTGCGCGTTTGGTGCGCTTGCGGATTCTGGTTAGCTTTGCAGAGGAAATTAGGAGTATTAACCACTAAAAGAAAAGAGAACATGAAGAAAATCATCATGGGCCTCGTGATGGCCCTCTCCACCCTCACTGCCAGCGCGCAGTTTGAAGTAGGCAAGAATTACATCGGTGCGTCCGTCTCGGGACTGGGACTGAGCTATAGCAAGCAGGCGAAGGTGAACTTCGACCTCAGCGCCACTGCCGGACGGCTGCTGGCGGAGAACTGGATGCTGCTCGCCAACGTGGAATACCAGCATCTCGACGGTGTGAACATCTTTGAGCTGGGCGTCGGCGGACGCTACTACATCGTGCAGAATGGACTCTATCTGGGACTGGGCGTGGCCTATGCCCACAGCAAGTACGAAAGCGTGAAGTCCGATAACTGCTTCATCACGCCGGAGATCGGCTATGCCTTCTTCCTGAACCAGCATGTCACCATCGAGCCTGCCATCTACTACCGTATGTCCGTCAACGACTTTGCCGACGCCTCCACCGTAGGTCTGAAGATCGGATTCGGCTACTACTTCTGAGACTCATCCACTCATACCATAACTAACTTACATCTATGAAGACAAACCTAAGTTCACAGATTACCCTTGACCGCGTGTCGCCGCGCTACTACCGCCCCGACGGCACCATCGAGCGCAGCGTCCTCACCCGCTTCGAGAAGCTGCCCACCGACATCTATGCCACCATTGAGGAGGGCGCCACGGAGGTAGCCCTGAAGGTGGCTGCCACCATCCGCCAGCGTCAGCGCGAGATCCGCGCCTGCACCATCGCCTTCTCCGGCGGCGCCACGATGACCGAGGTCTTCAACCAACTCGTGCGGATGCACGAGGAGGAGGGCCTGAGCTTCCAGAACGTCGTCGCCTTCGTCACCCACGAGTACTACCCCCTGCCCGCCGACAGCGTGCAGAGCAACCTGAAGGCCCTGAAGGAGCAGTTCTTCGACCGTGTGGATATCCCCTCGCAGAATATCTATCCCCTCGACGGCACCACGCCGCAGGAGCGCGTCACGGAACATTGCATGGCCTACGAGAAGATGATCGAGCAGCTCGGCGGCATCGACATTGCCTTGCTCGGCATCGGCCGCATGGGTAACATCGCCCTGAATGTCACGGGCTCGCAGCGCAACAGCCACACACGCCTCGTGCTCCTCGACCCCTCCAGCCGTGCAGAAGGTGTGAAGGTGTTCGGCGCCGAGCAGAACGTGCCCGTCTGCGCCATCACGATGGGCGTCAGCACCATCCGCCAGGCCCGCAAGATCTTCCTCATGGCGTGGGGCGACGAGAAGGCCGACGTCATCAAGAGCGCCGTCGAAGGTGAGATGACCGACGCCCAGAGCGCCACCTTCCTGCAGATGCACAACAACGTGCAGGTGGTCCTCGACCTCTCCAGCGCCGCCAACCTGACGCGCATCCGCCGTCCGTGGCTCGTCACCTCCTGCGACTGGGACGACAAGCTCATCCGCTCCGCCATCGTATGGCTCTGCCAGAAGACCGGCAAGCCCATCCTGAAACTCACCAACAAGGACTACAACGAGCACGGCCTCGGCGAGCTCCTCGCCCTCTTCGGCTCCGCCTACGAGGTGAACATCAAGATCTTCAACGACCTCCAGCACACCATCACCGGATGGCCCGGCGGCAAGCCCAATGCCGACGACAGCAACCGTCCCGAGCGCGCGAAACCCGCACAGAAGCGCGTCATCATCTTCTCGCCGCACCCCGACGACGACGTCATCTCGATGGGCGGCACGCTCCAGCGCCTAGTGAAGCAGAAGCACGAGGTGCATGTGGCCTACGAGACCAGCGGTAACATCGCCGTCGGCGACGAAGAGGTGTTCCGCTTCATGCACTTCACAAAGGGCTTCAACGAGCTCTTCGAGGAAGGCAAGAACGAGACCATCACCGCCCGCTACAAGGAGTTCATCGACTTCATCAACAAGAAAAAGCCCGAGGACTTCGACACGCGCGACATCCTGGAGGTGAAGGGCCTCATCCGCCGCGGCGAGGCGCGCATCGCCTCCATGTACAGCGGCATCCCCCTCGAGCGTGTCCACTTCCTGAACCTGCCGTTCTACGAGACGGGTAAGATCCAGAAGAACCCCATCTCCGAGGCCGACGTGGAGATCGTCCTCAACCTGCTGCGCGAGGTGAAGCCTCACCAGATCTTCGTGGCCGGTGACCTCGCCGACCCCCACGGCACCCACCGCGTCTGCACCGATGCCGTGCTGGCTGCCATCGACATCGAGAAGGAAGCCGGCGCCGAGTGGCTCAAGAACTGCCGCATCTGGATGTACCGCGGTGCCTGGGCCGAATGGGAGATCGAGCACATCGAGATGGCCGTGCCCATCAGCCCCGAGGAGCTGCGCACCAAGCGCAACGCCATCCTCAAGCACGCCAGCCAGATGGAGTCGGCACCCTTCCTGGGCAACGACGAGCGTCTGTTCTGGCAGCGCGCCGAGGACCGCAACCACGCTACCGCCGAGCTCTACAGCAGCCTCGGACTGGCATCCTACGAGGCGATGGAAGCCTTCGTGCAGTACCATCCCCTCTGATTGATCAACGCACAAGAAAGCGGCGGGCATCATGGATGTCCGCCGCTTTCTTGTGCTATCATCACTCTGCGCCCACGTTCACCTTCGTGTCCTTCATCACCTCGCCGGCGTTGCCGCCGCCGAAGACGTTGCCGAGGATGTTGGTGCCCTTCTTCAGGTTCACCTCCGTCCAGATGGAGGTACCGAAGGCGTTGCCGAGGTCTGCCTCACCGCGGCTGCCGCCATAGACGTTGCCGCCGTAGCCGGCCGCCACGCTCGTGGCCTCGCCGATGGTGACGGGGATGACGTTGCCCTCGCCATCCACGGCGCCGCCGATGTTCACCTGATTCAGGCTCTGCCGGCCCCACTGAGAAGCATCTGACGTCTTGCGCGCAGCATACTCCGTCAACGGCGGAATCATGGGAGGACCTACCGAGGCCAGCGAACCGCCGCCAGCGACACCGCGATAGATGAGACCGCCCAGGACATCGACCGTCGTGAAGCATGTCACGGAGCCTGACGAGGTGCTGTGGCCCACCTCGGGGTATTCGACACCGCCGAGGGTGGTCACTTCAACATTGCCTTCGTTGTCCTTGTACTTCTCGTTGTAGTTGAAGTCGTACTCATACTCACTAATGCCCGAACCGGCACCATAGACATTGCCGCGGTAGAGCCACTGGGGATTGTCCTGTTCTGGCGATGCAGAACGCGTGTTGGTCTTCAGCAGCGTCCGGTTCTCGGTGGTATAGGGCAGACCGATGACACCGCTGTTCACCTTCACATGGGTCCAGCGGCGCACGTGTCCGTCCTGGCCGCCACCATAGACGGAGCCGAGGATGCGCGGCGCATTGCCGACGGTGCCTGCCGTTTCAGGGTCGCTGCCCTGTCCGAGGGTGCCGATGGTGACATCCGTCTCGTTGACATAGCCGGAGTAGAACGACGGGACGTACTGGTAGCGCGGGTCAACATCGTCGGGCACATTGGGTGCCGACTCTCCGCGACAGCCGCCGAAGACGTTGCCGTAGGGCAGGCCGTCCTTGAAGGTCTCTTCCGGGTCGTCCTCATTGATGTAGCCCACGGTGCCGCCGGTGACGCTCACCTGCGTCTTGCCGCTGCTGAGGAAGTAGTCGGCCATCGAGGAGGGCGCATTTTCCGCGTTGAGCGGTGCGCTGGGGTCGAAGCTGGGAGTAGTGCTCCAAAGGTTGCCGGTAAGCGTCTCGCCGTAGCCGGCGGCCGAGTAGTCATCGGCACCGCCGGAGTAGTTGCCCTTGCCCACGGAACCCATGTTGCCGCCGCCATAGACATTGCGGCCCACATGGCCACCGGTCATCGTGACGTAGGTGTTGCCATAGACCTTACCGGCCGTGAGGCTGTAGATGTCAGCATCGTAGAAATCGTCCGGGTTTAGTTCGGGTGTAGAAGATGATGGAGCACCAATCTTCTTGAGCTGTACTGCATAGGTTCCCTTACCCTTTCCTGCGCCATAGAGCGAGTGGGCGATAAGACCACCGCTGAGCGTCACGCGGGCGTCCTCGACGATGTGGCCGTTCTCGGCGCCGCCGTGAACCGAGCCTGCGATGGCCGGTGTGCTGAGCGTCGCGATGTCGGCGATGTCGGCCGTTTCGCCGTAGTCGATGTTCACCTCAGTCTCGCGGACATTGGACATGTCGTCGTAGTCATAGCGGTCGCCAGCCAAGCCCTGTGAGCCGCCGAAGATGTCGCCGCCATAACTGCCCACCACGCCGATATGACCGCCGGAGATGTTGACCGTGGCCTTGCCGCCGATGGGGTTCACACCGCCAAATTCAACGGGTTGCCTTGTCGCGGGGTCTGCGCTGTCATACCCATACATATATTTATAGGGCCAGCTGAGGGCGAAGCCATTGGCCGTGTTATTGTGCATGTAGGCCGAGCGGTCGATGAGGACGCCGGACGCGTCCTTCGCCTGCGGGTCGTTGGAGAGATGACCGACAGAGGCCATCTCGCCGCCGCCATAGACGTTGTGCACGATCAGGCCGCCGTCGATGTTCACCGTGGTATTGCCATAGACAATACCGGCCTGGCCCTTGTACAATTCGTCTTCACCGATGTTATAGGTCTCGATACCGTTGCCAGCGCCATAGACGTTGCCTCGGCGGGGGCTCTTGTAGCCCTCTTCGCCCGTGACATCGTTGGGCTGCTCATCGACAAGGCCGATGGTGCCGCTGTGGATGTTGACGATGGTGTTGTTGAACGTGTGTCCGTTGTCGCCGCTGCCATAGACATTACCGGCAATCTGAGGCTCGGGAGCCGCATAGCCATTGCCGAGGGTGCCGATGGTGACGCTGGCGTCATTGACCCATCCGATGAAGTCGTCGCGCTGCAGCGGGTTGGCCACGTCGCCGTACGACGAGCCGAAGACGCTGCCGTCCGCCAGGCCATCGGTGCCGACGGTGCCGCCCGTGATGGTCACGGTGGCAGTGCCGGTGGCATCGGGCTCTATGATGGTTCCCTCCGCGGGCGTCGTGCCCGACGGGGCGAGCTCATTCGTAAGGTCGGCGCGCGACTTGAGACCCAATACGCCATAGACCTTCGGCGTGAGATGCACAGGGTCAACACGGGTGTCATACTTGAACTGCCCCACCGAACCGTAAGCACCGCCGCCATATACGTTGTGGTAGATGCGGGGCGTGCCGCTGATGGTGACCGTAGAGTTGCCGTAGATCTGTCCGCAGCGCACGATGGTGCGGTTACCGAAGCCACCGCCATAGACATTGCCCGAGCGGAGGTCGCCCATGTTGGGCATACCGACGGTGCCACCCGTGACGGTCACGACACTATTGCCGTGGGTGTTGGCCACCTGTCCGCCGCCAAAGACGCTGCCAAGGACAGTGCCGCCTTCCATCCTTACCTGTGTGCCGCCCTCGACGAGGCCGGAGGAGAACTTGGGATTCGACTCGTACTTCTGCCCGCTGATGGTGTAATTCACCTTCTCCGTGGCGTCGCCATAGCCGCTGCCGAAGACGCTGCCAAAGGTATATTGTGTCACCTCGGAACCGTCCTTGATCTCTGAGCCGATGGTGCCGCCCTGGATGAGAACCTGCGTGAGCGTCTCGGGCCATGCGTACTCGTCCTTCTCATCTACGGCTACATCTTTGCCATCCACCACGTTCACTTCTCTGTGATAGGCATCATACACCTTATGCGTGCCAGCCACCTGCCCCAGCTCGCAGCCGCCATAGACGTTGCCCTTGATCCTCGTGCCCTCGCCACGGATGGTGAGCCGCGTGTCCTTCACGCCGCCCAGGTTGAACCAGTAGGGGATGGGCTCGTTCTCCAAGTTTCTCAGGCGTCCCATGCCGCCGGCGAAGACGTTGCCGCCGCGGGTGTGGGTGAGGCGGTAAATATAGGTACGCGTGTCGCCGCTCTGGATGGAGTCGATGGGCTGGAACTCGGTCTGCGGGATGTTATCCTCCACCTTCTGATCCTCCAGAGCTGCTATAGCACTGGCCTTCGCTGCCTCGATGGCCGACGACCACTTCTCTCCACCAGTGTCAATGTTGAAGGTGTAGTACTTGTACTCGAGGTCGTTTCCGATAGTGCCGCCGCTGATGTCGATGGTGACGTGGCCGTGGGTGGATGTCTCATCCACGTCGGGGGTCGCATCGTCGTCCTCCACATCGACCATTTCCTCGCCGCTGCTGTTGATGCCTACGGAGCCCAGACGTCCGCCGCCGTAGATGCTGCCCAGCATCTCGCCGCCGCTGACGGTCATGTTAACATTGCCCTCGATACAACCGGCGAAGGGGTTGTGGCCGTCGAAGCCACGGCCGCCGCCGAAGACGTTGCCATCCACGTAGGAGGTGCCCCACGTGCCGATCTTACCGCCACTGATTGCAACCGTGGCATCCTTGATCACGTGGCCGTCCTCGGCACCGCCGAACACGGAGCCATAGATCCAACCGCCAGAGATGTTGACGCTGGCGTTCCGCACATTGGTGTCGTTGTTGAGCATCGGGCGTGCCTCGCCCTTGCCGCCGCCGAAGACATAGCAGGTGACGGGGTGAGCCGTGATCTCGGCCACCGTGCGCGGCACGCCGACGGTGCCGCCGGACATGGTGACATAGGTGTCGCCCAGCACGCTGGACATCTCGTTGCCGCCGTAGAGGCTGGTGAGGATGTGGCCGCCGGTGACATCCACGTAGGCGTTGCCCTCCACCTCACCGGCTGTCTCGAGCCATTTGCCCGGAGCGTAGGGATAGAAGCCGGAGCCGCCGGCAAAGACGTTGCCGTAGAATGTGCGGCCGCTGGAGGCTATCTTGACGCCGCCGTCTTCTTCATAATCGTCAGCGTCGGCGAACTTGTCGTAGGGCGAATGGTAGTTGATAGCCTTCACCTTACCCTTCGTGCCTGTCCCGTCGATTTCTTTAGCGTACAGCCAGCTGGCACATTCGGGCAGGGACGTGGCCGTCCAGTTGGCATCGCCTATCAGCTTGCCTTGCGTCCATTCGTCAGAAGTATATGGGCGGTTCACGCCGTAGTTGTGAGTGATATTACCGCTGCCGTCCGTCAGGAAGATGTGGCCGTTGCCTATTTGGCAGTCACCATCGATGACGACATGCGTGTCGTGCAGCACGTGGCCGTTCTCGGCACCGCCGAAGACACTGCCTTTCACGAAAGCCGTGCCGTTGATGGTGACGTTGGCATTATCCACGAAGGCCAGCGTGCCCACCTTGGCGTTCATCTGCTCTGTGGTAAGGCTTCTCATTCCCGTCACCTTCTCGTCTTCGGTCATGCCAGTGGTGTCGTCATAGTAATAGTCCAGCGTGCCCTGTCCGCCGCCGAACACATGACCATAGTCATCGGGATAGTCGCCTGTCTTGATCTTATCATCCTCGTCTAAGTGGAACATCGTCATGTCATCGGGACCTATGTTGCCGTTGCTGATGACCACGGTGCTGGTGCCGGTGCCGTCGGCACAGCTGACGGGCTTGCCGTTGGCGTCGAGCGTGAAGTCGCCCACGTGCCCCATCTTGCCGCCGCCATAGACAGAGCCGGTGATGAAGGCTGCGTTGCGGGCTGGAGCGGGCGTGCCCTCGACTGCCTCGTAATGTCCTGCTGTCAGGTACTCCCACTTCTCGGAGGTCGTATTATAGCGGTAGGTCGTGCCGTCGGTGCCCATCGTCTCGAGGTCGCCGTCCGCGTTGCGCCACTGTCCGGTGCCTACTTCCACGGTGGTGTTGCCGATGACATCGGCCAGGTTGCCGCCGCCGAAGATGTTGCCGATAGTTCCGATGGCGAGGGTGGCGATGCCGTCGTTGCTGATGACCTTGTAGGTATTTCCATTGACCGTGTGAGTATCTACCGTGAAATTAGCATCTCCCGCATAGTCTTCTGTGATGATGCCGTTGGTCATGTTCACATTGACAGTCGGGCTGCCGATCATCCTGGCCTTGTATCCGCCACCGTAGATGTTGCCGATGTGGGTCGCAGAGATAATGTTGATCTGCGGGTCGCGGTGGGGCGTTTCCAGTGCACCTGTTTCACCTTTCTTGAGTGCTGTGCGCCCGGTAACGTTTCCGCTGCCGTCTTTTGTGATGTTATAGCCATAGATGGAGTAGTCGGCCTCGTTGCCGCCGCCATACAGTTCACCGATGAAGATAGGTGTGCAGCCGCGCTCCTCGATGTTGATGGTGATGGAACCATTGATGGTTCCGGAGTGGTCGTTGCCGCCGAACACCTTCTCGTAGGTGCCGTTGGTGATATCGATGGTCACGTTGTTGTTGATGTCCGAGTTCGCAGAACCGCCGTAGTAGGTGCCGCCATCAGTCACGCAGTCCATCACCACGCGGATCTCGGCATCGATCTCGGCATTCTTACTGCCACCGTAGGTCGTACCTGTTGCCAAGGGGCACGTGCCAGACTTCTGGTACTGCGAGAGCGCCACGGAACGGATGTTACCCTTCTCGTTACTGCCCCCATAGACAAAGTTGATATGTCCGCCGGTGACAGTCGTCGTGGCCCAGCCGGTACCATAGATGTAACCGTTGGTAGGGGTCTGGCGAGCCTCCTTCGTCGTGGCATCGGGAGAGGTGTTCACGAAAGTCTTATAAGCGTTCGCTGCATCAGCGCCGGTGCCCTGCGTGCCGTCGGTCACATGATGCTCCAGCGGATAATAGCCCACGTTGGCACCCGGGTTCTCATACCACTTGCCGTCCTTCTCGTATTTGTCCAAGCCGTTGCCGCCGCCGAAGAGTTCGTTGATGATATGGCACTCCGACACGCGGACATTCGTAGCCGGCACGCAGGCGGCATTGCCGCCACCATAGACTTGCTGAATGCTGGTGTAGTCACAGCCTTCGATGAGGACCTCGGTGTAGTCGTCGGCACCGTCGGGCTCGTACTGCGCCAGGTCACCGCCGCCATAGACGGCGGTGACGTCATAGTCAACAGAAGGATCATCGACCTTGGTCTGAATATCACCCGTGGCACTATTCTGCGTGGCATAGACATGTACGAGGGCATGACCCTTCGGCGTGCCGTTCTGGTCGTTGCAACCGAAGATTTTATCCACGATACAACCCTTGGCAGTGGCAGCTACGCCTTGATTCAGCAGCACGGTAGTGTTGCCGCCCACATTGGCTGCAATGGCCGTCGTACCCTGGCCACCGCCGTAGGCAGTGTGCTTGATTTCGCCACCCTTCAGGTTGACCTCAGCGCTCTTGCGCACGATACCAGCCTCACCACCGCCATAGACATTGCCGGCGATGGTGCCACCATTGACGTTGACCTGTGTCCAGAGCGTGGTGGCCAGCACTTCGGGCGACTCACCTGCGGCGAAATCGCCACCTCGGCTGGAGCCGAAGACATTGCCGCCATATTTATTGGTGTCGTGGTCTGTTGTCGAACCGATGGTGCCACCATTGATGTTGACTGTGCAGAGCGACTGCGCTTTGCTGGCATAGTCGTCGCCGAACAGCGGGGGACCGACGCTGGCCATGGCACCGCCACCATAGACATTCTGGTGGATGGTACCGCCGTTGATGGTGACGGTCGTGTTGTAGGCAATGGTGCCGGACGACGTGCCATGGTGCGTACCGTCCCATGTGCTGAGGCCCGAGCCCGAGCCATAGACGTTGCCGCGGTCACGACGGTAAGCATCACTACTGCTGTATGCCAGTCCGATGGTACCGTTGTTGATGGTGACATGGGCGTGGCGGCGCACCAGTCCGTCACGGCCACCGCCATAGACAGAGCCATAGATGGTGGGAGCGTGTTCGGCATCACCGATGGTGACACTGGTCTGATTAGTATAGCCCAGATAGAAGTCAGGGGTAAATTCGTAACGGGGATGGGAACCCAACTCCGTGGTGCCTAAGTCCATGGCTGCCGCACCGCGGCTGCCGCCATAGATCTGCCCGGTAGCGTTGCCGTCGTAGGTGCCGTCGGGCGTACCCACGGTGCCGTCCGTCACGGTGACGGTGGTCAGACCGCTGTTGAGGAAGTGCCAGGCGTTGTCGCGTTCGCTGTCGGGCAAACCGGCAGCCACCGTTTCACTGGTCCACAGGTTGCCGGTGAGCGTCTCGCCGAAGCCGCTTGTGAAGTAGTCATCGGCACCGCCGGCATAGTTGCCCTTACCCACGGAGGCGTAGTAGCCGCCACCGAAGATGTTGCGCATGACGTGGCCACCGCTCATCGTCACCGTGGCGTTGCCATAGACCTTGCCGGCTGTCCAACTGTTGATCTCGGCATCGACTTCAGCATAGGGAGCGGTGGTGTTCCGTTTCTTGCCTGCATAGGGGGTGATACCCTTTCCGCCGCCATAGACGCTCATGCCGATGAGACCGCCAGTGATGTTGACAACGGCATTCTCATAGACGTGACCGTCCTCGCCACCACCATAGACGGCACCCTGGATGCAGTCAGCAGAAGACAAATCGGAGGCAGTGGAAGAATAGCGGATATTGACCTCCGTCTCACGCACGTTGGCGCAGGCAGCCTCGGCATAGCGCTCCATGGTCTTACCCTTGCTGCCGCCGAAGACATAGCCGGTTGTGTTATCAGTCGTGTCGCCAATGTGGCCGCCGGTGATAGTAACGGTGGCCTTGCCGCCGATTCCCGCGCCCTCTACTCCGGCACCGCCATCTACCGAAGCAGCATCGTTGGGTGCTGCCGCGATGTACTGGTGTTCGTAAGGCCAGCTCAGGGCAAAGCTGTTCGACAAGTCCTCATGCTTCTTCACATAGTTGAAGTTGCCTGCGGCATCGCTGTTAAAGTTAATGAGGCCCACGGAGGCCAGATAGCCGCCGCCATAGACGTTCTTCTTCACCGTGCCGCCGGAGATATTGACATGGGTGTTGCCAGACACGCAGCCATTCCACACCATCGGCGTGAAGGTGTAATAGATCGTGGGGATGCTGGCGTAGCCGCCCGCCGTGATGACCGTCCTCGTTGCGTGGTCGTCGCTGCCGTAGCCACCGCCATAGACGCTGCCACCTACGGTGCCACCCAAGATATTCACAGTGGCCCGGTTGCGCACGACGGAAAACTCACTGCCGCCATAGACACTCCGCTTGATGTCGGCAGTGCCACTGATGCTGACGTCGGTCACCTTCACCACACCAATCTTCGGCCACAGCTCATTGATTGAACCGTTGAGGAGCGTGTTACGTCCCATGCTGCCGCCGAAGACGTTGCCGCTGTGTTCGGCACCCTCTGGCGGAGTCGTGCCAAAGTCCCGGCCGATGGTGCCGCCCGTGATGTTGACGGTGACATGGCCATGAGTCGGGCCACCATCTTCTTCATCTACGAGCTGACCGTAGGAGGGATCAGAAACTGGGGTGAAGTCAATGCCCACGGCCGCCATACGGCCGCCGCCATAGATGCTGCCGAGCATCGTGCCACCGCTGATCGTGACATCCACGTTGCCACCGATGCTACCGGCTGTCAAGGATTCGCCTGAGAAGCCGCGGCCGCCGCCGAAGACGTTGCCATCGACATAGGAGGTACCCCAGGTGCCGATGGTGCCGCCGCTGATGGTGACAGCAGCGTTGCCCAGGACGTGACCATCCTCGGCACCGCCGAAGACTGAGCCATAGATGATACCGCCGCTGACCGTGACATTCGTGCTGCCGACGTTCGTCATCTTATTGAAATGTGTACGCTGGTCGCCCTTGCCACCACCGAAGAGGTAGCACGTGACCGGGTGGTTAGCAATCTGGGGCAGTGTGCGCGGCACGCCAATGGTGCCACCAGACATCGTGACCGTACAGGAACCCACCACGTCAGTATATTCGTTGCCGCCATACACATTCGTCAGGATATGGCCGCCGGTGATGCGGACCTCGGTATTTCCTTCTACCAGACCTGCAGAGGGGTGCCAGTCATAGCCGGTACCGTCTGCCTTCTTGTAGGGCATATAGCCGGAGCCGCCGCCGAACACGCAGCCTATCCACGTGTGTCCGTCGGAAGGATTGGAAGTGCTGGCCGGACCGATATGTGTCGATGCATATTGGGGATCTTCATAGTATGGGTCGTAAACCACGAATTCGTCTTTTACGCCGTCGCTATTAGTGTCCCTTCCGTAATCGAAATGCGAACATTCGGGCATCTGTGCTGCCACCGTTGCAATGTCATCAGCATTGCCCGATGTGATAGCCGCAGCTGCCGCTTCCCACAAATCTTCAGAATATGGCTTAGGATTACCGCTTCCATCAAGAGAGTTTTCTCCTACGCCTATCTGACCACCTTCAATCTTCACCAAGGTATTGCCCAGCACACGTCCGAACTCGCCACCGCCGATGATGGACTCCAGGATGAAGGCCGAGCCACCGATGGTGACATCGGTACTTCCGACGTAGGTCTTGAAGTGGGTGTCAGGATCAACCGCCGGGTCTTCCATCATACCACAGCCGCCGCCCCATACCCAGCCTTCAGCTACAGGGCCGCCGCTGGCTGCCGCCCGGGTCATACCCTGTGTTGCCACCGTCACGGGACCTATCTGGCCGCCGTTAACCACCACCGTACATTTACCCGTACCATCAGCACAATCGGTGGGCTTACCGATACACGTATGTGTAGAGTGGTCAAACCCATCGATCGTTTGCCCATAATCTCTGGTGAACGTTCCCACCGAACCAGCCAGACCACCGCCAAAGATACCATTGAAGACGTAGCCGCCCGACATTGTCACCGTGGTATTGCCATGTACGTCGGCCTGGCTGCCACCGCCATAGACGCTGCCAGAGTCTATCTTGACATCTTCTTTGTCGGACAAATCCACCGTACTGATATTCACCGTAGTATTTCCCGTAACATAGGCCAGATTGCCACCGCCAAACACATCGCCTGTGATGTGCGCGCCAAGAACATCCGCATCGACTTCTGCAACAGTACGGGGTACGTCACCATCCTTGATAATCTTGCCTTCTCCATCATAGACAGGTCTGTCGCTTGCATCTATAAGGGCTCCGCCAGCGTTACCGCCTACTCGCTTCAGAATCTTTATTGTAGAAGCTGTTCCTATGTTTACGGTAGTACTGCCGATGACATTACCTTCGTTGCCACCGCCAAAGACATCGCCAATGGTTCCAATGGCATCATTAATATATGTTTTACCTTCTGTGATATGTACGTTGGGTATGGTTTCTCCCGTATAACTGGCTGGACGCGTCAGTTCGGTATTTGCCATTGAACCCTTCATCATATTGATATTGACTTCGGTATCACCTTTAACATCGGCTTTGTAGCCACCACCATAGACTTTGTCTATACGCGTAGCCGACTTGATGTTTACCGTGACTTTTCCAGGCTCGGAATATTCGGTGCCGTCTTTCTTCTTGCCAGGATAAGGGGCTTCATTACCACCACCAATAAGATTCTGGATGACAATAGGCTTACAGGCATCCGTCTCTTCTATATTGACCGTAATGTTCCCGCCAATACTGCCGCGCGCATCATTGCCACCAAAGACATTGGTATAGTAGCCGCTGGTAATAGTCAGATTCACATTACCTGTAATATGAGCATTATAAGAGCCTCCGTGTACGAACTGGATATTATCTGAGGCACATCCGGAGAGAATCAGATTCACATCTCCTGCTACGTTTGCCTCATTACCAGCTCCGAAGAATCGGGTCAGCGTCAATGAACATTCCTGGTCTGTAGTTGTCGTTATATCGGCATTCGAGTTGCCAAGGATATCGCCCTTTGCATCACTGCCACCAAAGACCTGACCGATTCTGCCGCCACGAGCAGAAATATTGGCGTCACCCGTCACCATAGCACCGCCATTGGCAACCCAAGTGCCGGCGCTGTTCTTAACGGGCTTACTACCATTACCACCACCAAAGGCATAACCGATATCAAAGGAGCCATAGATTGTAACATCGGTAGAGGGTACAGAAGCAGAATTACCGCCGCCATAGACGTACTCAATAGAAGTCTCATCACAACCATGAATAATCACCTTCGTCTCTTTAGCTGTAGCGGGTAAATAGTCTGCCAGATTACCGCCACCATAGACGCCATGAACTTCATATTCGCCGAGGACATGAGCTTTTCCGTCAACTCGTTTTGTAGCCCAGATTTCTACTGTGACATTGCCCTTAGGCGAACCATTGAAGTTATTAGCTCCAAAGATCTTGCCTGTCGTAGGTATAGTTGGGTAATTCGTACCTGCAACAACAATATTCTGTGCAATCTCTCGCGTAAAAGATGCACCTGTGCCACCATAAGTGGTTCTCTCGGTAGCATTATTAAGATGGACAGTGACATCGCCATAGACATATACAGGCGTCTCATCGTTACCCAGACCACCACCAAAGACATTGCCGATGGTTCCTCCGATGAGTATAACTGTAGTTGTGTTGCTGGCTGAAGTCTTGCCTTCTGCCCAAGCCGTATCGAAACGTCTGTAATACTCGGCACCTCCTTCTGCTGTTGCATTGGCTCCTTGTATGATGTAATTAACGCCATCCTTTTTATAGAGTCCAGCAACATCACTGACACCAGTTGTCAGCGTGGCCGTAATCTTTTCATACGTCGTGGAAAGATTTGCCTCATCCCAGTTCGCCGTGTTCGTATTGGCCAGCGCACCGCCGCCATAGACATCATTGGTGACAGTTCCGCCAGCAATGGTGACAGCCACGCTGCCCGTGACATCGGCCTGACTGCCGCCGCCATAGACGTCGTTGCGGACGGTGCCGCCCTCCATGGTGACAGCGGTGTTGCCCGTCACGATGGCCGTAGCACCGAGACCACCACCAAAGACATTGGTGTTGACGGTGCCGCCGTAGAGCGTCACCGTAGGATTGCCCGTGTAGGCGGCCACATTGCCGCCGCCATAGACACTGCCGGAGATGATGCCCGTGCCGCCGTAGGTGTAGGGAGCCGATGCGCCCGTCTTCGTACCGATGACGACAGCCACCGTCTGCTGCGGCGCACCGTTGACATTGTTACAGCCATAGACATTCGTGGCCGAACCGTTAGTGACGGTCACCGTGACGGGACCGCCGACGTTGGCGGCTACCGCTGTCGTGGCCGGTGTCTTCACGTCCCCGACGGACTTCGTGCCTGCAATGACTTCCGCGTCTTCTGCGGTATAAAGAACGGCTGCTGCCGCTAACTGCCCTAAGCCGCCACCATAGACGTCACCCGTGACGGTGGCGCCTGCCAGCGTCACATTCGTTACATAGGTATTTGCGGGCGCGCTGCCTGCTGTATATTCTGTATTGGTACTGGCCAGCGCACCGCCGCCATAGACATCGTGCGAAACGGTGCCCCCGTTGAGAGCCACCGTGACAGCCCCGGTCACATCACCCAGGCTGCCGCCGCCATAGACAGTGTTCTCAACGGTGCCCCCGTTGAGCGTCACCGTCGTAGCGCCATTCACAACAGCCGTCTCACCCAGGCCGCCGCCAAACACAGCGTGCGCAACGGTTCCCCCGTTGAGGGTCACGCTGACGCTGCCGGTGCTGCTGTCGCCGGTATCATAGGCAGCATCCTTGCCGCCGCCATAGATATTCTCTGCAACGGTTCCCCCGTTGAAGGTCACCGCGGCCGTGCTCTTCGGAGAGCCCAGCACATTGTTACAGCCAAAGACATTCGTGACGCTGCCGCCCTCGACGGTCACCGTGACGGGGCCATAGACATCGGCGGCATGAGAGCCAACATTGTCGCCCAGACCGCCACCATAGATGTTACCCGTGATGGAGCCGCCATAGAAGTTGACATGTGTTTCCTTCCCTGCTGTTGCGGAGAAGGCTGGGCTCACGCCCTTCGTGGCATTCACCTTACCCTTGGCGCTGCCACCATAGACATCGCCGGTGATGTTGGCGTATCCCACGGGCGTTCCTGCATTGTCCTTACCGATATTCACCTCGACATTGCCCGTGACGGTGGTCGCCTCACCATAGCCGCCGCCGAAGATGTCGCCTTCGATGGTGACAGAGGGGTCGCCATCAATCTTTTGGTTCTCTGTTCCGATATGGAGCGCCACATCGCCATCCACGTCGGCTTCATTGCCGCCGCCATAGATGCCAGCTTCAATCGAGATGGAAGAGCCATCCGGCTTGAGGTAGTCATCCCCGTCGATGATGTTAACACCGATATCCTCTGATGACGTCTCCGTGCCAATCTCGATGGAGACATTGCCCTTCACCTTACCCATATTGCCGCCACCGAACACCTGTCCAATCTTGCCGATATGGTCTTGTTCAACCTCGTTCACACGACCCTTCTGCAGGTTAATCCAGACACGGGTGTTGCCGACCACATCAGCCGTGGCACCGTAGCCGCCACCGAACACCTTGCCGATAGAGGTACATGACCATACATAGACTCCTACTGCGGGATGCTCGGCATCCTGAACGACATGGGGCTCTCCGGCCTCGGCATTGGGTGTCCAGATGCCATCCTCGTCATCGTCATTACAACCATAAATAGAGTACGGAGCATTATAGCCGCCGCCATAGAGCTCACCGATGATGAGGGGGTCGCAGCCTCCTTCGTAGGCGTTCACCGTAATGGAACCGTTGATGCTGCCGCCCAGGTTGTTGCCGCCGAACACGCGGCCGAACTTACCGCTTCTCACCGTCAGACTGACGTTGCCGTTGATGGTGGCGTTCTTGGCACCGCCATATACAGCTTCGACAAATTCCTCGGGCATACAATCCAACTCGATGTTCACATCGCCGTCCATCGGCGCCACCTGTCCCGCACCATAGATCTCTCCTATCTTCAGTTCGCACGTGTTGGACTCCTTGCGCTCCAATGATGTGCCGCCGCGCACATTACCCAGCGTGTTACTACCTCCATAGACGTAGTGAATCTGGCCACCAATGAGTTTGGTCTTAGCAATACCTGTGCCATAGTCCGTAGGCGTACCATTATTGTCATAGATGCCCACATTGGCACCCGGGTTACCCGTGCCCGCACCGTTACCGCCACCAAACACCTGGTCAATGATATAGCAGCTGTTGATAGTAATCTCCGTGGCCGGCACGGCAGCGGCATTACCGCCGCCATAAACATACTGAATGCTGGTCTCGGCGCAGCCTTCGATGAGCACCTCGGCGAAGGCTCCATTGAAATTGGCGAGCTTCTCCTCATATTTCGGATCTTCCTTGTCTAAGACAATGTGAGCATCCGTCGGGTCATAGTCCGCCTGGTTGCCGCCGCCATAGACGGCAGCGACATCGTAGGTGGTGCGGCCGGACAGCGCTGTCGCGCTGTTGCCTTTGTATTCGTTGCTGGTGATGTTGTTCGTCCGCATCACCCAGACCTTCACATGGCCCTTCGGCGTACCGTTGAGGTTGTTGCAGCCGAAGACGTTGCCCGTAATCTTGGCGCCGTCGAGCAGCACCAGGACATCGCCGCCCACGTAGGACACGATGTCGCTCATGGCGCCGTTCACGCTGTTCTTCTGACCGAGACCGCCGCCGTAGGCATCGCCGTAGATGGTGCCGCCGAAGAGGTTGACGGTCGTAGTCTTGTCGGTATGGTAGCTCGACGAGCTCTCAGCATTGGTGTTGCCCAGCGCCGAGCCGCCATAAACGCTACCGTTGATAGTGGCATTGCCAGCGTACACTTCGCCTGTCTTCGTGCCGATATTCACCGTCACGTTGCCCTCGACGAGCGTAGGTTCACCCTTACCGCCGCCGAAGACGACATCCTTCGTACGTTCGCCCTCGCCCGGCACCGTGCCCACGGTGCCGCCGAGGAGCGTCACCGTGGCATCCTGCTTCAGTACGCCGTTGACGTTCGCGCCGCCATAGATGGCTCCTGTCACGTTGCTGAACTTCACGGTGGCACTTTCCGCAGCAGCACTCTCCATGTTGACCGACGTGTTACCGAAGTTCTGCGCCGCGATGGCTGCTACATAGCCGGGATCACCTGGGGTGCCCGTTGCGAGCTGGCCCAAGCCGCCGCCATAGACGTTGCTGACACTCGTGCAGCCATAGAGATTGACTACGGTCTGTCCGCCGGTGGTGTTGACCGCGCCAAAGGCACTACCACCATAGACGCTGCCGTTTACGGTAGCCGTGCCAGTATAGGTATAAGGTGCTGATTCGCCAGTCTTCGTGCCGATGTTCACCACGACGTCACCGCCGACGATGGTCGTCTGACCCTTACCGCCGCCATAGACATCCTGAAGGACAGTACCAGCCGTCAGGAACACTTCGGTGTTACCCACAACATCGGCCGTATTACCGCCGCCGAAGACATTCAGAATGCCCTCCGTGTCTTCAGTGTTCTGGACATCGACCCTCGTATTTCCATTGACGGCCGACATATCACCTCCGCCGAAGACTCCGCCAGTCGTTTCGATGATATCACCATTCTCGTCGAAGATCTTACCGCGGACAATGGTATTGCCGCTGATGGTGAGGTCGGCATGGGTCACCTGGCCCAGCGAGTTCAGATCGACATCCGTGATGATGGTCTTGGCGGTGGCGTTGATGGCAGACTGGTTATTGACCAGGGTGCCCGCAACGAGGGTGTAGTCTTCCGTGGCTGTCATCTCACCCATATCAAACACACCGGCATTCGTATCAATCTTAGGAACCGTCGCAAAGCCGCCCGAGCGGATGGGAACCGTAGGATGCTCGGCAGAATAGCCGCCGCCGAAGACATTGCCCTCTACGGTGCAGCCGTTGAGCACTGAGGTGGCTGTACCATCCACATTACCCAGCTTACCGCCGCCATAGAAATGACGATTGATCAGGCAACCGGTGAGCGTGGAAGAGACATTCTTGGTCTGGGCTGTAGAGAGCGAAGAGTACTTCACGTAGAAGCGGCCGCCCGTAGCACCCGTTGACCACACGAAGAACTCATAGTCGAAATCAGTGGCCACACCCTTGTTCCCCGACAGGTATTTACCCCGATTGCCCGTGTAGTTACCTTGCCATGAGCTGAAATTAGGACTGGTAGCATCCTGCGTTCTCACACGGTTGTAGGAGATACCGCCGTAGCCAGCACCAAAGAAGTAGTCGAAGGTGCATCCCACGGCGCGGGTGGTGACTTCCTTGCCCGTGGCCATGTTGCCGAACTTCGGGCCACCGCAGAAGGTGCCCACGTGGCTGCCCGTGATGTCGATGGTGATATTGCCTGTCACGGGCTTGTCGGCGTTGACACCACCACCGTAGAAGTCGGTGATGTCGGCATTATAGATCTGCCACTGCACATTGCCGTTGACCTGCTGCTGAGCTGCACCGGCCACCTCGATGAAGCGGCCGCCGCTGATGTAGCACTCCGCATTGTCGGCCTTGACGGCAGCGTCGGGTTTGTATGTACCTGATAGATAGAAGCCCTCGAAGTCGCCGCCCGTCACGGAAACAGGAATGTGAGGAGTGAAGTTGGCACCATCACTGTGGGTGCCGTTTCCGAAGTCCTTGAACCAGGCATTACCGCCGATGTGGATGTAGGATGTGTTGGTACCAGGGTTGCTCTTCTGCGTGGACACGAACTGGTCATACAGTCCGCCCAGGAGAATGACGGGCGCGGCAGACTTGCCGCCGTTGTCACACTCAAACTGCACGAAGTAGATGTTGCAGGTGTTCGTAACCTCGAACCATCCCTTCGGCTTGTAGATACTTACGTTTCGGAACGACGTGGCACCATTGGGTTTCTGAGCCATCGCGATACCGGGTACATTCAGGAAGTCGAAGCGGATGGGCGACACGGTACCGTTGTCACGGCCATTATGGCTCAGTATGAGACTATTGTCAGGCTCGTTATCGAAGTCCAGGTCGGCTGACATCAGGGTAAAGGGCGTAGCACCGGTGGACGGCGAAGCACCCTGATGCACATTGCCAACCAGCACAACAGCATTGTCATAGACGGTGGCGCCGCTCAAGGTTCCCACGGCACTACTGATGGAGGTATGTACCTCCTGAAGATCGCCGTTGATGGAGACCTTCGTCTTATTGACACCGTAATGGTGACCCAACTGAGTGACATTCTCTACGCCATAACCCGTGTCGTGCACGACGTCCATATACTCATCGCTCACATAGGCAGCCGTACCCCAGTAGGGTTCAATCGTGATGCCGGTCACGCCGTAGGGCACATCGAAGTAGGCTCCCTGCGAGAACACACGGTTGCTGCCGCCCGTGCCATAGAGATCCTTGTTGGTGCTCTTGCGGTCGGCAAAGTTGTAGCCGCCCCAGACATCGCCAACTGTGTAAGTGCCTGCCGTGCCGCCCGTGAAGCCGGTAATCTTCCAGCCGGTCACCACCTTGTTCTTTGTATAGTTGCCTGTACCCACGTCGTTGTAGTAGGGCAACTGCACCTTGTCGTAGTTGAAGTTGAAGCGGTCGAAGTCCTTGTCGGTGCGCTGCAGGGAGAGAGGGCTTACTGCCGTGATGCTGGCTCCGTCCGGGGCACCGGTGCCCACGCCGCTGATGGTGACAGAGAGTGTCTTGCCCAGTTTGCCGCCGTGGTTGCGTCCCACGGTCACGCTGTCTGGGGCATTCGTGATGTCATAGTTGATGATGGAGGGATCCTTCCGACCCGTCTCCTTGGCGCGGAGCACGGGATAAGGTTTGGGATTGCTGATGCTTCTGTCTGCCGTCTCCAATACCCATTTGGCCATCTCATCGGCGTTGTCCTTGCTGCCGGTGGCATAATAGGCGGCCAAGGGGTGGTTGCTGTTCAGCAGCTGACGATAGAACTCGAAGCGCGTCAGGAACTTCTCCTCCACGCCCAGGGCGCAGTTGTATTTGTTGATTGTAGAGCCCTTCAGGATATCGTAAGCATAGTAGTTGAAGGTGTTCAAACCACCGCTTTTCAGGTTGTTGATGTTCTGTCCGCCATAGACCGGAGCTACGGTGGTAGCGCCGGAGATGTTGCCATAGAACATACAGTTCATCACCATTGTGTGAAGGTTAGCAGCCGTGCTTGCAAATACATTATAGCCCACTATTCCACCTACTTCCGAGCCGCCCGTGATGTTGGCGTAGCTGTAGCAGTTGATGACACGCGAATAGTCGGCGAGCCGACCCACGATGCCGCCGGTATAGCGCGTTCCGCTGACGCTGCCGCTCAGGATGCCGCAATTGTAGATGCGGGTGTCGCCCGTGGCGGCACAGCAGATAGCACCGACGTCGTCCTCGTCGTTGCCGCCGCTGATGGTGGCGCTCTCCACGATGACGTTCTTGATAACGGCGCCGTCAGCGTAGGCCACCAGAGGATTGGACAGGGCGATGGGGTTCAACTGGCCGTCGATGCTTCCCACGAAGGGATTCGTAGCAGTGCCGATGGGAGCCGTGGAGGTGAAGTCGGAGGCCAGCACGTAGGTGCCGCCCATCGCGCCCATCTCCGAGGAGTTGTGGACGACCTTGGGCACCAACTCGATCGCCAGCGACTGGTCGGCAGCGCCATCATCGCCCTCCGGAGCCTTGGCATCCTGACCGGCGAGGCCAGTGAACAAGTCCATGACCACGCCGTGGTCGAAGCGCGGCATCAAGCGCATATTGCCATTGCCGTCATCGACAACCATGAACGTGGCGTTGGTGATGTTCATGTCAGCCTGGTCATGACCCATGACGTGAGCCTGCTGGGTGCCCAGGTTCTCAAGGGTGATGGCCGACGAGGTGCCGGCCCATACGCCGCTCGATGGTGTCGAGCCGCTGGTGTTGGCCGTGAAGTAGCGGGCAGTGTTCGCTACGCTCTGGATCTGGAGGTTGTAGGGGTCGAAGCCGGCCTTGCCGTCGTCGTAATAGCCCTGGTTCGTGTCGTCCTTGCTGATGGGGGTACCTCCCTCGTCTTCGACATCGTAGAGGTAGCCCATCTCCTCGTCGATCTCGAAGTTGGGCTTCAGGAACCAGTGGTAGGCGGTGTTCTCCAGGTCGGCCGATGATTCTTTGTCAATCGATGTGCCGTTGATCTTGGCATACTTGCCGCCCTGCTTCAGCAGGAAGGGCGAAGCGGAGCCCGCCGAGGTAGGCAAGGCGCCGTAGGCGTTGGCGTACTCGGGCTTCACGTCGTAGGTGACATACCAGTCGCGCTCCGCGTTGCCCACCTTGGCCTGCGTCTCGTAGTTCGGGAGGTTCGGCGCCTTCACCGTAATGTCCTCACGACCCAGCTCATCGGCTGTGTATTCCGTCAGATCAACGTCGCTCACGGTGGCATAGTCCGACACCTTGTATTTATGATAGCCGGGCACCTTGGAGCCGGTCTTCCAGAAGTGGTAGCGCGCCACCATCGGGCTGCTGTACTTGTGGATCTCGCGATAGCGGGCGGCACGGTTCGGGTCGGTGGGGCCGCTGGGCAGGTGAACACGGGCAATCTCCCAGCCGTGCTGGTCGAGCAGAATGAGCATCGTGGCCAGTTCGGTATCCACGAAGGTCATCGAGCCGTCGCCCATCGCCACTGTCTGGAACCAGTGCTTGCCATCGCCGACGTGCTTGCTCAGCTTGGAGTTGGAAGACCAGTCGGCTGCATTGGCCCATGCGCTATAGACGTGCCAGCCCTTGGCTGTCAGCGCCGCTTGCTGATCTGAGGGAAGATCGGCATTGACGCTGGTGCCTTCCAGCACGCCAGCGCCGGTGGCGTCCTTGATGATATTGTAGGCCGTGGGGTTGTTCTTCCAGTACTGCTCGAAGCTGTTCACGGTCTGTCGCATGCCATACGCCGCCACGCTGTTCGCGGGCGCGCCGTCGATCTCGCTGGTGGTGATCAGCTTCAGGCTGCCGAGCGATGTGCCGATGAGCATATACTCGGTGGCATCGCTCTTGTCGGCCGGACCGCCTTCCACCCCGCCATGTGCCAACGGGTTGTCGTTGGTGACGCCCGTCACTACGGAAGCGTAGCCCTCGGGCTTGTAGGTGCGCAGATAGGAGTGGAAGTTGGTGGTGGTTCCCGCTTCGGTATCCTTATAGCTCGTCTGTGTCGAGTACGACGAGATCCTCACGTGGTACGGGTCGAGCTGTCCGCCGGCCGGCTCCAGATACCAGAGCCAGCGCGCGCGGGTGCTGGCGCCGCTGGCCAGCTGCTCCTGCCACCGCTCCTCGCCATAGACATAGAGGTGGGCATCGCCGTTGCTGTAGGGATAGACGGGCGTGCGTGCGGCGTCCATCACGCCGTCGCTGCCGTTCTCTTGGTTAAAAGCGGTGCCACTGGCGAACTTCAGCATATACGTCTTGCCGCCCTCCTTGCCCACGGCACCAAGCAGGTTGCGACCGTCGAGGTCCAGCAGGTCGTTGACGTCGTAGGTGACATAGATGACGTTAGATTCTCTCTGCCCTACTTCTGTAATCCGGTCTTCCTCGTCAAAGGCATAGACACCCGCTGTCAGTGTGCTATACTTCTTATAATACTTGTATTGCGAGACAAGAGGGCTGCGCCAGGCTGTCGGCAGCGCAAAGCTTCCCTCATATGTGATTCCAGCTTTGATGACCTTTCCTGCCTTGTCAATCAGCGTGAAGGATAACGGGAGCACCACAGTGTTCACCTTCAACGTGAGCTCCGCACCATCGATGGTTCTCAGCGTGACATCCTCGGCAACGACGCCTGTGGTAATCGTCGCGTGGTTGGCAGTGCCCTTCAGGATAAATGGCTGCGAGGAGGCATTGAGTGAGCGGGTTGACCCGTCATAGCGGAAGTACTGGCTTGCACCGATATTGCGGAGCACCATATTGTAGGGATCCTCGCCTGTAATATTCCAGATGTATTCATTGTCGGTCTTCGATGTGGCGGCATCAGAGATGGTTCCCAGGGCGCTGCCCGTGTAATACAGGTATTCACCGCCTGCCTTGATGTTGTACGAGTTGGCAATGGTCAGCGGCAGGAACTTCTCGCTGAGGTGTTCGGTCGTGTAGGTGACATAGATGTTCGCGGCGCTCTCCGGCGTCTGCGTAATCCTGTTCTCCTCGATGAGGTTCGCAGCAGCGAAGTCGCCGCCGAACGTGTAGAAGCGCACCGTCTCGTCGCTGATATACTCGCTGCGGATGGCAGCAGGGATGCTGGTATAGCTGCTCAGCGGAGCGCCCACGGCCCGCTTCACCGAGAGGCTCACGCCCACTGCGCTCGAGCGGTTGACAATCTGATAGTTGTAGCTGGCCAAGGATTGAGTGGCGACACCGGAAGAGAGGTCTTCACCTGAGTCGTAGGCAATGGCCTTGATGGCTGTTGCCGACTGCACGTCTGCCTCTGGAATGGTCTTTGACATTGTAGCAGAAGTCGGGGTCGAGGTCGTTGGATCAGTACCGTCTAACGTATAATAGATGGTCTGGCCCGTTTCAGCCGTGATGGTGACGGAGCCGTCGGCGCTTAGCGTGAATCCCGGTTTCCGCACACTGGGCTCCACCTCTTGTGAAGCGACAGCTGTCAGCACCACACCATAGCGCTCAATCACAGCCTTCATCGTACATACATCACTGACCTCATACCCACCAACGGGAAGGATCGGACTGGATGCCGTCGGGGTCGTACCGTCAACCGTATAGCGCACATTGTAGCCCGCTGGCAGCCCCACATTGTCTGTCACCGTGGCAGTACCCTCGGGGCAGCTGATGGTGGGGGCGGCTAACTTATGCTCTGTAAATGTCCATTCATTGTTTGAAGTAGAGAACTGAAGGAGGGACTGATTTGATCCTACGACATTCTGGAATGCCGTGATATAATCATAATGGCTCCCTTTAATATTGAATGAATTAGAACCTGTATAGGGCTTAACCAATACCTTGTTGCCTGTTCCTGTGATATTGAACTGGGCACGGGTCGCATCAGCCCTGGTCTGCCCGGTAGAAGGGTCTTGCCCATTATCCTCCAGCACGACATTACGGCCTGCATTTCCATTACTCAACCAAATGACATACTTCCCGTAGCGGGCATTGATGATGTTCTGATAATCCCCGTCAGTGACGACAATCCATGTACAATACGATGAGTCGAAAGCACCGAAGTTATAGTCCAACCCTGTCTCAGGGACATCTGTTCCCGAGAATGAGGTCAGGCATGGCCAGCCGCTGCTCGTCGGAGCAGTAGGCCACAGATAGTAACTATTACCTGAATATTGGATGTAATACACACCGTCTGCCACCTGCCCCCACGCCCTCGTGGTGCCAAAGCACAACATCATCATCACCGCACATAACGTGTGAAGCGATACCACAGCCCATGACATGCGACGCGACGTGCGACGCAACGCCTGCCGTTCTTCCGCCGTTTCCCATGTATGAGAAAACGTTTTCTCACGCGTGAGAAACGCTTTTATCATGCATGAGAAAAAATTACGCTTCGCAATGTGTTCTCTTATCTTGCAATACATATCTTGTATCATGTTACGTTCTTTAGTGGATAAAGATCTTTTTCTTGTTGACGATGTAGGCGCCGTGGGCCTGGACGGGGGTCTCGATGGTCTGTCCAGGCTGCAGGACGTAGTTGGTGACGGTGATGCCGCCGATGTTGACGATGCGGACGGTGGTGGGCTCCTTCATGTGGGAGCGGGTGATGATGGTGCGTCCGCGTGCGTAGATCTCGATGGTACCGTCAAGGGCGCTTTCGGGTCCTTCCTCGAGCTCGCTGCCTGCACGGGTGAAGAGGATGGTGCCGGGCATCATCTCCTTGACGCCGGCGCTGGCGCTGGCCTCGAAGTAAGGACGGAAGGGCAGGACGGTGGCGCCGCCGCTGACCGCAGAGCCGCCTGCGGCGGTGACGTGGTCGTACTGGCTACCGTCGGCCGCCAGGGTGTAGTGCTCCGTCGTCAGGTCCTCGGTGAGGTAGTTGGGCTTGAAGGTGAAGACGTAGTCCTTGCCCTTGCTCAGGTTCCTCGTGACGCCCGCCATCTCGCTGTCGCTCACGCCGATGGTGGCACCCGTGGCGGAGGCGAAGGTGACGGTCTGCTTGGCGAGCGACGGGATGGCGGCGGCGGTGTTCGCAGCCGTGAACTTACCGCTGAGGTCGAACTCGTAGTAGGTCTTGCCCGGGAGTCCGAGGAGATACGGCGTGGCAGCCGTCAGGAAGGCGTAGTTCGCGTACGTGCGCGCGTTCTTATAATATTGCCTGTACTGGAGGTAGATGTCCTTGTTGAGGTCCTTCTGGTCGTGGATGTCCTCGTTCTGGTAGTAGTAATCCCAGAGGAAGGTGTTGGTGACGTTCTTGTCAGCGATGACCGAAGTGCCGTCGCCTGCGGCGGGATAGTTGAAGGTGGCCATCGCCTTCTTGCCCTCGCCGTCCTCTTTGGCGATGGCATCGAACTGACGCAGCCAGTACTCGTGGCCGATCTTGGTGCTGGTGCCGTTCTTGCTGGTCTCGCTGCCGCCGTAGAAGTGGGTGATCTCACCCTTCACGTCGGTGGTCACGAGCTCTGCGGTGAACGGGATGCTGATGCCCTGCCAGCCGCTGCCCGTATCGACATATTCCGAGTCAAGGGGCTTGCGCTGGTACCACATGCGGTGGTCGCCGTCGAAGGTGTAGGCGAGCGGTGCGTTGAAGTCCTGCATATCCACGAGGAGATGGTCGTTGGTGGCGGTCAGGTCGCTCTGCACGAGATGGCCATTGATGATGACGTCGTTCTCCGCTACGAGGCGGTAGCCATCGCTGTTGTCATAGGAGCTGTCGAAGGCGGCATCGCCGAAGTAGGAGGTCAGCACGCCGTGGGTGGCGGCGTTGGCATAGGCGCCCTCGGCGGCCGGGGCAGCGGCGGGTACATAGGCGAGGAGGTTCTGTGTCTCGTCGCAGTTGCTGATGGCGGTGAGGCCGCCGTCGTCGAGGAGCGGCGGGTAGAAGGCCGGGCTTCCGGCGGGGAAGCCGACGGACACACTGCCCAATTGATAAGCCTTGCGGGTGCCGCCGGCATCGACGATGTCATTGTGGCCGGCGAAGTCGATGGCGGTCATGCCGGGGTATGCCGTGCGGGCAACAGCGCTGGCTGCGATCTGCTCGGGAGTCAGCTTCTCCTTCTGCGCCAGGAAGACGGCGGGGTTGAAGTGGGCGACACCCATCGTGCTGTTGCGATAGTAGGCGGGAGCGCGATAGACGCGATTGGCGTCGGGGTTCAGGGAGAGGCGTCCGCCGTCGCGCACGACAGCCGTAGGCACATCCTGATGAGCATAGGTGGCCGAGTAACCGTAGGTCAGCTTCTGTCCGAAGAAGATGTAGTCGTCGGGCCAGAGGGGTGAGAAGCGCACGGTCTCGATGTCCTTGTGCGTCTCGGGATCTTCGCTGACGGCTATCCAGTAGCGCTCGTCGTCGGTGGAGGGGATGGTGCCGCCGGCATAGCGGAAGTCACCGTCGGCATAGCGGTCTTCGACGTACTTCAGCTTGCGCTCATAGCCCGAGGAGCAGAGCGACGGGTTGCTGCCGTAGCGGCCGGTCTGCACGTCGGGATTGTCGGGCAGGAGGTACTGGTACTCGACGGTGGAACCGGCGGGCGTAGTGTGGTCGCTGTAGCGCTTGTAGAGGTAGAAGTTGTTCAGGTCGTAGGCCACGGTGCCGTTGTAGAATGCGCGGGCGGACATGGCCGTGGCGGTGCCGCGGGCGCCGCCGGAGGTCGTGATACCGTCAGCAGTCGTGGTGTTATAGAGATTATTATTGCTGTCGCAGAAGTAGCTATTGACCACCTGATAGCCGCTCTCGGCGGTGGGATTGCCGAAGACGGCGTAGGGCTTGGTCTCAAGCGGCGTGGTGGCAGTCGTCTTCACCCAGCAGCTCTCCACGTAGCCATCGCCCGTGTCGGCCACGCCGGCCGTGTTGAAGGAGCCGGTGATGCCGAGGTTATAGACCGAGCCGCAGAGCTTGCCGAAGAGCGAGTGGTCGAGGCCGCTGAGGGTGTGGCCGTCGCCGTGGAGGACACCCTCGAAGCAGGTGGCGCCGTCGGCGGGGGCGATGGATGTCCAGGGTGCCGCGATGCGTGCGGGGCTCTCCGGGTCTTCGGCATCATAGGCAGGATTCGGCTTGGTGCTGTGGTCGATATCGGTGCGCAGGAAGAACTCGAGGTTATCACCTGCACGGACGCGGGAGTTGAGGAGGGCGTGACCATAGAGGGGATCGCCCTCGACGACGGAACCGTCGAGCACACTCAAGTCGTAGAGCTTCTTGAAGAGGTCAAGGCCGTTCTGCTCGGGTGTGCTGCCACTGTAGTCGTTGATGTAGATTTTCGGATCGCGCTTGACGTTGGCGTTGTCGATGTAGTAGTGGTGATCCGTGTCGTCCATCACGCGCTTCAGGTCGTGGTAGTTGGCCACGGATACGGGCACGGCGTTGGAGTAGGTGCGGCCGAGATAGCTCTTGGCGTAGTAGGCGACATAGTGGCCGTCTTGGTACCAGTAGAGCGCATCGAAGTTCGGGTCGTAATCGATGCCGTTGGTGTGGCTCTCAGCATCGCGCTGCGACTCGAAGAGCTCCCATCCGCCGCCCGTGATCTCATAGGCACCGGGTGTCACGGCGGGTTCGCGCAGGGTGATGAAGTTACCGGGCAGGATGATCTCGGGCGCGGTGATGTCCTCCACGGTGGGCACGCCGCTCTTGAACGTCAGGTGGATGTTCACCACGTGGCGCTCGCTGATGGGCGTGACGTTGCCTGAGCCGTCGGTCTCGTCGTAGTCATACTGGTAGATGACGGTGATGATTTTGTCCTTGGAGAGGTCGTAGATGTCGCTCTCGCGGCTGACATAAAGCGTCGATGTCTCGGTGGGCGAGACGCCGTGGATGGTGAAGTTCTTCTGGTCGTTGGGAAGAACTTCGTACTGTCCGCTGGTGATGATGGTTCCCTGAGCCACGCTCTTGCCGCCATCGGTGTGGGCCGTTCCACCTGTCACCGTAGTGCCGGGGATGGCTGTTACCTCTGTCTTGCCTTCATAACTCTCGCGGCAATAGTAGATGGTCTGGTCCTCAGGGGCGCTGGTGAACTTAAGCTGCGTGACATAGCCCTGTTCCGTCGTTGGCAGGCTGCTGTACGTTTCGGAGCTGATCGTCTCACCGACAGCGTAAGGCGTGCTGCCCACCTGGAAGGCGGTGTGGACGATGTAGTAGGTGTCAGTTCCGCTCTTCACGGCGATGGGCGAGAAGTGGCGTTGCTCGTTGGGCAGACTCTCGTACTGTTCGCGGGTGAGCTCATCGCCTTCCTCCAGTGAGGTGGTGGTCGTCGGTGTGCCATCGCGGTTGACAGTCATACTGGTGACGGGCAATGGGTGTTCACTGTCGTTGTACGATGCGGTGTAATCCACACTCGTTGTGACGGAGTAACCGGCCTTGTTGCCCGTATCGGCGTTGCGGACGGCCTCTTCGGTCAGATAGTTGCCGTCGTACTGGTACTTCTCGCCTTCCGGGTTATCATAGTCCGAGTCGATGAGCAGGTCAAGGGCGTCGTAGTTGAAGACGAACTTCTTGTGATCATCCTCCGAGAGCGAGCTCCAGGCCTCGAGGCCACGGTAGTTGTGGTCTTTCTCGTAGTAGTTACCGCCGTAGTAGCCCTCGGCAGTACAGTAGTAGGCAGGAACGATGTTGTTTGTCAGTTCATCGCGCAGGGTGGCCTGCTGGATCAGCTGGTTCTTCTTCTCGGCAGTGATAGCGCCTGCTCCTGTAGTGGGTAAGTCCTTGATGGCGTCGAGCGTCATATCCTGATAGGTGGCACCCATCTTACTCTTCACATCATTGATATAGGCAGTACGCTCGGAGGCTGTCACCTTGGAGTCCTTGTAGATGACGTTCTCCTTCGTGAGCTGGATGGAGCTGGTGCAGAGGTAGGCAGCTTCGGTGCTGGTGGAATGGGCTGCAGCAAAGGTCGAGGAGACGGCCACGCCCTCGTTGTAATGGGTCTCTCTGCCTGTCTCCGGATCGGTGACGGTGATCTTCTCGGTGACGATGAATGCCGGGACGAAGGTGGCCTGATCGCCGGGGATGGCTGTGGAATGTGCCGTCTTTGCGGCCTGATAGGTCGTCTCCACACTCTCCGTGATGAGCTGACCCTCCTTGTAGGAGCGCTGTCCGAGCAGGATGCCGTCGCCGGTCACCTTCGTCGGGTCGATGCGATAGGTGGGACCGTCGTAGTATTTCTCCTTGTCGCTGGCACTCATTGCCCCGTACTCGGCGAGTGTCTTCTTATCCCTGTAGGAGCCGCTCTTGAGGGTAAACCAGTTATCCCACTGGCTGGGGTTGTTCAGCTCGTAGGTCAGCAGATAGCCGGTGTCGTGGCTGACGTTGTTGGACGAACGGAAGATGTATTCGTCGTCGGCAGCGCTCGTGTCGGCTTTCTTGATGGGATCGCCGTCGGCATCCAGATATACATGGTCATCATCCATGAAGTCTTCGAACTCTCCGGGAGTCATCACGACGGTGCCGGCCTCATGGAGCTCACCACCCAGCTGGTAGGTCACGCAGTTGGTATAGGTCTGCGGCACGAACAGCTTCTGCTCCGACTTGCTCAGCAGATACCAATCCCAGTAGCTGATGGGGTCGTTCAGGTAGTAAGTCTTGTCGTTGATGATGATGCGCTTGCCGCTCTCCAAGGGCACACCCTCGGAGGCGTAGTAGGCGTAGAGGTTGGGCTGCACATCCAGGAGCTTCATGCGTCCGTGGGAGGCAGCGGCGATGGTCAGCGGGATATCGACGGTCTCGCTGTAGGCATTGGTGGTACCCGTGTAGGCCGAGATGTACTGGTCATAGACGTAGGTGGAGCCCTTGATGTACCAGAAGTGGGCGGGCATAGCCCCCGAGCCGTCGGGGTTGACGGAGCCCAGGTACTTGTTGCTGATGTTATAGCAGTCGTCGATGATGGTCTGGGTGCTGTGTACGAAGTTGCCGGAGGTCTCCCACTCCACCTTGCTGCCGTCGGCCGTTGGATATTCGTAGTCCCACTGGGTGACGGCCGTCCTGTTCAGGGCTGTCAGCGTGGTGTTCTGGTGAAGCGGCGGTTGCTTGGTGGCAGCTCGTGTGCCGTGCTGGTTCTTGGCATAGACGAAGCCGCCGCCGATACCAGTGGAGACGTTGATGAGGTCGAGCTCTACGACACCCGTGATGGGTCCCCACACCTTCTCGTAGAGGCCGTCGCCCGTGCTCTCCTCGGTGGTCAGCTCCAGATAGACGCCGGAGGCCAGGGCCACCTTGTTGTAGCTGCTGCCGTTGTTGCGTGTCTTATCCTTGATGTGAGCGCGCTTCCAGTTGTAGTAGGTGGCATTTGCGCTTTCGTAGTCGTAGGTGTTCGCGTCAATGGTGATTGCAGACTTGTACCGGGTATTATCCGTGGTGTTGTCGGTCTTGCGCACATCACCGAAATCCACGTCGCTGGTCAGGGCACCTAAGTAGTTCACGATGTTATAGATGCCGAAGTAGTTGCCGTGGACGCGGAACTTGTAGTATTCGCCACTGGTGGCGGGAATAGTCTGATCGCTCGTAATCACCGACTCCTTCTTGTTCAGCGACACCTCACGCACGCGGTTAATCGTATAATTGGTGAAGTCGGCCTCCTCAGGCACGCGGTCCTTGGCACCCTGCATCACCATGCGACTGCCGAAGACACCGCAGAAGTCGGCACGCTGGATGCTGTTCATCAGGCGGCCCGCATAGATGGGCAGCACACCGCTCTCCTTCCAGTAGGGATTGTCATCGTTGGGGTTTGGCACCCACTCGTGCTCATCCTCGTCATACTTGAGGATGGCTATTCCGTTATCCTTGACCGATTCCCATTTGCCATTCACTTGCTCGAGGAAGAGGTTCTGCATCTCGTCGGCCGTGATCGTCGAGGCCTTGATGGTGACACCGTCCTCCACGCTTTCTGGACGGTAGCGCGTGCCATCCTTGTCCTGACAGGGTCGCAGACAGGTGTAGCGCAGTTCGTAGTAGTCGGCCTCGCGGTCGGGCAGGTTATGATAGTCGCCGATGCTGATTTCCTGAGCGATACTGTAGTAGTCGGTGCCGTAGTTGGTGATGTTCAGTTCGCGGTAACCATCCACGAGGGTCAGGTTGCCATCGCCGTAGAGACCGCCGGTGTGGCGGGTACCGAGCGTGATCATGTCGCGGTGGAAGATGTCTTCTACCGAAGCGGTGGCGTTGCCATAGACTGAGGCGGTGTTGGCGCTGGTGGCCTTTGAGCCCGAAGGCATATTACCGCCCGCGAAGACGGCGTTATGGATGATGATGCCGGTGGGATCCAGGCACTCCCAGGTGGAAGCATCCAGTGTCTTGTTCTTCAGCGTATTCAGGTCGGCAATGGGTACGAAGGCGCCCGGCTCATAGCTGTGCCCGTTGATGGTGACGGGAGTGATGACCTTCATGTTGGGCTCGACGAGCACCTTGCAGTCCTCGGTGAACTGGCGCTCTTTGATCTGGTTCCCTTCACCGTCTGTATCTGCTACACCGTCTTCATCCCTATCTACAGTGAGGGTTACGAAATCCTCTCCATTGTGTTTGTAATAGTAGCCCTGGTAGATGCCGTCGTATCTGACACCGTCTTTCTTACCCTGAGCAAAACTGCCGTCGGGATTCTCGTAGGCACTATACACAAAGCCTACGTCGCCGCCGCCGAAGACGTTGCCGTCGCCGTCCTCCACGCCCTCAGCCGTGCCGATCTCGCCGCCGTGGATGCGCACCTCCGTCTGTCCGAAGATGTAGCCGGGACAGTGGAGCGAGCCGACGCGGGCCAGGTTGTCGAAGCCGCGGCCGCCGCCGAAGACGTTCTGATGAACATGACCGCCGAACATCTTGACCAGCGTCTTGCCGGGACGGTAGATGCCCTTCAGTTCATAGTCGCTGCCGCCCGCCTTCTCCTTCATGTCACCGCGCCCGATGGGAGCCACCTCGCCGCCGCCGAAGGCGCTGTTGCGGACGTGACCGCCATAAATGTTCACCTGCGTCTTATCGACGAAGCTGTTGTCGGTATAGCCGCCGCCGAACAGACAGCCAGCCTCCGTGAGCCACGTGTTGGGCATGGTGCGGGTCTCGTCCTCGATCTTCTCCTCGTAGCGCTCGTCGAAGTCTGTGGTCTTGGGGTTATCGCTGCCCTCAGCATTGTAGGCATAGCCTATGTAGCCGTTGTTAAGGGTCAGATGGGTGGTGCCATAGACGGCGCCGCCGTCTTCATCCTCACCCTCGCCGCCGCCATAGGCGTTGCGCTGGATGGCGGGGATACCGTTGGTGAAGCTGGTGCCTGCGAGGTCGCCGATGACGACGTGCGTCTCGCCGGGGATGTCACCGGAGGGATCGTCTGCGATGGTGCCCGAGTGGGTTCCGACATCGCCCTTCCATCCGCCGCCATAGACGTTGCGGCACGTGCCGCCCTTCACGTAGGCCGTGGCGGTGGCTGTGAAGCCGGTGGGGTTCGTGCTGGCATTGTAGGCACCCACGCCGAAGAGGTCGTTGACATTACCAGCCGAACCAGAGGCGTAGAGGTCCTTGGTGACGGAGCCGCCGAGCAGGGCGATATAGGTGTTGCCGTAGGTGTCGCCGCTCAGGTGGGTCGCGACCTCACCATAGCCGCCGCCATAGGCGTAGTTCCCGACAGAGGCTCCCTCGTGGATAATGACGTTGGTGTTGTATTTCTGATAGTTACGTGCTTTGTCGTCGTCAGCGTAGCCGCTGTAGTCGCGTTCGTCCAGCTCGGCCGTGCGCACCTGCAGGCTGTTGGTGAGGTTCGTGGCAGCGTTGGTGGCATAGTCGGTGAAAGAGATTTCTTCGGTATCACCGTCGCCATCAGCATCTTCGGCGTCCGTCGCCGTCGGCGTATAGTAATCGCCGAACGTCCAGGCATCCTTCCACTCGCGATCCCAGCGGTCACGGAGATCGGCATCGTCTATCAGCGTACCGCCGACCGTTCCGCCGACCCAGTTCCCGGTCTGGCTCCAGAAGGGATCCTGATGGGAGATTTGTGACGAGGGCGTATCATGGTACAGCTGCATATACCGCTGTACGCTCTCGGCATTGAGCACGTGACCCATCTCGCCGCCGCCGTAGGCCTCATAGACCTTGGCGCCGCTGAGCAGGTTCACTTCGGTGTATTCCGACCAAGTGTCGATACCGCGCCCGGCACCATAGACCTTGGCCATATAGCCTTTCTCCTTGTTGGACCATACGGGCGAGGAGATGTTGACATGGGTGTAGAGCGAGCGGCGCTCGTTGTTGTTGCCACCGTAGATGGCGCTCACGCGGGCGTTCTCACTCGTGTTCAAGTAGTTCACGTGGGTCTCATAGACGTCACAGGGCGGCAGGATCTGCGTGCCATAGGCACCGCCGAAGATGCGGCCGACCTGGATGGTAGATGCCGCAGGCACGTTGACGACCGTGCGGCGCGTGTTGCCCTCGTTGTAGCTGCCGCCATAGACGTTGCCTATCTGTCCGTGGAGCAGATCGACGACGGCGGAGGCGTTGTCCAGATTGAAGCCGGCGGCGAAGGTCTCCTCCTTGGTGAAGCCCATACCCAGGCCGTTGAAGGCTCCGGCACCGAAGACCTCCATCGCACCGAAGCGCTCCACGCCGTCGGGGATGTCGATGAGCACGTAACTGCGATCCTGGGCGTTGTCGCCCACGCGGTTGCGGGGATAGCCCGTGCCGCCGCCGAAGACGTAGTTGACGAGGTTGTGGTCGTGCGTCACAGGACGAATGTTGACAAAGGCGCTCTCCTGAACGGGCATGGAATTGCCGGCACCATAAAGCGTCTCGTTGGAATAGTCATAGAAGCCGTAGCCGCCGCCGAAGATGGTATCGACACGACCTTCGAGGTACTCGACGTAGGACGAGGACTTCAGCAGGCCCGGGGCACCGGCGGTCGGCGTGCCATGCAGCGAGACGCGGTCGGTGCTGAAGTTGCGGAGGCGCTTCGTGAAGTCGTAGCCCGTCTCGTACTCGCCCCATATCTTGCCGCCGAAGTCATTACCGCCATAGACGATGTCACGCACCCACGGGAAGCCGGCCTTGTAGGTGCCGTCGCCCTTGGGCTGGCGACCGATATAGACCTCGGTGTGACCGAGGACGTCGGCATCGCTGGCGCCGCCGAAGGCATCGAAGATGCGGCCGTTACCCAGGTTGACGAGGGTGTTGCCGCAGACATCGCCCTCGTTGCCGCCGCCGTAGATATACTCGGTCTCGGCAAGACCTTCGACGGTGCCGTCGGAGGAATAGACAGGCGTGGTGCCGTTGAGGTTCACGGTGCTGCTGTAGGCAGGGTTGAACTCATACTCCTGCGTGACCTCACCGTGGTCATCGGTGTGGGCGACCTTCCGGCCCACGACTCCTTCCTCGCCGCCGCCATAGATTTGGAAGGCGTAGCCCTTGTTGTGGTTCACGGTCGTGCTGCCCCAGATCTCGGTGTCCGCACCATAGCCGCCGCCGAAGACGGCGAGGGCCACGGCCATCAGGTCGTCGCGCTGCCCCTCGAAATCTACGCCCGACTTTGCCCTGCCGTAGAAATCACTGATGCCCGTGCCGAAGATTTCGTCCTTCTTCAACAAATCTTCGTTGATGTTGATGATGACATTACCGTTCACGTGGCCGCTGTTGTAGCAGCCGCCATACACGTTGCCGTCGAGCAGGCGCGCATCCTTATCGACAGCACTGCTGGAAACCTGCACGAAGTCATTGATGAACTCATAATAGTTTGTGCCGTCGGCGACTTCACTGCCCACGGCCGTGAACTCGCCTGCGCCACTGTCAGAGGTATAATAGGTCTCGCCTGCTGTCAGGGTCGTGCCGTTCTCCACGGCTTGGTAGGTGACGAATTTGTTGGTATTCCAGACGGGATAGGTCATTTCCTCGTTCCAGCGCAGCGGCGTGATAGTCAGCTTCTCCAGATTGATTTCCAGACGATCCTTGATCTTGCCGCCCTCGGTGTAGCTGGCGCGCTCGGCCTTGCTGCCGAGGACGCCGCCCTCGTAGGCCGCGTTCCACTCGCTCGCCGCCACGTTGGCATTGTTGCATCCGCCGACAAGTTTATTGAAGATATTCAACTGCTCGTCGAAGGTGAAGGTCTCCTTGCCCTCGACGGCCATGCTGCCCACGTTACCGCCGCAGAAGAAGGAGCCGATGTAGCTCGAGTTCGGCGTATAGGTGGCGGGGTCGCCGTTGGCGGTGTTGTCGAAGACCACGGCGGGCATCAGGTTCATCGCCACGCCCTCCATGTACTCGGCAAACTCGGAGCTGCCGCGCAGGTTCAGGCTGCTGAACTTCGTGCCCTCGCTGGCGTTGTACTCATCATTCTCATCCACGTAGCCGGCATAGAGCTTCAGGAAGTCCTTATCGACCATGCCTGCGCCGTTGTTGCCCAGATAGACATTGTCGGCAAGCACGTTGGAACCGATCTTCAGTTCCACCATCGGATTCTCCTTGTGCGTGGCCAGCGACGCGCAGTTACCACCCAGGTAGATACTACCCTTGATGATGGTCGGACGGGTCTCGCCCGCCACACGGATGGACACCTGCTCGGCGTTGGGACGGAAGGCGTTCAGCGCGTCGTAGGACGTGGTGTAGCCGCTCGTGGAATAGTAGAGGTCACCATAGATGCTACTCTCCCGGAGGTCTTCATTGTCGGTGTAGGGGTAGTCGCCGTTGCCACCGCCGTAGATGTCGCCACGGATGGTGGCATAGACGCCGACGGCGTTGCCGCCATAGACCTGGCCCGTCACGTCGTTACCGCCATATACATTATTAATATCGCCCCCGCGCACGAGCACGCGCGCAGACAGCTCATTCGGGAAGTAGTAGCCGGGCAGGTTCACGGTCGGCGTATAGACGCCGTTCACCGACGGTCGCACGTCGGCCATACGGCAGCCGCCAAAAAGGTTATCCACGACGATGGAAGAAGTGGCTGGGATCTCCAGCAGCAGGCCCTCGGGAGATGTCATCGCACCCTTGTTGCCACCGCTGTATAGGTTACGGATCTTGCCGCTCTGCAGGTTCCACGTCGGACGGATAGCCATTTCCTCAAGGTTGTTACCACCGAAGAGACGGCCCACCTGGAAGTCACCGCTGCTCGGTCGCGAGAAACCGAGGTTGATGCCCATGCCCTCCTTGAAGCGGGTGTTGGTCAGCAGTTCTGTGTAGCCGGCGGCGAGGGTCTTGGGCTCTGAAGTCTCATAATCGTCATAGACCGACGACGCAGCCTCCACACCGTTCTCATCGACAAAGAGGTGGTTCACGACCTCGCTGGGGTTATCCACGTGGATGACGGTCTTCTCCGTCACAGTGGCTTTGTTGCCGCCGCCGTAGGCATACACGATGGAGCCGCCCTGCATGTCGAGGTAGGCTTTGGATAAGTGAGGTGTCTGGAAGCCCACATCACCCTCGTCGGTGACGATGGTCTCCAGAAGCGTGCCGCCTTCGAGGGGATCTTTCGTGTAGATGTAGTGTGTGGTCTTCCCGTCCGCGGTCGAGGAGTCGTAGAAGTAATCACCATTGCCGCCGGCATAGAGCTGACCGATGTAGGTCTTCTGGTTGTCGGAGGCGAGGGTGGCGGGGACGGCATCCGTCATCTTAGAAGAGAGGTGGACATAGGTGTTCCAGGTGTTATCCACGCCGTCGGCGTTGCCCTCGAGTTCTGCGGGCAGAGCCTCGCCCACAGCCTCGGCTGTGCCGATGTTGCCGGCGATGTCGTTACCGCCGAAGACATAGTTGATGACGGTGTAGCCGGTGGCGTGGGCGCCGTCGATGTTCACGTAGGCATTGCCGCCCACGTTGGCCATGCGCGCACCGCCGAACACCTTGTTCAGGTCACCTTCCTTCACGGTCACGGTCGTGCTGCCGTGCACCTGGCCCATGTTACCACCGCCGTAAATGCTGCCACCCACCTTGATCTGCGCAGCCAATCCCAGCGGCCACAGCAGCAACAGCCACAACAGCCCCCACAGCCCAGCCGCCTTGGTCATCTTTGCAGCCCCGCGCCGCAGTGCCCCGGCCGCCTTAGCAGCCCCGGCCGCCTTGGTCATCTTTGCAGCCCCGCGCCGCAGTGCCCCGGCCGTCAGGCCGGGTCTCCTTCCTTTACCTATGTTCCTTATCTCTTTCAATTTCCTTTTCCTTTTTACCTTCCTCTCTCCTCCCCTTGGGGAGGCCGGGAGGGGGTGCAGTCTCACTCCACCTCCATCGTCGGATTGTTCAGATCCGGCTCCGACAACATATAGAGGTATGTCGGGCGGATGGTGATGTTAATGGTATATCTGAAGCCCCGTCTCGCTTCTGTCTGTCGGTCAAACAGCTTGCTGATCTCGAGGGCGTTAGTTGCTTGGCAGTCCTGACGGACGAGATTGCCGTCGGGGTGTTCTGGCGTCCGGTTATTGTCATAGACGTCGTAGGTGCTCGTCAGCAGCAGCTTCGTCACGCCGTGAGGCATGAAGTGGCTCTGGAACGTGCTGTAGTCGGTCGTCAGCGTCTGGCCTGCACCCGACGTGAAGACCACGCCGTCGCTGTCGCCGCTTGTCGCGTCGGGTGTGAAGGTGACGCTGGTGATGGGGTCGCTGCCGGTGCCGTTGGCGGCCAGCGCGACGGTGATATCTGTTTTCGCCTTTGCAGCGCCGTCGTCGGTGGCGGTCTGCAGACGAAGCTCTTTCAGCTTGATGGTGCGCAGCGCCGTGTATTCGGAGTGCACCTTCATCTGGATGCGCAGCGCTGAGTAGAGGTGGTCGAAGAGCATATAGACATAGTTGCCAGTGCCCTCGCCCGAGGTGGCAGTGGCCACATACTCGAAGTTTCCGCGCGTCAGCCCCGTGACGCTGTAGTCGGAGGCTTCACGGTAGTCCGTTCTGCCGTTCTTGGCCCCGATGACCACGCAGAGGTCCGAGGGCATGACGGTCGGCACGTTCTTGAGCTTCATCACGGCCTTGCTGCTGTAGGCGCTGTTGTCGCCGGGCGTCACCGTCGAGGAGATCTCGCTCGACATACCCGTAGTGTGGGGGATATAGCCATAGAGGTAGTACGTCTCAGCCGCCAGTTCAGCGCCCTCCAGCAGACTCACGCGCCACTGCCCGCTGCTCTTGAAGAAGTAGCCCTGCAACGGCTCTTCCCCGTTCTGCGTGAAGCGCACGCCTATCGTCTTGCTGTCCGCGCCATCATAGAGCGAGTACCCGCTGGGCGGCAACCAAGCCCGTGTCACCGCAGCCCCAGCCGCCCCAGTGCCCTGTCCCGCCGCAGTGCCCTGTCCCGCCGCAGTGCCCTGGCCGTCAGGCCAGGTCCCATCCGCCTTCGCAGCCGCCGCCCCCCTGACCACCTCCTCGAAGGCGGTCACGGAGCTCCGGACCTCCACAGGCATCCCCTGTGTGTCCTCCGCCGTCACCGGCTCCTCCACCTCAGCAGAGCACCCCACGAGCCCCACGAGCCCTATCAGCCCCAAGAGCCCCAGGACCCTGGTCGCCTTGCGCCCCAGCGCCCCGGCCAACCCCAGCGCCCCGGCCAACCGCAGCACCCCGCCCAGCCGCAGCGCCCCGGCCAACCGCAGTGCCCCGGCCGTCAGGCCGGGTCTCCTTCCTCTCTCTATGGTCCTTATCTCTTTCAATTTACCATTTACCAATTATATACTGTGCGGTTACCTTCCATCTCCTGCCAGGGCGTTACCGCCGACTCCACCAGTTCAATCTCCACGCCACCTTCCTCGGTGATCTTGAAGATGTAGGTGTAGCCGTAGCCGGGCAGCCACTGCATGTATTCGGCAGGCACCACGCAGGTCCTGGTCGTCTTGTTGACATCCACGGACAGCGTGAAGCTGCCCTGGGTGTTGTTCGGTAGCACCATGTACCACCCGTCGGTGGTCTCGGTGTAGATCTTACTGTCGTCGTCGGGGTCGGCGTCCTCACGGAACTGTTCCAGCCGGGCAGTGATGTCCGTGACCGTGAACGACTCGCGCGTTGCCGCCCCCGTCAGGGGGTAGGAGACGGTGAATGTGCCGGCAGTGGCGATCTTCACCTTATCCACCTCAGCCGCCATGTAGTCGGCTGTCGGCTTGAAGCATTTGTTCTCCAAGAGGATGCCCTCGCGCGGGAACACATATTTAAATAGGAACCGCACGCGCGCGTAAGGCTTCAGGAACACCAGCGTCACCGGCTTGCCGAACTGTCGGTCAGCGTAGAGCACCGGATCACCCGTCGAGAACCACAGGTTCGTGAAGAACGGCGTGGCAGCCATGTCGGTGACATCGGCCACGATGCTGAACTCATGGGGTCCATTGGGCTCATGGGCCTCATGGGAGGTGTAGCCCGTCACCGCGAAGAAGCGGTACGCCGCAGCGCTCCAGTCCCAGTACTTGATGGTCTGCTCGGGGTTCGAGAGCAGGATATACTCCCAGCCGCTGCTGTTCGTAGTCGTGGTGGCGGCGCTGCCCGTCTGCCATTTGACGTCGTAGCCCGGGAATACCGTCTGGTTGCCGCCATAGACACCGTCCTCGAACGTCATGTCCTTATAGCCCCACACTTGGAAAGATGTTGCCGACTCGCTCAGCGGCGTGGCGGCACGGGTCATGGCGCCATCGCCCCGTGCTCCCCGAGCCCTCGTCACCACCTGTTCCTCGCTCTCCTGTCCGCTGAAGGTGATGGGCGTCTCCGCCACCACCTCCGGCACCGGCTCAGGCGTCGGGGCAGGCACAGGCTCCTCCGTGGAAGAGCAGGCAGCGAGCAGCAAGGAGACCATCAGCAAGGAGACCATCAGACAGGCAATACCATAGATCACCTCCACCTTCCTATAGACGGCGAGATTCTGATAGTTACCTTTCTTCTGAAGGAATCCTTGCAGTGTTGTCATTGTCTGCTCAGTTTAATGTTTCTTATTTCTTTCTTAGGGCTTCTGGCCCCATTGACCCCACCCCGCCAAAGAGCGCGCTCTCTGGCGGGGTGAGAGCTGGGTGTTAGGGGGCGACTGTCACTATCTTGATAGCATACACGCCCTTATTGCTGACAGCAGTGCGCTTGTAGTATGTTATGCCATCTGTCCAAGAGGCAGCAACGGAAGTGCATTCGGCATCAGTATAAAGCATTCCTGCAGCGGTGAAACTCTCGCTAGTGTAGTCGTTCTTACCACCATCCGTTGTATATGTTGCCGCTGTCTTCTGATAGACGATGGCGTAGGTCGTGGAGGCTGCTGTCGTGAACTTGGCAGCTTTATCCTCTGTTGCATGGAGCGTCTTGGTTGTACCATCCTCTGCAGGAACTGAGTTCTGGTAAGTAAACGAACTTACAGTGCATGTGATTTTCTTGTTGTCCGTCTGAGCCTTAGTCCATGTCGGGCCTTCTATGAGCGCTTCGGCCACAGATGCCTCCGTGATGGGGAAGTTGGTAGCGTCGGAGGTGGTGACTGTATAGAGTTGCATGTTAGAAGCTGAAAGCGTAGGCATACTGCTTGCATCCTCTACTGTCGCATAGACATCTGTGCTTGCAGGATAGTCACTACTGCCTGTCACATACTTGCTATCCTTTACACCAAACGTTGTGATGCTGGGCTCGCTAACCGTGGTGATGTACTCTGCCACGCCGTCCTCAGCGACCACTTCGACAGCGTCGAAGGTGATGGGATAGAGACCCGTAACGTCCTGCCCAGTAGAGCCGTTAGTATTGTCACTGATCTTAAAGAGGTACGTGTACTTGTAGTTGGGCTTCCACTTGAGGTACTCAGCAGGAATCTCGGCGGTGGCGCCGGTGACGTTGATGGTTTCGTGAGTTACACTGTTATACAACTTATAATTAGCTTTTAGCTTAAGATTTGTGTTGTTCTCTATCTGAGGCAGAACTTCTGTGAAAGTGCCGCCACTGGTTTCCCAGGTCGGGGATGAAGCGGATTTGCCCAATACAGACGATGTGGATATTGTGCTTAAGTTGGTGCCCAGAATCAGGTCTGCGGCTGGAGATACAGAATGAGTCACCTTCGGTTGATTCTCAAGAGAACCATCGGAGTTTGTGTAGTAATTAACTGTGATAGTACCTTCATAGTTGGATGTCTTGGTGTTGGGACAGATAGCGCCGAAAGCAGATGTACTGCTTACTTGAGCTTCACTATCTCCTGTTACATAGAACTTGATCTCAGTGATGTCATAACCGGGAATAGTCTCATATAATCCAGCACGAATCTGTGATACGAGATTGCGGAAACGAAGGGTCACGTTGCCACCATAGGCATCGGAAGCATTGCGGTCGGTGCCTGCACTTTGGGAAATCACCTTACGGTCTGCAAAATACAGCTTATTAAGGACCGGATAAGTATAAGGGTCACTACCTGTCTTAGCCAAAGTGATGGTATAACCCTTCTGATAAACGTTATCAGCACCAACGGTATTCTTCTGTATCACAACGCGTCCATTCTCTATATCCTCCTTTAGAGCTGACACAGCAGTGAAGGTATAGGTGGCAGCTGCATAGTCCCAATACTTGATGGTCTGTTCTGAAGGAGCCGTTTCATCTGAGCTGCCGTCATTCATCTTCACATTGGTAGTTGAGATGGGTGTCTCACCCACATACTCCCAGTCCTTGGTGTTGCTGGTAGTGGTGTATGCAGTGTTGGTTCCATAATGTACCGTGTAGTTTGGGAAAACGAGATTACCATCTTCGTACTTTGTCTGTGCAGTCTCTTTTTTCTCACCATAAACAATGAAATAATTGCCCAGCGCACTGGCGGCGTCGGCACCTACGTTATCAGCACGCGTAGCAGCCGGCACATCGAAGCCGAAGCTGATGGCTTTTTCGCCATTAGCGGCGTCGAGTGCATTCTGGTCGCCGACGTAGCTCTCGTCGGCGCAGCTGGCCATCAGGGCGATGGCGGTAGCTGCAAGAATAAAATGTTTCTTTTTCATAACTGTGTAAAATTGATATTTGTTATTCATATTAATTAATCGTCTGTGCTTAATGGCCAAGTTGAGTCTCCAACTGATTGCGGGCAGCTTTTGCCACCTGGCCACCACGCTTAGCCACGTCGGCATTACGAGTGAATCCTTTGGGATTCTCTTGCTTGGAGATTTCAGTAGCAGAGGCCTCGGCGAGCGAGTTTAACAGGAGTTCCACATTGGTCATGATGCGGAAGAGTTGCTCGGTGTCTGCGACATCCGTGAGACGCATCTTACCATCGGCGGCATGAAGTTTCAACTGGTGACAATTTGTCACCGTTTCATTTCCTTCCTCTTTCAGTCTCTGCTTCAGTTTATTCCAATACTTACGAGCGGTTAGGGCATCTTTACTTTCAGTAAGAATACCACATACATCCACGATGGAGAAATACCATTTCTCCAGTTCGTCGTCCCAGGCGACGCGGACTTTCCTGTCTTCAAACAGTTTTAATGCTTCTTTCCTGCTCATCGAGTGTATTTTTATTCCTTTCTTCCGAGGCACCGGCCTCATGCTGTCTTTTTCTTTGTTGCCTACCGAGGAGTCGAACCTCGGTAGGCTTCTGTTGCTCATCGTAGTGTCAAATCATGAGTGATACGCTCTGTTTTGACATAGATTCGGGGATGTGGAGTGATTAGGGATTAACCTTTATGACCTTGATATCATATTCTCCAGCTGTACCGGCAGAAGTCTGAGTATATAGACTTGCCTTGTAGGTATCGAAGTTTCCTGCATTGATACCCTCAGCAGGATAATAAACATCGCCTGTAGTCTTGAAATAGTAAGTCGTGCCACCACTATATGTACCAGAACCAACAGGATTATAACCTGGGGCTACATTAGCCGTGCGAGTAAACACATATACATAGGTAGCGGCTGCAGCAGGTGAAGGTGTAAACTTAACAGCACCATTAGTGCCGAAGTCATAATTAGTACCATCTGCAGCAGGAACATTCTGCACAAGTGTAGCGATTTCGTCCGATGTCGTAGCTGTTAAAGTAATGCCATTGGGAGAACCTGTGAGACGAGCCTTAACTGTAGCTTCCGAGATAACATCACCAGTAGTCGTAGCAACATATACTTGTGCATTGTTAGCTGACGCTCCAATAGCAGTTGGAGCTATAACAGCACCCGTAGAATTGTTGGTCTTTACAACATAAATATCTTCTCCAGCCTTATATTCATCATTGGTTGTAACCTTGGAACCATTAGCATAGGTCGTGACTGAATAATCCTCAAAGGTAGTAACTGTCTCCTGAGTATTATCATCAGCAACAGCAACAGTAACGGCATCAAAGGTAATGGGATAGAGTCCCTGTGTCGTACCATCTGTCGTGCCATTCGTGTTGTCGCTAATCTTGAAAAGATAGGTATAGGCAAAGTTGCTCTTCCATTTAACGTACTGAGTGGGTACCACCACATTAGCACCTTGAACCACAATAGTCTCGCTAGCACCATCCTCTGCTGTTAGAGTATAATCGACCTTTATCAGCATGGGGTTGGTATTTGCCTCAAATGGATAAACAGTGGTGTAATTGCCGCTGTTGTCCCATGTCGGTGAAGCTGCTGAAGTTCCCAGCACTGAACCTACAACACCATTTCCAAGTGCAAAATTGTAATCGTAATCAACAGTTGAGGCCGTTAATTTAACATGATTCTCAATAGAAGCATCAGTATTATCATAATATGAAACGGTCATTGTGTTTGTTGCCGGAGAAGTAGGAGTTGTACTGATGTTTTGCAGGGCAGCCGTAAAAGTCGTCTTAGCGTCAGCCATCGGTGCAAATGATGTGATAGCTGTAGCTGCATCATCATCTGCATAAAACTTGTTAATAGTAACCGTGTATCCGGGAATAGTCTCATAGAAACCAACACGGACACGTGCACCAAAGTTGCGGAAGGTCAGCGTTACAGGCTTGTTGAAGTCTGTCTTTGCAACAGGCTTACGGTCAGCGACGAACAACTGATCCAAATTAGCACCAGAAGACAGCACAACACTATAACCCTTGTCATAAACGGTAGTACCTGTGGTTGTCTTAGTAACAGTAACCTTGTTGTTAGTTGCGATGTCAGCCTTTGATGCAATTCCGTAGAAAGTGTAACCCTGAACTGCACTGTAGTCCCAATACTTAATAGCCTGAGAACCTGTGATAGCTGGGGATACTTTCGCTGCATCATAATGAGTCTTTCCAACATACTCCCAGTTGTGAGTATTGGATGCCGTGTGACCAGCTGAATTTTCCTCATATTCTACTACATAGTTCTGGAATACGACTTCATCGTTACTTGCATCAGCTGCTTCAGCGGAAGCATGCTTGGTTCCATAGACGATAAACTGGTTCTGCAGAGTGGTGGCAGCATCAACACCCACTTGGTCAGCACGAGTGACATTTTGGAAATTGAATCCGAAGTTGATGGCACCGTCAGCAGCCTCAGCGGCCGGCGAGCTGTCAGCTCCGACGAACTCGTCATTGACGCAGCTGGTCAGCGCGAGGGCGCCGAGGGCTGCGAGGAAAAAATACTTTGTTTTCATAATGATTTGAATTTGGTGAATAAATAAATGAATTAAAAATTGTTTTGTACTTTGATCTGGTTTGATCGGGACCGCGGAATGTCGCGGTCAGGGTGCGCAAAGGCACGGAAATCGCTGGGCGTTGTTGTCTGTCTGGTTCGTCGTCGCGGTGGCCGCGGAAAATTAAATTTATGAATAATTTATGGCTTAATTTATGAGTAATTTATGTGAGAGAGAGGTTTATGTTTTACATGAATTATCCATGAATTTAATCACGAATTGATCATGAATTATTTTCTCAAGTGTATCTTTTAATTTATGAATAATTTATGGTTTAATTTATGAGTAATTTGTGAGAAGGTTTTATGTTTTACATGAATTATCCATGAATTTTATCACGAATTGATCATGAATTATTATCTCAAGTATTTCTTTTAATTTATGAATAATTTATGGCTTAATTTATGAGTAATTTATGTGAGAGAGAGGTTTTATGTTTTACATGAATTATCCATGAATTTAATCACAAATTAATCATGAATTATTTTCTCAAGTGTTTCTTTTAATTTATGAATAATTTATGGCTTAATTTATGAGTAATTTGTGTGAGAAGTTTTTATGTTTTACATGAATTATCCATGAATTTAATCACGAATTGATCATGAATTATTTTTCTTGAATGGATCATGAATGATTATTTATGTAGCTCTGCTCCTCTTCCATGAATCTCCAATAGTCATCGGTGTCCGGTTCAGAGTCGGCCGGATAGAGCATATTCATGTTTCGGTCAAGAAGCACACATTCGTTTGTTTCTTCTAAATAGGCATATCGTTCGCCTTGAAGGCTTTTTCTTCCGAAGTTAATCAGAAGCCCGATGGGCGACTTGGTCAGTCGCATATAGTTGAAGAGTTGTGCCCGGTGTGCAGGAATCAGGTCACTCGTGGATTTCAGTTCAATAATGATCCCCTCGACAGATAGGTCTGGTTGGTAGGATTTCTTCATCTGCTTGTCTTTGTAATAGCATGGCAGATGGGCTTCCATTTCGTTGGGGATGCCACATTCTTCCAGTTCCATGTGGAGTGCTTCAGTATAAAGCGGCTCCAATAGCCCCCAGTTCAGTTCGCTGTGAACTTTCATGGCTGCGCCAATTACATTGTACACAATATCTGAATAGTCCTTAGGGTTCATATATTTGTATCTTTAATTTATGAGTAATTTATGGTTAAATTTACGAGTAATTTGTGTGAGAGAGAGGTTTTATGTTTTACATGAATTATCCATGAATTTAATCACGAATTGATCATGAATTATTATCTCAAGTGTTTCTTTTAATTTATGAATAATTTATGGCTTAATTTATGAGTAATTTGTGTGAGAAGGTTTTATGTTTTACATGAATTATCCATGAATTTAATCACGAATTGATCATGAATTATTTACTCTTGGTGTATCTTCTAATTTATGTAACTTTTAATTTATGAATAATTTATGGCTTAATTTATGAGTAATTTATGTGAGAGTTACATTTCAAATTCGTGTGTGCCGCCATCCTCGAAGTCCTTGACGACGGCGTCGAAGCCGGAGCCGCCGCGGCGGCGGGGGATGGGGACGGTGTCCATGTCGAGCTCCACGGTGATGACGCCGCCCTTGTAGCGCTGACGCACCTGGCGGGTGACGTCGAAGACGAAGGTGGAGTCCATGCCGTTGTTGAACTGCATCGTCACGTCGAGGTAGTGACGGTTGGCATCCGCGAGGTCGTCGGCGCGCGAGATGCGGTTGGCGGCGGTGTTGGTGATGCCGAAGGTCATGAGGCGCCCGCCGATGATATCGACATCCTCACCGGCCTTGTCGCAGTGCGGCTTCATGCGGGTGTGGAAATAGACGGCGATGGCGTCGGGGCCGGCCTGGCCGGTGTTGACGACGGTGGTGCGTGCCATCCCGGAGATGTTGCCGTCGCCCTGCACGGAGGTGATGCGCCCGTTGTTGTGGTGCAGGATGATCTGCGGGAGGTATATATAGGTGATGGGGAGGAGTTCCATGCCGAGTGTCTTGACCCACACGTTGCGCTCCTCGTCGAAGATGAAGCCGTCGAGGTTGCGGTTGATCTCGATGGCGCGGTCGTAGGCGGCAAAGAGGGGCTCGGGCTCGTAGAAGGCCTGCGTGTAGCGGGGTGCGTGGTAGCGGGAGGCGTGCATGGAGGGGTTGGTGTAGGCGGTGACCTGGTCGAGGGTGCTCTCCTCGTCGAAGTGGAGGCTCTGCACGCCGTCGAGGGTATAGACCTGGTTCCATACGAGGATGTCCCAGAAGCCCCATTCGTACTGCCCTTGGAAGCTGTGGCCGGCGATGGTGGTGGCGAGGACGCTGTTGTGGGGTGCCAGGGGTGTGTCGCCGGTGTAGTAGCGGCGCAGCTCGAAGATGCTGGGCTCGGTGTAGCCGATGGGACCGAAGATGGACTGGTCGGTCTCGTCCCAGCCGTAGTACCACTCGGCGCGCCAGTCGTAGGTGATGTCGTAGCCGATCTCGTAGTCCCAATAGACCTGGAGGTCGAGATCCACGATGGGCAGATCGAGCGACACATCGCCCTCGTCGTAGAGGTGGAGCAGCGGCTTGCGTTCGCAGGAGGTTGATAAAATTGAAAGACTGAAAAATTGAAAGATGGAAAGAATGCATAGTAAACGGCGTGCTTCAGAACGGATGCTCTGAAGTAGTACTGTCACGTTTGCTATGATTCTATTCAATCTCATTTCAGTTTTCAATTCTTAATTCTCGATATTTCGTTATTTCGGCATTTCGTTATTTCGATATTTCGATATTTCGAAGGATTCTTCATTCCTCACTCCTCCACCACGAGCTCGTGGTCTCGGAAGCTGGCGCCGCGCCATCCCTCGGTGCCGATGGAGCTGGCGGGGAGCTGCCGTTCGCTTTTCTTGCGCCAGCGCCGGTAGAGGATGTCATAGGAGATGGTGATGCCCGCGCGGGTGGGACCGAACCACGTGAAGCGGTACTGACGCTCGCGGAAGTCAGCCTTGCGGCCCGTCCACTTGTAGTAATAGAGGCCGTCGCGGTAGTAGGGGTTCACGGGGTTCTCGTACTGATAGGGGTCGTAGCCGCTGAAGAAGACGCCGACCTGCGCGGAGAACTCCATGCGCCAGTGGCCCTTGCGGCCGAGGGGCAGCACATAGCCTACGCCGAGGCCGCCGCCCAGCGCCTCACCCTCCCAGCCACGGTCTGCATCGAAGCAGATACCGAAGAGGGCGGCATGTGCGTAGGCAGAGAAGTAGAGTCCGCGGAAGGCGGCGCCCTCGCCGGGCGTGCGACGCTCGATGCTGCCGGAACGCAGATAATAGCGGGCCTCCAGCTGGTAGTTGCGGATCTGGAAGAACTTATGGTCGCTGTAGTGCTGCCACCAGGGGAAGTCCAGCGAGGCGCCATACGTGAAGTGCCCCCGCAGCGGGTAGTACTCGATGGCCACGTTGGGGATGGGACACCACCGGTCGTAGCCCGGCACATAGGCGAAATCCAACAGCAGGTTGGTCTTCACCGAGAGCAGCTCGCGGCGCGGGATGCTGAGGACGCGGGGGGCAAGGGGGAGCTCTGGCGTTTCCGGAACTTCCACAGCTTCTATAATCATTGGAGCTTCTGGCGTTTCTATAGCTTCTGGTGTTTCCTTCTGGGGCTTAGCTTCTTCGAAGAACAGCACCACCCTCGCTGCACGCAGCTCGGGGAAGTAGTCCTTGAGGAGGCGGCGCCAGAGGCGGCCACCCTGCAGGCGCTGCAGTTCTCGCTTCAGAAGGGTGTATTCATAGCGGGGCAGGTGGCGGTTGCAGAGCCGCTGCACGGCATCGAGGTCGGGATCTGCGGCGCGCCGCATCATGGTCAGCAACAGGCGGTAATCCTCGGTGACGGCCTCGGTAGTAAAGTTGCGCTCGTCCACGGGCACGCTCATACGCGCGCGTAAAAAATTAGTGAGCGTAGCCACACGACGACGTCCGAGCATACGGTTGTTGGGCACAGGACCCTCGGGCGACGCGGCACCACGCACCACGATACGGCACAGCCTCAGGCTGTCCCGGTTGATCCGGGGCAAGATGAGTGTCTCCAGTTCATGTAAAAGGGAATCGTTGGTAAAGACATCGTAGCGGTTCACGCGGAACACTACCTTTCCGGCCTGGTCGAGGATCTCGTCGTCGCTCAGCTGCACGAGGCTGGCATCCTCCTGACTGCCCACAAAACGGATGAAGGGATAACGGTCGTAGAAGCCAAGCGTGTCCAGCGGCAAATCGCCGCTCAATAACACACCAACGACCGGCGGCGGAGCCACCTTGACGAGAGCAAAGGAGCAGCCCGGCAATCCCCACACCATGAGAATCAGCGTCCACAAAAGTCGTATGCCTCTACTATTCTTCATCTGCTACTTTCTGCCTTCGTGCGGCTCGGGTGTTAGTTTGTATCGTGTTGCCCGTTTCGCGATTTCCGCGGAGTCCGTAGCTCACTACCGGAAGGCATTTGGCCTCCTCGTTGCTCTGGCTCACGCGGTCAAGTTGAAAGGGTCTTCTTAGTCCTTATTTGTTGTTCGCTGCAAAGGTACGGACTTTCAGGCAAACCGCCAAGACTTTTTAACAGGGCGGCTTCATTACCCCCCCCGATTTTAACATTTGTTAATCTTTGGAGGACATTTTGTACACTTATTCTGGGGTGCCTTTATATAAATAATGTACGCGAGGGAGGGAGGAGCCGACGGACGAACCGCCGGAAACGGGGCGGGGGGCAGGGGGAAGGCAGGAGGGGGCGGGAGAAAGAAGGGGAAGGAGG
>JAFUYT010000026.1 GCA_017470425.1 Bacteroidaceae bacterium | reverse complement strand
TTTCAAGGAACTCCTTTCTGCGTGGTTCCTTACAGTTCCTATAATATTCAAGCAAAGCCTCCATCTGGTCATGACTCAGACTTCTACCATCGAATTCATCTTCTTCAGCCGATAACGACGGCCTACTGATGATGCGCATGTCCTGAATCCTAGCATTAATCGCTGGTTCAATTATCCCTAACTCAGCAGCATAGGCACACGCCTTCATGATAGGGGCTAATGCATGATTGATTGTCTCATCTCCATTTTGTTTGATTTCCCTTCGCCAAGTGATATAGGACTCAATCAATTCTACAGTTACATCACCAACATAGATTTTGTCCGATTCATAAGTGCCACTTTTAGTAGAACGAAGGAATATCGTAAACACATTCATACATGACTTCCCATTCATATATCTGCTTCTGCCTATCTTGTTCCTGGCATAATCGGAGTCAAGACGCTCCATCGTAAATTCCACAAAGTCCTTTCCCTGATCTTTACGTGACAAGGGCTTATCGGCCAAGATACCACTTATAACCTCTACGGTTATCTGGTGAGGATGCTTCTCATTGTATTCTGCGAGTTGAGCATCAATCCTATCAACACGCGCAATCAGAAGTTGGTTCATTCGTTTATATTCGCTCCCGTAACTTGTCCGTATCTCACCACGTCCCTGATTTCCCTTTTGGTTCCAATCAGCGACTCTCACGAAAACATTAGCTGACTTACGTATTGCCTGCATATTCCATGTGTATTCCAACTCTACAGAATAAGCCTTGTTCTTATCTATCTCCTTCGGCGTGCGAAGGCGATACTTTCCTAACGGATACAATCTTTTTGGTCTTCCCATAATCTTATTTGTTTGTCTTATTATTCCTGAGGATGTGCAAAAGTACTAACTTTTAGACAAACAAACTCGATTTTAAGGGTTAAAAATTGCAATTTAGGCAAACAAATCAGGCTGTTTAAGACCATAAAACACCAACGAGACAAACAAATAAAATTTGCTTATCTCGCTGATATTTAATTGCTTAGACAAAATCTACAGTCTAATACTCATCCTCGTTGAAGAGGAAGTCTTCTTTCGTGGGGTAGTCGGGCCAGACGTCCTCGATGTTCTCGTAGATGTCGCCCTCGTCCTCGATTTCTTCCAGGTTCTCGATGACCTCCAGGGGGGCGCCGCTGCGAACGGCGTAGTCAATGAGCTCCTCCTTGGTTGCAGGCCAGGGGGCATCCTCCAGTTTTGATGCAAGTTCCAGTGTCCAGTACATATTAAGTTTAGAGTTGATAGTTTAAAGTTGATAGTTGATAGTTTAGCGTTGCATACCTTTTTTTGCGGGCGCGAAGGTACAAAGAATTCGTTATTCACGATGCAGAAAATGCAAATATTTTGCATGAGAACCCCGAAATAATATAAACATGACCCGCAGAGCGACAAAAAAGGCCACCGAAAGGGGGGCGGAGAGCGTCGGGTTCAGAAACTGACGATGTAATGATGGGGGTGACGCGAACGGTCGAAGCATAGAATACCGTAAGTGTAGAGGTCGTAGGTGATGCCCACGCAGGGCTCCTGCTGCAGACGCTGCCACAACGCCCGCGCGGCCGCGTCGGCATGGATGCCCTCCAGGACCATCATCCCGCTCCTGCCCATCTGCGCCACCAGCGCCTCCGCCTCCGCCAGACACTCATGCGGCACGAACACGAAGTCCGCAGCCCCCTCCACCCACTCGGCCGAGGGCACCGCCGCCGCCATGTACGCCTCCTCCACAGGCCGCCCGTGGAAGCGCCGGATCGTGCGCGGATGCACCGCGTTCGCCAACCGGAACAGCAGACGGCGGCACGCCAGCGGGTACAGCCCCGCAGCCCGCACCCACCAAGGGTGCAGGGCGTCCAGCTCCTCGTAGGCATAGTACTGCCACGGCTCTAAGAGCACACCACGGATGAAGGCGTAGTCCGTCGGAGAGTGCACGCCATAGCCTTTGCGATGGCGGAAACGGCAGAGCCACACCCACGGGTTACGAATCAGTTTCATGCCGCAAAGATAACGTTTTTCGCTGACAGTTGACAGTTGAGAGTTGACAGATTTCATTTTTTTGCCGAGAGACGAAAGATTTAAGTGTATTTTGTACCACTATTCCACAGAAACTTCATACCTTTGCATCACTTTAAACTTTTAATTGTCAACTCTCAACTCAATATGCGCCCCCTCACACAAACCGAAATCGCCCTCTTGGAGTCCCAGGCCTGCAGCGCCGAGGACTGGGCACGCGTACAGATCACCGACGATGCCAGCCTGAAGTACATCCGCCACACCCGTTTCTCGGGTGACATCCGCATCGGAGCCTTCACGAAGAGCTTCGACATGCCCGGCGGCATCCATAAGCACTCCGGCCTCTTCCACGCCACCCTCCACAATGTCACCATCGGCGATGACTGCTGCATCGAGAACATCAAGAACTACATCGCCAACTACGACATCGCCCACGACACGTTCATCGAGAACGTCGATATCATCCTCTGCGACAGCCCCACCAGCTTCGGCAACGGCGTCGAGGTCGCAGTCCTCAACGAGACCGGCGGCCGCGAGGTGACCATCCACGATCACCTCACCGCCCACGAGGCATACCTCGAGACCTTCTACCGCCACCGCCCCCTCCTCATCGAGCACCTCAAGGGCTATGCCGCACGTCGCACCGCCGAGCGCACCAGCACCCGCGGCACCATCGGCGAACACGTCACCATCGTAGATACCGGGTACATCAAGAATATGTACGTGGGCGCGTACGCGAAGGTCGAGGGCGCCGGGCGCCTCAAGAACGGAACCCTCAACAGCCGTCAGGAGGCACCCGTGCACGTCGGCTACGGCGTCATCGCCGACGACTTCATCATCCAGGACGGCTCCGCCGTCGAGGACAGCACCACGCTCACGCGCGTCTATGTCGGCCAGGCCTGCACCCTCGGCCACGGCTACTCCGCCTCCGACAGCCTCTTCTTCTGCAACTGCCAGGAGGAGAACGGCGAGGCCTGCGCCATCTTCGCCGGACCCTTCACCGTCACCCACCACAAGAGCACCCTCCTCATCGCCGGCCTCTTCTCCTTCATGAACGCAGGCTCGGGCAGCAACCAGAGTAACCACATGTACAAGCTCGGCCCCATCCATCAGGGCGCTATGGAGCGCGGCGCCAAGACATCGTCGGACAGCTACATCCTCTGGCCCGCCCGCATCGGAGCCTTCTCCCTCGTCATGGGGCGCCACAGCAGCCACGCCGACACCAGCGACCTGCCCTTCTCCTACCTCATCGAGAAGAACGGCGAGACCTACCTCGCACCAGCCGTCAACCTGCGCTCCGTAGGCACCGTGCGCGACGCCCAGAAGTGGCCCAAGCGTGACCGCCGCCACCCCGAGGGCCGCATGGATCAGATCAACTTCAACCTCCTCTCGCCCTACACCATCGACAAGATGCTGCGCGGCCTACACATCCTCGAGGAACTCGAGCGCCTCAGCGGACCCACCAGCGATGTCTATGCCTACCAGAGCGCCAAGATCAGCAACAGCTCCCTCCACCGCGGGCAGCAGCTCTACCGCATCGCCATCGAGAAATTCCTCGGCAACTCCCTCATCTCACACCTCGAGCGCACCGACTGCTCCACCGCCGAGAGCGTCCTCGAAGGCCTCAAGCCCACCCGCACCGAGGGCCGCGGCCTCTGGGTCGATCTCGCAGGACTCATCGCACCCAAGGAACTCGTCAACGCCCTCCTCGACGACGTCGAGGCAGACCGCGTGCCCACCGGCGACGCCTTCAACAGCGCCCTCCTGCAGATGCACGAAAACTACTACAAGTATGAGTGGACGTGGGCCTACGAGAAGATGCTTGAGTACTACGGCCTCTACCCCGACCGCATCACCATCGAGGACCTCATCACGATCATACGTCGCTGGAAGCAGAGCGTCGTCCGGCTCGACGAGATGCTCTATGCCGATGCCAAAAAGGAGTTCTCCCTCTCCGCCCGCACCGGCTTCGGCTTCGACGGCGCCAGCCAGCGCACCGTGGAGGCCGACTTCGAGCAGGTCCGCGGCGACTTCGAAACCAACCCCTTCGTCATGGAGACCCAGGCCCATATCCAGCGCAAGAGCGCCCTCGGCGACCGCATGATCGCCATGCTCGAAGCACTGTAGGCGGCGCTATTCAGTCAATACGCGGCTGCGCAGGCGATAAATGGAAGGCAGAATAGAAAAGTGGAGATGGAAATCTGACATGCCAACGAAAGGTTAAATTACCTTAACGGATTCACGTTTTTTTACAGAATGTGCTTCACGGAACACGTGTAGCTACTATCTTTGTACGCGATTTGTACGCGAATTTGCTTAAAACACTAACTAATCACTATTTATTCGCCAAATTATGAAACAGCGTTTACTTTCATTTTTCGCCCTCGCAGCCCTCACTATGAGCGCGATGGCACAATCATGGACTGCGCCTGTGGAACCGACAAAGCCTGCACCGCTGGAGCTGGAATTTACTGCTTCAGAAGTCGAGGCTGGTAATGTCTATTTCATCCGCAATGTCGGATGTGGCCAGTTCATCGTCGGCGGTAACAGCTGGGGTACCCAGATCAGTGTTTCCGACACAGGACTTCCCCTGCTGCCTATCCGCGTGGATGCATCGGGCGACTACTACGAACTCGTGCCCGTTGCAGGTACGTACCTCTTTCATGGCACCAATAACGGGCGCGAAAACTACAATTGCACCCTGAACGGAAGCAGCCAGAAGCTCTTCCGCGACAACGAGGCTTCCGGCTTTGTGGACCTGGGTACTCAGAACAGAGGCTACACCTGGCAGCTGAACCCCACGGGTGAAGGCTATGGCTACTACATCCAGAATGCCGACTTCGGCACCTATCCCAACTCCAATGACCAGTACGCCTCTGTCGCAGGTCCTGGTGCTCCGGTGGTGTTCAACTCTGACATCGAGGCAGAGAACATCGTATGGGAATTCATCAATCAGGAGAGCGTTGACATGGAAGACCTCACGGCCAAGCAAGAGGCTTACAATGCTGAATACAGCGCATACGAAACAGCACTGGCCATCTACAACGCGCGCGTTCCTTTCTATGAGATGCTGAACGATGCCGTCACCTATGGTGCCGATTACGCTGAGGCCAGCGCTGTCTATAACAACGATGAAGCCACTGCCGATGAGATCAAGGCTGCCACCGAGGCTCTCCGCCCGCTGGTCGCCAAGGCGCTCGTGGCTTACATCAACGCCAATCCCGACGTGGAGAACCCCATCAATCTGACCAAGTACCTGCTCACCAACGCAGACCTCTCAGCAGGCAACCTTACGGGTTGGACTATTGAGAAGCCAGAAGGTGCTACAGGTAACTACCAGTATCAGGGCGCTACCTACAAGAGCGCCGACGAGAGCGTCACCATTCAGGGCTTCATCGAGAGCTGGGTGGCTGCTCCCAACACGCTGAACGACGGTAAGATGTACCAGAAGGTCGGCGGACTTCCCAACGGCCGCTATATCCTCGAATGTGATGCCATGGCAATCAACCAGACCGATAATGCCGCTGAGGCATACATTGAGAAAGAAGACTACACGGGTGTATATCTCTACTACTCCGACGGCAAGATCAGCCTGCACGGCGATGCCCTCGCCAGCGACCGCACCGACACCGAGGATGAGGAGACGGGCAAATGGTCTCATGTATGGCACCCCGCACACTTCGCTTACACGTTTGACCTCTCCACAGAGTCTGACACCATCACCGTAGGTCTGATGATCGACAACACCAACCTCAACTGGATTGGTGGCGATAACTTCCAACTCACCTACGTGGGCAAGGTTCAGAGCCTGCCCAGCTACACGGCTCTTGTTGCCGAGGTGGCCGCCGCTGAGAGCTACCTTGAGACTGAGCCTTATGCACAAAAGGCTGCCATCACTGCACTGGAGGAGGCTCTCGCTGCTGCCAAGCCATTGGCCACAGCTGTTTCCGACGATAGCAAGGATGCCGAGTATCAGGCCGCTTTTGCACAGCTCAACGGCGCACGCCAGGCCGTCGTAGAGTCCGTGGCTGCCTACGTCAAGCTGAATACCTTCATTGAAACGTTAGAAGCAGACATCGAGAAGTACGACGAGAAGGCTGGCTACGATGCACTCGTCGCAAAGCTGACCAATCTCCAGACTGAGCTGACCACTGGCTACGACAACCAGACCATCAGCACCGAGGAGATCAACGCTAAGATTGATGGCTATGCCGACATGATTGCTGCTGACATCCAGAAATTGTTCGACGATGCCGTCGCCGCTGGCGAGCCCATCGAAGAAGGCCTCGACATCAGCCCCCTCTTCAAGGACATGACCTTCGCATACGGCACCACGCAGACTGCCTTTGCCAATGGTTATCCCGCAGAGAACCCCGTGTGGATGAACGAGACGAAGACCGGCAACTTCAAGACCAACTACAGCACGGCTGAGGTTTGGGATGCCCGTCCCTTCAACATCTACCGCGACTTGGAGAACCTGCCGAAGGGTAAATACACGGTCAAGACCCACGCGTTCTATCGTGCAGCTGCCAACGACACCAACTATCCTGGCTATCAGAATGGTGACTACGACGCTACTGAGTACGCCTACATCTACGCTGGCGCCAACCACACCCATCTCGTGAACAATGCTGCCCTCGGTACGCCGACAGCAAAGACTGGCGACTGGGATGCCGGTGACGGCAACTATATCCCCAACAGCCAGCAGGGTGCTCACGAGCTCTTCACGGATCCCGCATACGCCGAGCAGGCTGCTTTGGCCTACATCGAGGTCAGCGGTAACGTCCTTGCTGACGGCGGCACTCTCCGCGTCGGCTTCGCCGGCACCAACGAGCTGCAAGCCAACCACTGGTGTATCTTCGACGGCTTCGAGATCTACTACAATGGCATTCCCGAGACGCTCGATGGCGAGATTGAAGCACTCATCGCAGAGCTGGAAGCTTATGCTCCCTTCGTCGTGGAGACCGCAACTCTGTATAGTGAAGCTCTGGCTGCTGCCAGTGCAGCCCTCGGCGCTGACCGCGAGACCCAGGTGGCTGTCATCGCACAGCTGGAGGAAGCCATCGCAGCCTGCAAGCTCAGCGAGGAGCTGTACAACAAACTCTTCGACACAGTTCTGCCGGAATATGAGAAGAAGCGTGACGACAGCTACGGTACGGGAACCTTTACCGACGAGACACTCGCCACTATCTTACAGGAAATTCAGGATGCACAAAAGGATGACCAGATTCAGAGCAACGAACAGATGCAGGGCTGGATTGACGCTCTGCCTGTTGCATGGGTCAACTATATCCTGAGTATGGAAGAGCTCGACGACGCTACTGAGGCAAATCCCATTGTGGTGCCCATCATCGTCAATGGCGACTTCGAAACGGGCAACAAGAACGGCTGGACAGTCGAACAGCAGGGTAACGCAGGCGGCGACGGTAACGGCGCAGCAGAGTTCTGGGGTGCAACATCCTTCGACATCTATCAGGAATTCCCGAAACTGAAGGACGGCTACTGGCGTCTGAGCGTCGATGCCCTCTACCGCTACGGTGGTAGCGCCAGCGACTGCAATGCACGTGCTGCCGGCACCATCACGAACCCCGAGTACTTCTACATCAACGACCTTGCCGTCAATGTTGTTTCTTGGAGCGACCTTGAGCGTGGAGCATTCCGCTACACGGGTGAGAAGGACGATGACGGCAACGATATCACTCCTTACGAGCTGGCGATTGATAACAACGCACTTATTAAGTACGATGTGACTCCTGCTGAAGGAGAGCCCTACAGCTTCTGGTCAGTGAACACCAAGACTGGTTTCGAGCTCGTCATCAACCTCAAGGACGAGGATGAGAAACCCGTCAACCGCTTCCACAACGAAATCGTCTTCGGCTATGGCGAGGGTCTCGATGTCACGGGTGCTGTCCGCCTCGGTCTGAAGAAGGCAGAGAAGCCCAGCAGCGATAACGACTGGTGTCCCTTCGACAACTTCAAGCTCGAGTATCTCGGCACGGAGGCTCCCGTTGCAGTCACCTCTCTGGAGGCAGAGCCCGCGAAGGCGATGACCGGCGCGCTCTACAGCATCGACGGTCGCATCGTCCGCAATGTCACCTCCGCTGCTGACCTCCGTGGCCTCAGCCGTGGCATCTACATCATCGGTGGCAAGAAGGTGACCATCAAGTAAGCGAATCCCGGGTTACACCGTAACCCCATCCCACTACCCACGAGCGGCTGTGTCTCTCATCTTGACACAGCCGCTCGTCCTGTTTTTCTCAACGAATTATTTAGGAGTATCCCCCCCCTCCGCACCCATCCATCACACCCTCTATAGAGACTACGACAACCCTCTATAGAGGGTCACGCAACTCTCTATAGAGGGTGTGATGGTGACACTGCATGCGCCTAATCGAACAGGAACGCTACAGTTTTCTCAAATTCGTGAATGGCTAATTGTAGCTTAGGATTATCTCTTCTGGAGATAATAGCAATGAAGTTGGTCTGTCCTTCCATTTTGCCTTCAGCTGTCTGTATGAAGAACTGATTGTGTTTTTCATAAGTGTTAAACCAGCGTACAAAGAGCCTGTCTCGAAATGCTTGTTTGCCATCTTCGGTCTCTGTAATATAAAGCATGACATCATTATTGCACCGAAAGAATTCCTCAATGATTGCCATCAATGTTTGTCTGAGTTTCATATCACCAGGTGATGTCTGTCCCCAGATATTACTGATGTCAAGAGTGTAGGCTCCGCTCCGAATGAATGTATCCATTAGGTTTAATGCTTATTTCATAGTCAACGCCGTAATCTGTGTGGAAATAGAAGAGGTGGGGATATTCCTCCATCTGCATCACCTTGTACGGAGATTGGGCGTTTATATAATCTAAAAGGAGTGTATTCATCGTTAGAAAAAGGCAGTGGTAATCAGATTACCCCTGCCAAGATTTTATCGTGAAATACCTGAAGCCTGATTTGAGCCGCTTCGTTTTCCTTTCTCTTCTCATGCATATACTTTCTGAAAGCTGCACGAACCTCTTCGCGTGTTCTCGTAAAAGTTTCCATGTTTATTCTTTTTTATTTCGGCTGCAAATTAACGAAGTTTTTTGTAATTCTCCAAATTTATAGCATAAATCTTTCATGAAGTAGGACGAAACTGCGCAGCCCCTGCGCCGGTATGGGGCGGGGTCAGAGGATGTTGGAGTAGAGGTGCTGGAGCTGGTCGGTGAGGAGTTGCTCGGTGAAGGCGTCGGCGTAGCGGTGGCCGGCCTCGATCATGTGGCTGCGCAACGCCTCGTCGCCGAGGACACGGGTGATGGCGGCGGCGAGGGCGGGGGCGTCGTCGGGATCGACATAGAGGCTGTCGGGGCCTCCGGCCTCCTCGAGACTCGAACCGGTGCACCCGATGACGGGCACACCGCTGCACAGCGCCTCCTGCAAGGGGATGCCGAAGCCCTCGAAGCGCGAGGGATAGACGAAGAGCGTGGCCAGCTGATAGAACGCGGGGAGGTCGGCGAAGCCCACGCCGCTGATCATGCGGAAGCGGCGGGCGAGGCCGTGGGCATCGGCGAACTTACGCACGCGCTGGGCATAGCGGGTCTTATGCCCGAGGGCGATGACGGTGATGTCCTTGTCGTCCAGCAGCGTGAGTGCCTCGGCCAGCAGCATCAGGTTCTTACGCTCCTCGATGCTGCCCACGTAGAGGATGAAGCGCTCGGGCAGGCGGTAGCGCTGGCGGACGGCACGCTTATGGTTCTCGGTGGCGGGCTGGCGGAACTGCTCGTCGCAGCCCTGGTAGAGGACGCTGATCTTCTCCTCGGGGGTGCCGAAGAAGCGGATGATGTCGCGCTTCGTGCACTCGCTCACGGCGATTACGCGGTCGGCACGCCGACAGGCGGAGCGCATCTTCCACCGGTAGATCCATCGGTCGATGACGGAGTAGTACTGCGGGAAGCGCAGGAAGATCAGGTCGTGGATGGTCACGACGCTCTTGATGCCGGCGCGGCGCAGGCCCAGCGGGAGCTCTCCCGTCAGGCCGTGGTAGAGCTGCACCTTCTTGGCCTTCAGGTCGGCGACGACGCCCCACTGCCGCCAGAGCTGCTTGCAGAGGCGCCAGAAGGCGGTCTTCGGGAACTGCATCGTGACCGCCGCCAGCTTATCGACACCGTCGAGGGCCTTGGAGCGGCGCGGGTCGGGGATACAGAGGTGGAGGCGGAGGGTGGGAGCCCAGTGGGCGAGGCCCCGCACGACGAAGCGGCTGTAGTTGCCCAGGCCTGTCTTGTTCTGCGCTGCGCGCTTGGCGTCGAAGCCAATGTGGAGGTGACGGTGTTTCATAACGCTATACGGGGTGATGTAAGACGGTTCGGTCAGGGTGTTAATCCGAAGCGCCAGCGGTGGGGCTGCGCCTCGAAGGTGTGAACGGTAAGGAGGAGTGAGTCTGCCGTGGTGCGCGTCCTGGAGAGGGAGTCCTGCGAGAGGCTGAAGTAGATGTCGGTGCTGTAGGCTGCGGGGTCGTCGCCCTGACGGTGGAAGAGCGACACCTCGTAGGTCGTGCCTCCGGCGACGTTCGGGTGCTGATCGTCGAGGAGGAAGCCCCACTGGTGGTCGGCACCCTGTGTCTTCTTGAGGAGATGCAGGTTGACGAAGCCGCCGCCCATCCATGCGCTGACGGCACCCACGGGGTCGCGGTAGGGCACGTCCAGCTCCGTGCAGTCGGGGAGGATGCCCACGCCGGAGAGCGTCCGCACCTCCACAGTGCCCTCGTCCTGGAGCACGTAGCCGCAGAGGCAGCGCGCCAAGGCATTGGGCTTCAAGCCCTCTATCTCGGTGCTGACGCGGTAGGCATGGCCGCCATCCGTGAGCAGCGTGACGTCCGCCGTCGAGGCGCCCACGCGCAACAGCCCCATCTCCGTGATGAGTGCCGGGAACCCTTCCTCCTCATTCTCCGAGGAGGAACAGGAGGACATCGTCAGCGCCAGGGCGAGGACAATGGAAAATGGACAATGGAAAATGGACAATGGACAATGGCTACGCATGGCACTTTAAACTTTCATCTTTCCGCTCGAATTTATTCGCTCCATACTTGGAGGACTCTCAACTTTCAACTCTCAACTTATTTTCCGCCGGATTGGCATACATCGTGAGTATCCGCTCGCGCAGGAAGTCGGTGTCGGGTTGGAGACCCTCCTTGCGGAGTGCCTCGGCAGCGAGGTCGAGGCGGGCAGAGAGGTATTTCTCGAAGGCGGCACGCTCCGTGGCGCTGGCATGAACCGACGTCCCCTCCAGCATATCGAGGGCGGCACGGTTGGAGCCGTAGAGGCGGTAGTTGCGGTGGATCTCGTGGTCGATGTGCTGGGCCACGAGGGGGAAGAGCTCGGCCTTCGGCATCGCGGGGTCGAGACCGTCGAGCCACGCATCGATGCAGGGCGCCGCCTCGAAATGAACGTGGCCCTTCTGGCCGAAGATGCCTGTCCGCATGTTGTCGAGGTCGTCCTGGCGGCTCTTCTTGAAGCCCGCGACGTCGCGCTTCTGCTGGAACTCCTTCGCCTTGAGGTAGTCACAGGGGTCGTATTCGTAGGACAGCGCCAGCGGCACCAGATGGAGATCCTTGAGACGGTCGATAACGGAGCCCTCGCCGCCCATCACCATCATCTTCAGGATGGAGTCCTGCGTGCGGTCGCCGCTGTCCTTGGCACGACCCTCGCGCTGGGCGATCCAGATGTTCTCATGCTTCTCGCCCACGGCGTAGTGCATATAGCGACTCATGACCTGGCTGGCGTTCAGCATCTCGCGCATCGCCAAGGAGCGCTGCACGATGAACGCCTTGTTCAGGCGCACGAGCGTCTTGATCCAGGGGTAGATGAGCAGGTTGTCGCCGATGGCGATCTCGCACGTCGTCGGGAACTTGGCCTCGTAGAGCATCACGTCCAGGATGGCGCTGTCGAGGACGATGTCGCGGTGGTTGCTGATGAAGGTATAGCGCCCGGGGCCGGGGGCGATGCCGTCGTAGGCGAAGGAGTAGCCTGTGGCACAGCGCCGCAGGACATACTTCACGATGGGCTTCATGAACCGCAGCTGGAAGTCCAGCGTCGTGTGCACGCCCACGGAGGCCAGGCGCAGCACGCCGCGGCTCACGCTCACCGGCAGGAACGGCACCATCCCCTTGAGGATGCGCGAGAACTGACGGTCGTGGAGCAGGCTGTCGATGGCACCCGGCACCTCGTCGGGGTTGTAGGGGCGGATTGAGTCAAATTCATTCATAGCTTGTCTTCTATGATCTCCGTGAGCACATCCTTGATGTCCAGCCCGGCGGCGCGCACCTGCTGGGGGATGAAGCTGGTGGCGGTCATGCCGGGCGTGGTGTTGATCTCGAGCATGTTGATGCGTTCGCGCTCACGGCCGTCCTCGCCGGTCACCTTCGTGACGATGTAGTCGATGCGGATGATGCCGGAGCAGCCCAGGATGTCGTAGATGGCACTGGTGAGGGCCTGCACGCGGTCGCGGAGGTCATCGCTGATGCGGGCGGGCGTGATCTCATCGACGGCGCCGTTGTACTTCGCGTCGTAGTCGAAGAACTCGTTGTGGGTCACCACCTCGGTGACGGGGAAGACATGTCCTCCGGCGGCCGTCTTGTAGATGCCGCAGGTCAGCTCCGTGCCGGGCATGAAGGCCTCCACCATCACCTCGTCGCTCTCCTGCATGGCCAGTGCGATGGCGGGGCGCAGCTGTTCGAGCGTCTTCACCTTCGTCACGCCGAAGCTGCTGCCGCCCGCATTGGGCTTCACGAAGCAGGGCAGGCCGATATGGTCGAGGATCTCGGCGTCGGTCACCAGGTCCTCGTGGCCGCGGCGCACCACCAGGCTCTCCGAGACGCTCACGCCGAAGCCCTTCAGGTACTGGTTCAGCGTGAACTTGTTGAACGTCATCGCCTCCACGAGCACGCCACTGGTGCTGTAGGGCAGGCGGATGAGGTCGAAGTAGCCCTGTAGGATGCCGTCCTCGCCCGGCGTGCCGTGGATGGTGATGTAGGCGAAGTCGGGGCGCACCATGCGGCGACCTGCCTTGAACGAGAAATCTTCGCGACTGACTGGGACACGCTTGTCGCCATCCAGATGAGCCTCCCACGTCAAGCCTTTCAGCTCTACGATATAGACCTCAAAACGCTCCTTATCTATAAAGCTGTATATGCCTTGAGCACTGCGCAACGAAACGTCGTGCTCTGAACTGTCGCCACCGCAGACGATGGCAATGATGGGAGACTTGGCACCACCGGACTCTCCCCCCGCCCTCCCCATGAGGGAGGGAGTAGTATGTTGTTGACTTGATGTATTCTTTTCCATTTGTATCTCTCTGTATTTCTTTTATATAATAAAGGTGTATTTATATTCCTGAAAGGTATATACTCCCCTCCCTATAAGGTAGGGGCAGGGGGGAGGGTCCGGGTCTGCTCCCATTTCTTGAGTAACAATGTCAAATCCTCCGGCAGCTCGCTCTCGAAGTACATCTCCTCGCCCGTGCGGGGATGGCGGAAGCCGAGGGTGCGGGCGTGCAGCGCCTGACGGGGGCAGAGGTCGAAGGCGTTCTGGACGAAAGCCTTATACTTGGCCGTGGGCTGGCCGCGCAGGATCTCGAAGCCGCCGTAGCGCTCGTCGGCGAACAGCGGGTGGCCGATGTGCTTCATGTGGGCGCGGATCTGATGGGTGCGCCCCGTCTCCAAGCGGCACTCCACCCACGTCACCGGCCCGAAGGCCTCCAGCACCCGCCAGTGCGTGACGGCGGGCTTGCCGACCTCGCTCTCCGGCGGGAACACTGTCATGCGCTGACGGTCGCGCGGGTCACGGGCGATGTTGCCCTCTATCCTGCCCTCCGCGGCCTCGAAGGCGCCCCATACGAGGGCGTTGTACAGCCGCTTCGTGCTCTTGACGAAGAACTGATGGCAGAGGTCGGTCTTGGCCTCCGGCGTCTTCGCCACCACGAGCAGACCGCTCGTGTCCTTGTCAATCCTATGCACGAGCCCCACGCCGGGGTCGTTGGGGTTGTATCGCGGGTCCTCCCGCAGGTGCCATGCCAGCGCGTTCACGAGCGTGCCCGTGTAGTTGCCCACGCCGGGGTGCACCACCAGCCCTGCGGGCTTGTTCACGACGAGCAGGTCGCGGTCCTCATAGACCACGTCGAGGGGTATGTCCTCGGCCACGATCTCCGTCTCCATGCGGGGATGGTCGAGCATGAGCGTGACCACGTCCAGGGGCTTCACCCTGTAGTTGCTCTTCACGGGACGGCCGCCCACGTGGATGCAGCCCGCCTCGGCGGCGCGCTGGATGCGGGCGCGGCTGGTGTCGCGCAGGTGTTCCATCAGGAACTTATCCACGCGCAGGAGCGTCTGCCCCTTGTCGGCCACGACGCGACGGTGCTCGTAGAGCGTGCCGTCGGCCGCCACCTCTAAGCCCTCATCGTCGATGTCGAGGCTCTCGGCCTCCACCTCCGCCAGCGGCTCTATCGTCTCTCGGTCGCTCATCGGTCACTCGAGGTCTAAGCCTTCCTCCTCCAGCGGTTCCTCCGTCAGGTCGTCGTCGCCGAGGAGGTCATCCATGCTGCCGAAGGCGTCGGAGTCGCCGCCCACCTGCAGCACCAGCGGCACATCGATGGGCACGCGGTCACCCGCATACACGTTGCGGCCGCCGCTCTTGATGCCTTTCACCCAGTCCTTCTCGCCGCTGACGCGCTCCACGGGTGCCAGCCGGAAGCCCATCGCGGTGAGCTTCGCCTGCGCCTCGCGCAGCGAGCTGTTCTCGATCAGGTCGGGGAGCGCCACGGTGGGCATGTGGTCGGTGTTGACGGTCAGATAGACATTGCGGCCGCTCTTGACGGCGCGGCCAGCCGCCGGCGTCTGTTCCAGGATGCATCCCGGCGCCATCGCCTTGTTATAGGCAGAATCAACCACGACGGCCTGCAAGCCCAGCTGGTTGAGGCGGTACTCCGCATCGCGCTCCTGGAGACCCACGAGCTGCGGCACGTCGATGCTCTCGCCGTGGTGGGTATAGATGCCCATGCCCTTCCAGAGCACCAGCAGGAGCAGTAGCGCCACCAGCAGCATCGCCAGCAGGTTGCCCCATACGATCGGGCTGAGCAGTTTTTCCTTGATAGTCATGAGGATGTTACTTATATAAGCAAGCGGCGCAGATGACACATTCTGTGGAGTGTATCATCTGCGCCGCGACAACAGTGTACGGTCCGCGCTATTATTTGCCGTGACGCTCGTCGGAGACGGTGAGCTTCTTGCGCCCCTTGGCACGACGTGCGGCGAGCACGCGGCGGCCATTGGCGGTGGTCATACGTTCACGGAAACCGTGCTTGTTCTTTCTCTTGCGATTGTGGGGTTGAAATGTTCTTTTCATTGCTTTATATCATTTATTTGTTTGCGATAGTGGGCTAACGGGCTGCAAAAGTAGGTACTTTTTTTCATTCACGCAAGATTTTCCCCAAACTTTTGTTCTTTTCGCTTATTTTTCACTACCTTTGCGCCCGATTTCAAGAGATACGCCCTCAAAAGCGCCCTCCCAATTACGCATTATCAGTTATACATTATCAATTATACATTATTATGATCAACTCCCAAGACATCAAGAAGGGCACCTGCATCCGCATGGACGGCAAGCTCTATTTCTGCATCGACTTCCTGCACGTGAAGCCCGGCAAGGGTAACACCATCATGCGCACCACCCTGAAGGACGTGGTCAGCGGCAACGTGCTGGAGCGCCGCTTCAACATCGGCGAGAAGCTCGAGGACGTGCGCGTAGAGCGCCGCTCCTACCAGTTCCTCTACCTCGAGGGCGAGGACTACATCTTCATGAACAACGAGACCTTCGAGCAGATTCCCATCCCCAAGGACCAGATCAACGGCGTGGCCTTCATGAAGGAAGGCGAGAACGTAGAGGTCGTCACCGACGCCTCCACCGAGACCGTCCTCTATGCCGACGTGCCCGTGAAGGTGAAGCTGGCCATCACCTGGACAGAGCCCGGCCTGAAGGGCGACACCGCCACCAACACGCTGAAGCCCGCCCGCGTGGAGACCGGCGCCGAGATCCGCGTGCCCCTCTTCATCAACGAAGGTGAGATCGTGGAGGTCGATACCCGCGACGGCAGCTACCTCGGCCGCGTCAAGGCATAACCCCTCCCCCACTCCATTCCCACACAGAAGCCCCGCCAGTCGGCGGGGCTTCTGTTTTCTATGAAAGTCCCGCGCCGCGAGGCGCGGGACCGGGGATAAAGCGGATTACTCTTCGCCGAAGATGTCCCAACCGGAGGTGGGCATGGTGTAGGAGTCCATCTCGGGCAGTTCGTAGGGCTTGGTACCAGCGGGACTGCCGTCTGCATTACCATTGTTTATGGTCATAGAGTCAGCAATGAGTGTCTCCGTCTGAACTTCAATTATATCTGAACTCGGTTGGATATAAGCTGTCTTTTTCATAACGCTTGAATGATTTATCAGTGAGTTCACTCTCCTTGAAGAGTGAGCTAAGTTGTGAATTGAATAATTGATTACTTGATGATGACCTTCTTGCCACCGATGATGTTCACGCCCTTCTGAGTCTTGCTCAGCTTCTGGCCCGCGAGGTTATAGATCTCAGAACCATTCACCGTGACCCCTTCGCCCGGAACCAAATTGACGCCCGTGGCCATATCCTCGAGGATGAACATCTTCACGCCTGGATCTGCTGAGTAGGTCAGATAGCAACGATTTGCCGGAACTTTCGGCTGTGCGACGTCCGTGTTCACATGATAGAACGCCACCTTCTCGTCTTGCTTCTGCAGGATGTATGTTCCGTTGATAGCATCTATCTCGGCGTAGGTACCCGTCAGCAAGCCTTCGGTGTATGTCAGCTCTTGTCCTTGAGCGTCGCCTGTCAGCGTCTCCACCCATTCGCCTTCGATGATGTAAGGCTTGTTGGCTTCGAGCTCTGTCACCTCATTCAGGACAAGTGTGGTGCCGTTGACGGCAGCGCAGGTGTATGCCTTCACGCCCTCGGGCAGCTCAGCCACAGCGAAGGGCAGCATCGTGGTAGCCCATCCGAGCGCCGTGGTGTTGATGTCGATGGAGGGCTTCGTGGTGGCTACGAACTGGAAGTTGGCCGTGTTGTTGGTGAACAGGTCGTTGTTGTTGGTACCATTGTGGGCCAGAGCCTTGTTGGCGCCCGTGTTCCACAGCAGATAGAGGCCTTCGCCGTTCGGACGAATCTCGATCTCCATCGCCTTGCTGGCATCGGTGATGGTACGGATACCCTCGTACCAGGTGGTGCCGTAGCCCTCGGCCTGCGTGGTGATGTAGCGGTCGTTGCCGTCCGTGTCAACAGCATACACCTTATATTTATTACCGGTGGTGTGGACGAAGTAGAAGGCCTGTGCCAGGTTCACGTTGGCCGGCGCAAGGTACTTCAGGCCATAGAGACCCTGCGTCTGCGAGGGATTCGGAATCAGCGTGAGCGCATTACCCGTAGCGGTGTGACCGTCGCAGTTGAAGACGAGGTGATACGCCTGGGCGGGATCGGGGGTGTTGAGCTCGATAGCCTCTGCTGCCTGAAGGTCTGCGATGGCATCCGAGACCTCATCTGCCGTAGCTTCGGCATCGTCATATACAGCTTGAGCAGCTGTTATCTCCGAGGTGAGCGCCGTCACAGCAGCGGCAGGAATCTGGAACGCAGCAGTTCCGACATTATGTTCGGTGTCAATCTTACCGGCAGTAGTGATTTCCTCAGCCAACAAGGGCTTGAGATCCTCAGCTGTTGCACGGAAGAGTTTAATATCGACAACTGCGATCTGATTCTGGCTCGTAGTGTTCTGCCTATAGAATGAGAGAACATAGTTGCCTGCAGCCGGAACCTTGATGACCTGCGAGAAAGCAGTGTATGCGTCCGCCTTCGTATTAGCTTGATTGTTCTTGGCCTTAACGGTTGCTATGGTCATTTCGGAGTCACCTATGAGCTTGACAATACGCTCGCCCTGCTCTCCATAGCCTCCATAGCTGAAGGACAACTTATAATAGCCTTCCTTCAAGGGAAGTGTATAGCCGCTCTCCTTACCATATTGCATGGTGAATTTACCAAAGAGACCATGACCTGAAGTGTTTCCTTCAACACCTGAGGGAACAGTAACATAACGGACATTGTAGCCATCGCCTGTGTATGTCCCTTCATTACGATACCATCCGATAGGCTGTACGTTACCGCTCTGACCGCTGTAGTCATGTTCGAAGCTACCATCCCAGATGGCATTCACTTCCGCATCGTTAGCTGTCCAAGTAGCACCAGTGACAGCCGCCGTAGCGGCCTGCACATTGTCCTGAGAGTTGCGGGCTGTTTGGTCAATGGCCTTGGCAGTAGCCAGTGCCGCAGCAGCCTCTATATTATTATAAGGTGCATACTCACCAGCCTCGAAGCCGAGGACATGAGCATCAATAGCAGCATTCAGCGCAGCGTAGTCCTCGGCCGTGGCCTCGATGAAGGCCTCTTCCTCCGTGAGGTCGCGCAGCTTGGTGTATTTCACATTCTTGAATGAGAGCCAGCTGATGCCAGTTTCTCCAGCAACATTGAAGGTGAGAGTCAGTGTGCCACGCTTCACAAAACCTTCAGCGGTGTATTCCTTGAGGTAGAAGTTACCAACTTTATCACCACCTACGATTGCGACAGCAGAACCACCGTTCACATCCATTGTGATACCTTCTGCATCAGAAGCAGCGCTCTTGCGTACCCATACGGTAACGGAATAGAGACCATTGGGAAGGCCAGAAAGTGTACCTGCCACTGTTTCCTCTGGAAGACTTGCAGATCCCGTCCAAGTTTCATAGAAAGGCACAGAGAAGCCCGTGCCGTCGCCATCACCCTCCGTGGACCATGTGTTGACGTGTAAAGCGGGATCAGCGGCGAAATCACCAAGGGCAAATCCATCGCGCAGATAGACAGGTGCGGCGTTGTTATTGCCACCATGCCATCCAGTTACAACGGTACCAAGGGTTGTACCAGCAGCAGAGGCAGCAGCATCCTCCAGTGTGCCGTCATCGTACTTGTCCGAAATGGCAGCAATCGCCTCGGCAAAGGTCGTGATAGCTGCTGCAGATGCAAAGTTGTGAGCATCCTTAATGGCGTTGGCCTTGTCAATAGCAGTCTTAGCAACGCCATAGGCTGTAATGGAGTTCTGGGCTGCTGTGATTGCCGTAGTAAGGGCGTTGTAGGTATCCACGCTCTTATTGGCCGTGAATGCGGTCTCTGCGGCTGTTTGAGCGGACTCTATTTCTGCGTTCATCTTGCCTGTAGCAAGTGTATAAGCAGGGAAGACATTTCCATAAACCAACTGGAAGCTTCGCCAGCACATCCACTGATCACCTGTCGTGGCAGCTGTCAGACCAATTTCGAGATTCGACGTGGCCTCTGCAAGCGTAAACATAAGGTCAGTAGTGCCATTGCCCGCAGCTATCCATGAATTTCCCTGATTGAGGTTATTAACTGTTCCAGAGGCAACAGTTGCAATATTCGTGCTAGCTGTACCTGCACTCAGCTTAGCCTCATAGCCAGTACGAGTGTAGGCTACAGCCGTGAGGCGATAGGTGCCAGCGGGAAGCGAAGTGGCAATCGTCTGCTTCGTAGTAGCACCAGACTTCTTGTAGTACTCCCAAAGCTGATACCCGAAGCCCGGAGCCTCAGAATTGGTCCAGTAGTCAGTCTTTCCACTTATGCCAGGAGCCGGGTTATCCAGCAAGGCCGCTGTAAGGTCTATGAATTCGCCATCGCCCAGCTCTACAGTAGGCAGATAAGCAGCCAGGGCATTACGAACGCTACCAACAGCAGTCTCTATTGCATCAGCGGTAGTGGCAGCATTAGCCTCTGTATCGGCAGCTGTCACAATACTGCTATTGCTGATAGTGACAACGGCGTCGCGGATTGTGGTATAGCGACTGAAAGCTGCGATGATGTCCGCAGGGGTGTTAGCGATAATGGCATCATCTATCGCCTTGATAGCTGCTGCATACTCATCGGCCGTGGCATATACCTTATTGTTTGCTGTGATGGCAGAAGAGATGTTCGCGTACACGGCAGAGGGAATGGTTCCTTCAACAGCCTCGGCCTCTGCCACCTTCTCGGCCAACTGATTCTTGAACTCCGTAAGGTCAATGGGACCATAATACATGAGCTCGAAGTTATCCCAGATACACCATAGGCTCGTGTTGTTCTCCAACTTGGCACCGATGGTGAGCGAACCGCCAGCGTGCGTCACGCGCAGCTCGTCCGTCTTGTAAAGGCCATTGGTAAAGGACTCTGACGCATCAGACATACTATTTTCACTACCAGTCTTGAGCGGGAAATTCACCTTCTCATTATTGAAATAGAAGTAAGGAAGGTTCGTATTATCGCTACCGTCCTGACGATAGAACGCCTGACCTTTCAGCCCATAATAACCATAAGGTGCATTTGCGATGGCCTGGCTCAGCGTAAACGTAGCATGAAAGGACTCAGCACAGTTGTTGGTATTGTTACCGCCTGAGAGGTTCTGGTTACTGGCTACCATTGTCCAAGCACCTACATTACGGTTGTTGCGACCAAAGTTCGGGTCGAGAATCAGGAAGGTAGCATCCACAGGATTCTCTTCCGTAGCATTCTCCAGATTAGCAAGCATCTCAGCCTCGGTGAAGATGCGCCACTTGCCATTGTCGGTGTTAGCATCTACGCCCTTCCCGAGGACGGTGGAGGAACCGTCATAGCCATAATACGTTGTACCATTGGCAATCGTGTAGTAGTCACCTACCTGGGTAACCGTCAGGCTGACAGGACTACCATTGTCCATATAGTCACCCTCAAAGTAATAAGCAGTTCCACCGTTGCTGACTTGCGACTCCAACTTAAAGTTGTTGCCGTCAGCAACAAATGTCACATACTCGGGGTGAACGAGCAAAGAGGCCTGAGTCCCCCAGCTGTTGCCTGCTCCCCACCAAAAGCCGGAGCCCACATTCTGAAGGTAAACCTTACCGGCATTACCATCCCATGCTTGGGCGCACAAACCGACCATAGCGGCGAAGGCCGCTAATAAGAGTTTTCGTTTCATTTGAGTTAGTTGTTAGTTATAATTGTTAGTAGAAAAATTGTTAGTGAGATAATAAGTTGCTATGGAGCCAAAGTCATAAACTCCGCAGGAGTCAGAACTTTTATTTGGGAATGAGAGAAGTCATCCTTATTCCTCGTGATGATATAATCTATGTGATGCCTTGTGGCAGAGAAATGTTGGAGCCCGTCTTCAAAGTCCTCAAACTCAGAGGCCAAAGATTGATCTATCGTTGCTTCATCAGCAATTGTAACATGAGACAGTGTCCTCAGTTGGGACAAAAGGGGCTTCACTTGAGAGATGTCTCTTTTCCCTATCAGATAAGAAGCCGTAGCATACGTCATGGGCGAGGCGAACAATTCCACCTTTTCTGCTGCGGACAATGCAAACAGATTGGCAGCAGCCAAGAAAAACGGCTCACGCCTCTGCAACATATCCATCACAACGTTGGTGTCCAGGAAAAGTCTCATCATGCGTATTTCTTTGCTAAATGTGAGTAATACGCGTCCCGATAATCGACGTCATCGTCGTCCACAGGAGCTGCGACGCCTATCAATCGCCGCACAGCTTCCGGGAGTTCGTCTTCAGCAAGCATCTTGGTCACAGAAGAATCTGTGACGCCATTCGCTGTTGCGACCGCCGTCTCTCCGGCGGCCTCATACAGGTGGTCGGCCAGCCACTTCTTGTTGCTGGGCGTGAGCGTCAGACCCTGAAGATAGGACCAGAGGTTGTTGAGGGATGCTACATTCATATCGTCCGATAACTGTTTGTTCTCTACCGGGTAGAGTGCGGTAGGAGGGATTGGCGCTGCAAAAGTAAGCATAATGCGGGACGTGGCAAAGGGAAATGGGGAAAATTTCTACTTTGCAGAATAAGATTCATAATCTTTATACCGTAAGATTAGTAATCTTAGTGCCTTAAGATTAGTAATCTTCGCACCACAAGATTAGTAATCTTCGCACCACAAGATTAGTAATCTTCGCACCACAAGATTAGTAATCTTCGCACCACAAGCAGAGGATGGGATCAGTCGGATTCGTGCATGTTCTGCTGGTGGCACGCATCCTCGATGACGATCGTGTCGTCGGTGACGGAGTAGGCATAGAACCACTTCCCGCCTTCGCCATGTGCCACCCCTGCTCCTGCCAGCGCCGCAGCGTAGGACGACGGCGAAGCAGCGACTGCTCGATGAGGAACATGGCATCCATGGCGTCATCAAGATTCTTGTGCATCATCTGGGCTGAGTACGTGTGACTATATTTCTGCGCCACGTAATGGTAGAACGATGCGATATTCCTGATGCATCGGTCTTTGATTACATAGTTCATAGCAAGGAATATTCGAGATCTATCACCTTGTGCAACAGGTCTCGCGCCTCCTCAAGCCCCATTGTCTCCGTGACGAGATCTATTTTCACTTCGCCATTTTCTATGTAAACCCTATCGGAAGCTTGAAGGAGTGCGGGGTCTTCTGCGACCGCCGTATCTGACTTCGCAGCCTCATACAGGTGGTCGGCCAGCCACCTCTTGTTGCTGGGCGTGAGCGTCAGGCCCTGAAGGTAAGACCAGAGGTTGTTGAGGGATGCTACATTCATATCGTACCGATAACTGTTTGTTCTCTACCGACATGAGGGCGGTTGGAGACGTTTGACGTTGCAAAAGTAAGCAATCGGCAGGACGTGGCAAAGGGAAACGCGGAAAAAGTGGGACGAAGGGGGACAAAAACACAAAAACGCAAGCAACCATTGTGCTTCAACACAGAGGCTGCGCAGTGTAACGATGGCAAGTATCAAAGAAAAGCACAGCGGCCTCTGACGCCCGCCTCGCCACCTTCGGAACAGAGGCATACGACCTGATGGCGGGAGGCACGCGACCTTATTGCGTGAAGCACGCGAGCTTATGCCGTGAAGCACGCGTGCTTAAGCCCGTAAGCTCGCGTGCTTATAGCCATAACCTCGCGAGCTTATGACCCATGCCTCACGGGGCATGGTTCAAGACGTTCGGAGCCTTACCCGAAAACGTCATTTCCCTCACCACCATCACCGCATCCCTCACCCATAACCAACTGACAGACAACACGTGTGAGAGAGTGAGGGATTTTTCGGCAAAAAAACTTTTGTAGGGATGAATCAAGAGCAGCTACAGTCACCGTGGACTGTAGCTGCTGGGATCTTGCTGCGGTACCGGCGCCGTGAGCGCCGTACCACGATGGTGCGCTCCGCTTACCAGATGTCACTCCAATTGCCGGATTCTTTGGTGTCGGAGCTGGTGACGTTATTAGAATTTGTGTCGCCACCATTGCCAAGAACATCGCCAGAAAGAGTTTGCAGGATGCCGTCAGCCAGATTCAGCTGATGCACTTGGAGACTGGGCTGGATATATGTTTTCTTATTCATAATCATAAAAGATTTCTTATTTTCTTATTTTCTTATTTTCTTATTTTCTTATTTTCTTATTTTCTTATTTTCTTCATTTCTTATTTTACCAACACTTTCTTCCCATTCACGATATACACGCCACTCTTCAATTGTGAATGATGAATCGTGAACTGTGAATTGTCTAACTTCTGGCCAGCGAGGTTATAGATCTCCTTACTGTCATCTGTCATCTGTAAACTGTCAACTGCCTCTATGCCAGTTGTGCCATTGAAGTCGAAGGTGAGGGCTTTGACGCCTGCGGTGGAACCGACGGTGAAGTATGCGCGGTAGGCACCCACGGTGACATCGGAGTTCACATTGTAGAGGTTGTTGTTGCTGACCACCCACGCATCGCTATTGCTGCTCGTCAGGTTCGTGCCGCTGAACGTGCCCACGAAGGTCACGCTCGTCGTGCCGTCCTCCTTCATCGTATTGCTGACGGCGGTGCTGGGGTCGAGGGCTACATCGTTGAAGGTCACGCTCGCAAGATCGCTCTTCACGAGGTACGGCTGACCCGCCGCGATCGTGGAAGCATCAGCAAATGTCATGCTGACATTGTCGCCATTGACCGCAATCGCGCTCAACTCCTTCACCCCGCTGAAGTCACTGGCATCAAACGCGAACGGCACGCACAGCGTATTCCACTTTTCGGCCGAGAAGGAGCGGTCGAGGATGACGGCGGGATAGGTGCCGGCGGCATACTGGATAGCACTCGGCAAGGTCAGGATCTGAGAGGCCTTTGTGATAGACACATCTGTAATGACCGTATTACCACTATTTGCCAACGTCAGGACATAGTCACCAGCTTCACCCGTCACGAACTTAATCGTCTTGGTAACAAAGGCGTCAGCTTCTGTATGTGCTGTGCCATTTTTCCCGTAAACGACTGCGGCCATCCCATCAGAGCTATTTAGCACAGATGCTGTAACGCTATTATTGGAGTTAGTTGCCCAAGAAGCATACTTGAATGATAACTGATAAACCGTATTCGCTTTGAGTGGCATGGTGTAATAACCAGCATTGCCGTACTGAAGACTACCCGGCTGATTATAGTATGACGTTCCTTTGCTTGTAGAAGAATTATCCGAATCGCCACAGAACTGCCCCCAGCCATTAGTACGTGTCCAGCCATAATCTTGGATATTTGCGGCAGGACTACCTTGTCCAATTGCAAAGTCACCATTATACACGGCATCCACATCACTCACATTGGCAGACCAAGAAGCACCAGTAAGATTGCTAGTGACAGTTAGAACCGCCGTCTGTGTATTGGCAGTTTCTGTGTCGATCGACTTTGCAGCTGCCAAAGCCGTGAGGGCCGCTATATTATTATAAGGTGCGTATTCACCTTCTCCGAAGCCGAGGGTGTTAGCGTTTGCTGCTGTTATAGCAGCGTTCAGGGCTGAATACTCTGTAGCTCCAGCCAATGCAGTGAGATTTAGATTTTTAAATGCCAGCCAGCTGATATTGCTTTCTGCCGTTACAGTGAAAGTCACCGTTAAGTTTCCAGAACCATCAGCCTTTCCATATGCTGTAAATTGCTTCTGATAGAACTTCGTAGTACCGATCTGGTCTGCAGCAGTAAGATCCACTACATCGCCATTACTCATTTGGAGTGTAACGCGACCTGCGACCTTGGTGTTGTTATCTCTCTCGCGTACACGAACCCATACATCTAGTGAATACGCTCTATTTGCATCCAAATCAGTCATCGTTGCGGATATAGATTGTTCTTCAAGACTGTTTCCTTCCCATGTCCAGTATTCATAGAAGGGATTGGAGAATACAGCCGCTTCTTCCGTTGACCAGGTGTTGATATAGAAACCAGACTCGCTAATTCTAGCGTCATTTCCGCCTATTGTCCAACCAGGAATCAGGAGGTCGTTGGCTGTATTATTGTCATAGCGCTCAGTTCCTGTATAATTTGCCACCTTATAGCTAAGCGCATCAGCCGTAGCATCATCAAGTGTCCCTGCATCGTATGCCGTCTTGTAATTTCCATATACATCGTCATAGGCATCAGGCGTATAGAAGTTCGTTGTTGCGAGCAGGGTCTCCACACGTGATAGATAGGTTGCTGCATTTGCGTAAGCTGCAATAGACGCCTCAGCGGCAGCAATCGCTTCTATAGCGTCAAGGTAGTTTGCTACAGTCTTGTTGCTATTATAGGTACTAACAGCATCCTGCTGTGCCGTGTTTACGGCGGCATTCATTTTTCCACTTACGGCAGTGAGATTTTCCATGCCTCCAAGATAAGTCAGACGGAAGTTGTCAACCTTATACCAATAATAGCCATTGGAATCAAATGCCTTTTCATCATTCCCACAACCAACAACTCCGATTGATACCTCTGTTGCTTCTGCTAGTGTAAAATTATAAGTATTTGTGACTCCAACACTTGCACCTCTAGTAGATATTGCGCCATCGTTATGACCAGAATTCACGGTAAGATACGTTTTAGCATTTTGGTCGGTTGTTGTTACTGCAGACAATGAATAATGGCCAGCTGGCAATATACCAATATTCTGTGTCATAGGTATGCCCTGCCACCACGTATTAAACAGATACGAACCCTCAGAATTACTCATCGCATACTTGCCGTCGTCCTGTGTCACAGACCTAACACCTGTGTCACTACTAGCTCCGACTGTCCATCCATCGGTGTTACCCGTCTCAAACGAAGGATTCGTAATGCATTGCGTGAAGTTCACATTGCGAAGACGCTGTTTAGGGATGCGGTAGATGAGAAAAGAGCCTGCAAGAGAACTTTGTTTATTACCAGCCAAGTGCTTATCTGTGCTATACCAATTAGTGGTAAGAGTCCACAAGCCAACGTAATTTGTCGTTTGAGCTGTCTCTATGGTATATGCACCATTGGCATACGTAAGTGTAAGGTTTGTATTATTGCTGGATGTGGCACTCGTTTGGTCTGCATGAAAATCCCATGCACCACCAATATTAGCAAAATATTTGCCAATGGCACTACTTTTTAAGGCAAAACCACCCGATTCGTGGTTCTCCATCTCAAAAAGGTACTCTGAACTGCTCGCGGGGTCTATCGCAGTCTTATAATAAAGTTTCTGGCTCTCAGCATTGTTACTCGTAGCTTGCAACATCAAACCTGTCGTATTGGCGCTAAAGATGGCAAAGAAATAGTTCTCAGGGCTGCTATGAAGATCACTTACAGAGGTCACACGTTCCCAGCCATTCGATGTCGCAGCATAATTTGCTGCGGTCGAGGCACAGCTTTCTGCCATTGCACTTCTTGCGCTTTCCACCTCACTTTCGGGAATGAACTGCCATTCGTAACCATCGTTGTCACTTGATTTATAGTTTTCAAAGCTGCATTGACCGCCACTGGTTCCTGCATGGAGCATGCGATAAGTGACGGCTCCTATTGTTGGTTTATATCTTTCCGTCTGCAGTCTATATTTGTTGTCTTCATTCGGTTTGGGTTCAAATTCACTTCCACTGCCAGTATTAAGACTCCCATCGCCACCATTTTGATACATATAATATTTAGTACCTCTAATCACAAATGAGAATGTCGTCCTGCTATTTCCACTTCCTCCTGTCTCAACATAAATGGGTGTGGCATTGAATACACTGGGAGTCACTCCGTATTTGTCATCTAATCCCACGAACAAAAACTGGTCATGAGCCGGATGGTACAAATAATATGTGTTACCTGCTGTCGGGGCAGAACCCGTGTAAGCCTTCACTCCTACTGTGGCCATGACAGCACACAGCAAAACGAGTAACTTTCGTTTCATTGTTTGTTAATTGTGTTAGTTATAATTGTTTAGAATTTCAAAATGCGGCGCAAAAGTAGTTATAATTTCAGTACGGGCAAAGGAAATTCGGTACTTTTTCGTTTCCTCCCTTTATTTTCATGCTTTATCTCATGGCAGCAGGCATCCATTATTCTTTCAACGCAGAGACGCAAAGGTGCGGAGGTTCTGCCTGGAAGGGAGGACTGCTTTCAGACTATGAGCCACGCTGCCAGCAATCACGCCTTAAACAACCGTATTACCTCACGACTCCAGTAGCTGGGAGTTGAAGTATGCATCTGTAAGGATGGCCTTTAACCGCCCTTCATAGTCTTTCTGGAATGCCATTACAATACTTCTGAGAGTTTACGATACTTCAGCACATACGGTGGAGGTGTATAACACCCAGACTTTGTACGATAGAATGTGATACGTTTACTCCCGCTAAGGGCTTCATCGTTCAATGTGCCTTTAACCCGTTTGAAATCTTCAATCTGCGCTTCTCTGAGATGAAACATACTCTATCCTCCTTTCTAATGATGTGCTGCAAAAGTAGTTATAATTTCAGTACGGGCAAAGGAAATTCGGTACTTTTTCGTTTCCTCCCTTTATTTTCATGCTTTATCTCATGGCCGCAGGCATCCTTCACGTTCTTCCTTCAACAAGAAGATGATGGTTCGTCGCTTTCAAAGGGCACATCCTTTTCATAAAGAGCCCTAAACATACGCAACGTGTCTTTATATGGTTTCTTCAACTCATTTGGCGTGAAACCACACTTATCATAGAACCCTACTGCAGTGTATTCCTGGGTGGCGAGTGCTTCTACGGTAAGGAACTGACAACCGGCAAAGTCCTGAGTACGGGCTTTCTCTGCGATGAGTTCTATGATGGCCTGCCCAATATGCTGTCCTCTATATTTCTTCTGCACTGCCAAATAAGCGATATCAATAGCTGGGTATCGTGGCTTAGACAAAAACGTATCTTTGTATTTCCAGTCAAGGAGAGGAGTTTTGGTGAGAGAGTAGTCTGACATCAATTCCTCCTTATCATCCGCATCAAGGTCCAATGAGTCATAACTCAAGGCATAGACTGCCACCAACTCATCACCGCCCCATACCCCATAGGCCGAACAGTAGTGGTTCTCCACACTTAACCGAAAGTCTCCTTGGATGAAGGCGTCCATAGCCTCCACCCCGGAAAAGAATGTTTCCAGACAACGGAAATCTGTAATCTTGCGGACTGATAATGTGGAGTCGGAGAAACTCAATTCCATTCAATCCTCCATTTCCTTAATGCCTCTTTTCCCTTACGGCGCGCCTCACGTTCCTTTTCTGTAAGGTGTCCCGTATTTGCACGCCACAGCGCCGCCCGAATTTCCTTAGAAAACTCTGGTGTAATCGGTTCCCTGGGTGAATTTACTCCTAACATATCATGAACGTTTATGAGATTTCGAGATCTTTGCGACGTCATCAAATGGCTTTGCAACTGCAAAAGTAGAGATTATTCCGATATGCACAAAGGAATCTACCGACTTTTTTTGTTACTGCCCTTTCATTTCGTGCCTCAGATGACCTCGATGCCTTGCTCGGCACAGAGCTTGAGGCTGAGTTCCTTGAGTTTGAACTTCTGGATCTTGCCAGAGCCGGTGAGGGGGAACTCGTTGACGAAGAAGACGTACTTGGGGGTCTTGTAGCGGGCGATCTTGCCTTTGCAGAAGTCGCGGACGTCCTCGGGGGCCATCGTGGCGCCGGGCTGCAGGATGATGAAGGCGCCGACCTCCTCGCCGTATTTCTTGGACGGCACGGCGGCGACCTGTACGTCCTTGACGCCGGGCATCTGGTAGAGGAACTCCTCGATCTCACGGGGATAGACGTTCTCGCCGCCGCGGATGATCATGTCCTTGATGCGTCCGGTGATGCGGTAGAAGCCGTTCTCGTCCTTGATGCCGAGGTCCCCGGAGTGCAGGAAGCCGTTCTCGTCGATGACCTCGGCAGTGGCCTTGGGGTTCTTGTAGTAGCCCTTCATGACGTTGAAGCCGCGGCAGCACATCTCGCCCTGCACGCCTACGGGGCACTCCTCGTTGGTCTCGGGGTCGAGGACCTTGACCTCCACGAAGGGGTAGTCGCGACCCACGGTGGTGCAGCGCTGCTCGAAGCTGTCGTTGAGGCAGGTCTGCGTCATGCCGGGCGAGCTCTCGGTGAGGCCATAGACGGAGGTGATGGTCATGAACATCTTCTCGGAGACGCGCTTCATCAGCTCCACGGGACAGAGCGAACCGGCCATGATGCCGGTGCGGAGGCTGGACATGTCGAACATGGGGAACATCGGGTGGTCGAGTTCGGCGATGAACATCGTGGGAACGCCATAGACGGCGGTGCAGCGCTCCTTATGGATGGAGGCGAGGACGACGAGCGGGTCGAACTTCTCGACCATAACCTCGGTGCAGCCGTGGGTGAGGCAGTTCATGGTGGCCAGGACGACGCCGAAGCAGTGGAAGAGGGGCACGCAGACGCAGAGCTTGTCGTCCTGCGTGAAGCCCATGTTCTCGCCGGTGAAGTAGCCGTCGTTGGCGATGTTGAAGTGGGTGAGCATGACGCCCTTGGGGAAGCCGGTGGTGCCGGAGGTGTATTGCATGTTGCAGACGTCGTGGCAGCTGACCTCGCGCTTCATGGCGTCGAGGGTCTCGTCCTCGATGTTCTGTCCGAGGAGGAGGAGCTCGGCGGTGTTGTACATACCGCGGTACTTCTCCATACCTATATATACTACGTTGCGCATGTGGGGGAAGCGCTCGCTGCGGAGATGTCCGCGCTCGCACTGCCGCAGCTCGGGGAGCATCGTGTAGGTCATCTCAACGTAGTCACACTCCCAGGTGCCGTTGGTGATGCAGAGCGTGTGCATGTCGGAGTCCTGGCAGAGGTACTCGAGCTCGCTCTGCTTGTAGTTGGTGTTGACGGTGACGAGGACGGCACCGATCTTGGCGGTGGCATAGAGGAAGGTGAGCCAGTCGGGCACGTTGGTGGCCCAGATGCCCACGTTGCTGCCTTTCTTGACACCGATGGAGATGAGTCCCTTGGCGAGGTTATCGACGCGCTGGTTGAACTGCGCCCACGTGAAGCGCAGGTCGCGGTCGCTATATACGATGTACTCCTTGTCGGGCGTGGTCGTGGCCCAGTGTTCGAGCCACTGTCCGAGGGTGCGCTCCGAGAGGGTGTAGCCTTCGCCGTGGTTCTCGGCGGGATAGGTGCGGTCAGGCAGCGGGCGGCCCGCCATATCTAATTTACTCATTGATTCAATCTTTAGCTCTTTCGATATTCCGACATTCCGTTAAAACGGAATATAAACGACAGCGAGGATCTTGGCGGCCTGTCCGGGTGCGCCGTGTACGTGGTGCTTGACGATGGAGTCGTAGAAGATGCTGTCTCCCTCGCGGAGGGTGTAGGTCTCCTTGCCGTAGTCGATGGCGAGCTCACCGCTGAGGACATAGATGAACTCCTCGCCCTCGTGTGCCGAGAGCTGGAAGGACTTCTCCTCGCTGGGCAGCACGTCGATCACGAAGGGCTCCATGTGGCGCCCCGTCTTCTGCTTGGCGAGGGAGTGGTAGATCATGTTCTGGCGCGCCTCGGCGGCGTCGTTGGAGAAGCTGATGCTGCTGTCATCCCCGCGGTCCCCGGCACGGCACACCACGGGTCCGAGTGCGTCGTTGTCGTCCAGGAACGTGCCCAGCCGCACGCCGAGGGCGCGCGCCACCTTGATCAGCGGCCCGAGCGAGGGCAGGTACTGATCGTTCTCGATGCTGGTAATCTGTTCTGTGGAGAGTCCACTACGTTCTGCTATCTCTTCAATGGAGAGATTCTTGGATTCACGCAGTCCCTTGATCTTGGAACCTACGATGGTTTGGTGATTGGACATAAGACTGAAGATAAGATGAAGCGTGTGCTTTCTGTTTGCGGGCGCAAAGGTATGAAAAAGTTACGGAAGAGCGATGCTTTTCCGTAACTTTTTGAGGGAAGGAGCCTCGAAATTGAATCCGGGAGGGCCTCCACTACCCCACTGCGCGTTAAATAACGCTAAATATATAGGTGCGCGTTTGGTGCGCTTGCGGATTCTGGTTAGCTTTGCAGAGGAAATTAGGAGTATTAACCACTAAAAGAAAAGAGAACATGAAGAAAATCATCATGGGCCTCGTGATGGCCCTCTCCACCCTCACTGCCAGCGCGCAGTTTGAAGTAGGCAAGAATTACATCGGTGCGTCCGTCTCGGGACTGGGACTGAGCTATAGCAAGCAGGCGAAGGTGAACTTCGACCTCAGCGCCACTGCCGGACGGCTGCTGGCGGAGAACTGGATGCTGCTCGCCAACGTGGAATACCAGCATCTCGACGGTGTGAACATCTTTGAGCTGGGCGTCGGCGGACGCTACTACATCGTGCAGAATGGACTCTATCTGGGACTGGGCGTGGCCTATGCCCACAGCAAGTACGAAAGCGTGAAGTCCGATAACTGCTTCATCACGCCGGAGATCGGCTATGCCTTCTTCCTGAACCAGCATGTCACCATCGAGCCTGCCATCTACTACCGTATGTCCGTCAACGACTTTGCCGACGCCTCCACCGTAGGTCTGAAGATCGGATTCGGCTACTACTTCTGAGACTCATCCACTCATACCATAACTAACTTACATCTATGAAGACAAACCTAAGTTCACAGATTACCCTTGACCGCGTGTCGCCGCGCTACTACCGCCCCGACGGCACCATCGAGCGCAGCGTCCTCACCCGCTTCGAGAAGCTGCCCACCGACATCTATGCCACCATTGAGGAGGGCGCCACGGAGGTAGCCCTGAAGGTGGCTGCCACCATCCGCCAGCGTCAGCGCGAGATCCGCGCCTGCACCATCGCCTTCTCCGGCGGCGCCACGATGACCGAGGTCTTCAACCAACTCGTGCGGATGCACGAGGAGGAGGGCCTGAGCTTCCAGAACGTCGTCGCCTTCGTCACCCACGAGTACTACCCCCTGCCCGCCGACAGCGTGCAGAGCAACCTGAAGGCCCTGAAGGAGCAGTTCTTCGACCGTGTGGATATCCCCTCGCAGAATATCTATCCCCTCGACGGCACCACGCCGCAGGAGCGCGTCACGGAACATTGCATGGCCTACGAGAAGATGATCGAGCAGCTCGGCGGCATCGACATTGCCTTGCTCGGCATCGGCCGCATGGGTAACATCGCCCTGAATGTCACGGGCTCGCAGCGCAACAGCCACACACGCCTCGTGCTCCTCGACCCCTCCAGCCGTGCAGAAGGTGTGAAGGTGTTCGGCGCCGAGCAGAACGTGCCCGTCTGCGCCATCACGATGGGCGTCAGCACCATCCGCCAGGCCCGCAAGATCTTCCTCATGGCGTGGGGCGACGAGAAGGCCGACGTCATCAAGAGCGCCGTCGAAGGTGAGATGACCGACGCCCAGAGCGCCACCTTCCTGCAGATGCACAACAACGTGCAGGTGGTCCTCGACCTCTCCAGCGCCGCCAACCTGACGCGCATCCGCCGTCCGTGGCTCGTCACCTCCTGCGACTGGGACGACAAGCTCATCCGCTCCGCCATCGTATGGCTCTGCCAGAAGACCGGCAAGCCCATCCTGAAACTCACCAACAAGGACTACAACGAGCACGGCCTCGGCGAGCTCCTCGCCCTCTTCGGCTCCGCCTACGAGGTGAACATCAAGATCTTCAACGACCTCCAGCACACCATCACCGGATGGCCCGGCGGCAAGCCCAATGCCGACGACAGCAACCGTCCCGAGCGCGCGAAACCCGCACAGAAGCGCGTCATCATCTTCTCGCCGCACCCCGACGACGACGTCATCTCGATGGGCGGCACGCTCCAGCGCCTAGTGAAGCAGAAGCACGAGGTGCATGTGGCCTACGAGACCAGCGGTAACATCGCCGTCGGCGACGAAGAGGTGTTCCGCTTCATGCACTTCACAAAGGGCTTCAACGAGCTCTTCGAGGAAGGCAAGAACGAGACCATCACCGCCCGCTACAAGGAGTTCATCGACTTCATCAACAAGAAAAAGCCCGAGGACTTCGACACGCGCGACATCCTGGAGGTGAAGGGCCTCATCCGCCGCGGCGAGGCGCGCATCGCCTCCATGTACAGCGGCATCCCCCTCGAGCGTGTCCACTTCCTGAACCTGCCGTTCTACGAGACGGGTAAGATCCAGAAGAACCCCATCTCCGAGGCCGACGTGGAGATCGTCCTCAACCTGCTGCGCGAGGTGAAGCCTCACCAGATCTTCGTGGCCGGTGACCTCGCCGACCCCCACGGCACCCACCGCGTCTGCACCGATGCCGTGCTGGCTGCCATCGACATCGAGAAGGAAGCCGGCGCCGAGTGGCTCAAGAACTGCCGCATCTGGATGTACCGCGGTGCCTGGGCCGAATGGGAGATCGAGCACATCGAGATGGCCGTGCCCATCAGCCCCGAGGAGCTGCGCACCAAGCGCAACGCCATCCTCAAGCACGCCAGCCAGATGGAGTCGGCACCCTTCCTGGGCAACGACGAGCGTCTGTTCTGGCAGCGCGCCGAGGACCGCAACCACGCTACCGCCGAGCTCTACAGCAGCCTCGGACTGGCATCCTACGAGGCGATGGAAGCCTTCGTGCAGTACCATCCCCTCTGATTGATCAACGCACAAGAAAGCGGCGGGCATCATGGATGTCCGCCGCTTTCTTGTGCTATCATCACTCTGCGCCCACGTTCACCTTCGTGTCCTTCATCACCTCGCCGGCGTTGCCGCCGCCGAAGACGTTGCCGAGGATGTTGGTGCCCTTCTTCAGGTTCACCTCCGTCCAGATGGAGGTACCGAAGGCGTTGCCGAGGTCTGCCTCACCGCGGCTGCCGCCATAGACGTTGCCGCCGTAGCCGGCCGCCACGCTCGTGGCCTCGCCGATGGTGACGGGGATGACGTTGCCCTCGCCATCCACGGCGCCGCCGATGTTCACCTGATTCAGGCTCTGCCGGCCCCACTGAGAAGCATCTGACGTCTTGCGCGCAGCATACTCCGTCAACGGCGGAATCATGGGAGGACCTACCGAGGCCAGCGAACCGCCGCCAGCGACACCGCGATAGATGAGACCGCCCAGGACATCGACCGTCGTGAAGCATGTCACGGAGCCTGACGAGGTGCTGTGGCCCACCTCGGGGTATTCGACACCGCCGAGGGTGGTCACTTCAACATTGCCTTCGTTGTCCTTGTACTTCTCGTTGTAGTTGAAGTCGTACTCATACTCACTAATGCCCGAACCGGCACCATAGACATTGCCGCGGTAGAGCCACTGGGGATTGTCCTGTTCTGGCGATGCAGAACGCGTGTTGGTCTTCAGCAGCGTCCGGTTCTCGGTGGTATAGGGCAGACCGATGACACCGCTGTTCACCTTCACATGGGTCCAGCGGCGCACGTGTCCGTCCTGGCCGCCACCATAGACGGAGCCGAGGATGCGCGGCGCATTGCCGACGGTGCCTGCCGTTTCAGGGTCGCTGCCCTGTCCGAGGGTGCCGATGGTGACATCCGTCTCGTTGACATAGCCGGAGTAGAACGACGGGACGTACTGGTAGCGCGGGTCAACATCGTCGGGCACATTGGGTGCCGACTCTCCGCGACAGCCGCCGAAGACGTTGCCGTAGGGCAGGCCGTCCTTGAAGGTCTCTTCCGGGTCGTCCTCATTGATGTAGCCCACGGTGCCGCCGGTGACGCTCACCTGCGTCTTGCCGCTGCTGAGGAAGTAGTCGGCCATCGAGGAGGGCGCATTTTCCGCGTTGAGCGGTGCGCTGGGGTCGAAGCTGGGAGTAGTGCTCCAAAGGTTGCCGGTAAGCGTCTCGCCGTAGCCGGCGGCCGAGTAGTCATCGGCACCGCCGGAGTAGTTGCCCTTGCCCACGGAACCCATGTTGCCGCCGCCATAGACATTGCGGCCCACATGGCCACCGGTCATCGTGACGTAGGTGTTGCCATAGACCTTACCGGCCGTGAGGCTGTAGATGTCAGCATCGTAGAAATCGTCCGGGTTTAGTTCGGGTGTAGAAGATGATGGAGCACCAATCTTCTTGAGCTGTACTGCATAGGTTCCCTTACCCTTTCCTGCGCCATAGAGCGAGTGGGCGATAAGACCACCGCTGAGCGTCACGCGGGCGTCCTCGACGATGTGGCCGTTCTCGGCGCCGCCGTGAACCGAGCCTGCGATGGCCGGTGTGCTGAGCGTCGCGATGTCGGCGATGTCGGCCGTTTCGCCGTAGTCGATGTTCACCTCAGTCTCGCGGACATTGGACATGTCGTCGTAGTCATAGCGGTCGCCAGCCAAGCCCTGTGAGCCGCCGAAGATGTCGCCGCCATAACTGCCCACCACGCCGATATGACCGCCGGAGATGTTGACCGTGGCCTTGCCGCCGATGGGGTTCACACCGCCAAATTCAACGGGTTGCCTTGTCGCGGGGTCTGCGCTGTCATACCCATACATATATTTATAGGGCCAGCTGAGGGCGAAGCCATTGGCCGTGTTATTGTGCATGTAGGCCGAGCGGTCGATGAGGACGCCGGACGCGTCCTTCGCCTGCGGGTCGTTGGAGAGATGACCGACAGAGGCCATCTCGCCGCCGCCATAGACGTTGTGCACGATCAGGCCGCCGTCGATGTTCACCGTGGTATTGCCATAGACAATACCGGCCTGGCCCTTGTACAATTCGTCTTCACCGATGTTATAGGTCTCGATACCGTTGCCAGCGCCATAGACGTTGCCTCGGCGGGGGCTCTTGTAGCCCTCTTCGCCCGTGACATCGTTGGGCTGCTCATCGACAAGGCCGATGGTGCCGCTGTGGATGTTGACGATGGTGTTGTTGAACGTGTGTCCGTTGTCGCCGCTGCCATAGACATTACCGGCAATCTGAGGCTCGGGAGCCGCATAGCCATTGCCGAGGGTGCCGATGGTGACGCTGGCGTCATTGACCCATCCGATGAAGTCGTCGCGCTGCAGCGGGTTGGCCACGTCGCCGTACGACGAGCCGAAGACGCTGCCGTCCGCCAGGCCATCGGTGCCGACGGTGCCGCCCGTGATGGTCACGGTGGCAGTGCCGGTGGCATCGGGCTCTATGATGGTTCCCTCCGCGGGCGTCGTGCCCGACGGGGCGAGCTCATTCGTAAGGTCGGCGCGCGACTTGAGACCCAATACGCCATAGACCTTCGGCGTGAGATGCACAGGGTCAACACGGGTGTCATACTTGAACTGCCCCACCGAACCGTAAGCACCGCCGCCATATACGTTGTGGTAGATGCGGGGCGTGCCGCTGATGGTGACCGTAGAGTTGCCGTAGATCTGTCCGCAGCGCACGATGGTGCGGTTACCGAAGCCACCGCCATAGACATTGCCCGAGCGGAGGTCGCCCATGTTGGGCATACCGACGGTGCCACCCGTGACGGTCACGACACTATTGCCGTGGGTGTTGGCCACCTGTCCGCCGCCAAAGACGCTGCCAAGGACAGTGCCGCCTTCCATCCTTACCTGTGTGCCGCCCTCGACGAGGCCGGAGGAGAACTTGGGATTCGACTCGTACTTCTGCCCGCTGATGGTGTAATTCACCTTCTCCGTGGCGTCGCCATAGCCGCTGCCGAAGACGCTGCCAAAGGTATATTGTGTCACCTCGGAACCGTCCTTGATCTCTGAGCCGATGGTGCCGCCCTGGATGAGAACCTGCGTGAGCGTCTCGGGCCATGCGTACTCGTCCTTCTCATCTACGGCTACATCTTTGCCATCCACCACGTTCACTTCTCTGTGATAGGCATCATACACCTTATGCGTGCCAGCCACCTGCCCCAGCTCGCAGCCGCCATAGACGTTGCCCTTGATCCTCGTGCCCTCGCCACGGATGGTGAGCCGCGTGTCCTTCACGCCGCCCAGGTTGAACCAGTAGGGGATGGGCTCGTTCTCCAAGTTTCTCAGGCGTCCCATGCCGCCGGCGAAGACGTTGCCGCCGCGGGTGTGGGTGAGGCGGTAAATATAGGTACGCGTGTCGCCGCTCTGGATGGAGTCGATGGGCTGGAACTCGGTCTGCGGGATGTTATCCTCCACCTTCTGATCCTCCAGAGCTGCTATAGCACTGGCCTTCGCTGCCTCGATGGCCGACGACCACTTCTCTCCACCAGTGTCAATGTTGAAGGTGTAGTACTTGTACTCGAGGTCGTTTCCGATAGTGCCGCCGCTGATGTCGATGGTGACGTGGCCGTGGGTGGATGTCTCATCCACGTCGGGGGTCGCATCGTCGTCCTCCACATCGACCATTTCCTCGCCGCTGCTGTTGATGCCTACGGAGCCCAGACGTCCGCCGCCGTAGATGCTGCCCAGCATCTCGCCGCCGCTGACGGTCATGTTAACATTGCCCTCGATACAACCGGCGAAGGGGTTGTGGCCGTCGAAGCCACGGCCGCCGCCGAAGACGTTGCCATCCACGTAGGAGGTGCCCCACGTGCCGATCTTACCGCCACTGATTGCAACCGTGGCATCCTTGATCACGTGGCCGTCCTCGGCACCGCCGAACACGGAGCCATAGATCCAACCGCCAGAGATGTTGACGCTGGCGTTCCGCACATTGGTGTCGTTGTTGAGCATCGGGCGTGCCTCGCCCTTGCCGCCGCCGAAGACATAGCAGGTGACGGGGTGAGCCGTGATCTCGGCCACCGTGCGCGGCACGCCGACGGTGCCGCCGGACATGGTGACATAGGTGTCGCCCAGCACGCTGGACATCTCGTTGCCGCCGTAGAGGCTGGTGAGGATGTGGCCGCCGGTGACATCCACGTAGGCGTTGCCCTCCACCTCACCGGCTGTCTCGAGCCATTTGCCCGGAGCGTAGGGATAGAAGCCGGAGCCGCCGGCAAAGACGTTGCCGTAGAATGTGCGGCCGCTGGAGGCTATCTTGACGCCGCCGTCTTCTTCATAATCGTCAGCGTCGGCGAACTTGTCGTAGGGCGAATGGTAGTTGATAGCCTTCACCTTACCCTTCGTGCCTGTCCCGTCGATTTCTTTAGCGTACAGCCAGCTGGCACATTCGGGCAGGGACGTGGCCGTCCAGTTGGCATCGCCTATCAGCTTGCCTTGCGTCCATTCGTCAGAAGTATATGGGCGGTTCACGCCGTAGTTGTGAGTGATATTACCGCTGCCGTCCGTCAGGAAGATGTGGCCGTTGCCTATTTGGCAGTCACCATCGATGACGACATGCGTGTCGTGCAGCACGTGGCCGTTCTCGGCACCGCCGAAGACACTGCCTTTCACGAAAGCCGTGCCGTTGATGGTGACGTTGGCATTATCCACGAAGGCCAGCGTGCCCACCTTGGCGTTCATCTGCTCTGTGGTAAGGCTTCTCATTCCCGTCACCTTCTCGTCTTCGGTCATGCCAGTGGTGTCGTCATAGTAATAGTCCAGCGTGCCCTGTCCGCCGCCGAACACATGACCATAGTCATCGGGATAGTCGCCTGTCTTGATCTTATCATCCTCGTCTAAGTGGAACATCGTCATGTCATCGGGACCTATGTTGCCGTTGCTGATGACCACGGTGCTGGTGCCGGTGCCGTCGGCACAGCTGACGGGCTTGCCGTTGGCGTCGAGCGTGAAGTCGCCCACGTGCCCCATCTTGCCGCCGCCATAGACAGAGCCGGTGATGAAGGCTGCGTTGCGGGCTGGAGCGGGCGTGCCCTCGACTGCCTCGTAATGTCCTGCTGTCAGGTACTCCCACTTCTCGGAGGTCGTATTATAGCGGTAGGTCGTGCCGTCGGTGCCCATCGTCTCGAGGTCGCCGTCCGCGTTGCGCCACTGTCCGGTGCCTACTTCCACGGTGGTGTTGCCGATGACATCGGCCAGGTTGCCGCCGCCGAAGATGTTGCCGATAGTTCCGATGGCGAGGGTGGCGATGCCGTCGTTGCTGATGACCTTGTAGGTATTTCCATTGACCGTGTGAGTATCTACCGTGAAATTAGCATCTCCCGCATAGTCTTCTGTGATGATGCCGTTGGTCATGTTCACATTGACAGTCGGGCTGCCGATCATCCTGGCCTTGTATCCGCCACCGTAGATGTTGCCGATGTGGGTCGCAGAGATAATGTTGATCTGCGGGTCGCGGTGGGGCGTTTCCAGTGCACCTGTTTCACCTTTCTTGAGTGCTGTGCGCCCGGTAACGTTTCCGCTGCCGTCTTTTGTGATGTTATAGCCATAGATGGAGTAGTCGGCCTCGTTGCCGCCGCCATACAGTTCACCGATGAAGATAGGTGTGCAGCCGCGCTCCTCGATGTTGATGGTGATGGAACCATTGATGGTTCCGGAGTGGTCGTTGCCGCCGAACACCTTCTCGTAGGTGCCGTTGGTGATATCGATGGTCACGTTGTTGTTGATGTCCGAGTTCGCAGAACCGCCGTAGTAGGTGCCGCCATCAGTCACGCAGTCCATCACCACGCGGATCTCGGCATCGATCTCGGCATTCTTACTGCCACCGTAGGTCGTACCTGTTGCCAAGGGGCACGTGCCAGACTTCTGGTACTGCGAGAGCGCCACGGAACGGATGTTACCCTTCTCGTTACTGCCCCCATAGACAAAGTTGATATGTCCGCCGGTGACAGTCGTCGTGGCCCAGCCGGTACCATAGATGTAACCGTTGGTAGGGGTCTGGCGAGCCTCCTTCGTCGTGGCATCGGGAGAGGTGTTCACGAAAGTCTTATAAGCGTTCGCTGCATCAGCGCCGGTGCCCTGCGTGCCGTCGGTCACATGATGCTCCAGCGGATAATAGCCCACGTTGGCACCCGGGTTCTCATACCACTTGCCGTCCTTCTCGTATTTGTCCAAGCCGTTGCCGCCGCCGAAGAGTTCGTTGATGATATGGCACTCCGACACGCGGACATTCGTAGCCGGCACGCAGGCGGCATTGCCGCCACCATAGACTTGCTGAATGCTGGTGTAGTCACAGCCTTCGATGAGGACCTCGGTGTAGTCGTCGGCACCGTCGGGCTCGTACTGCGCCAGGTCACCGCCGCCATAGACGGCGGTGACGTCATAGTCAACAGAAGGATCATCGACCTTGGTCTGAATATCACCCGTGGCACTATTCTGCGTGGCATAGACATGTACGAGGGCATGACCCTTCGGCGTGCCGTTCTGGTCGTTGCAACCGAAGATTTTATCCACGATACAACCCTTGGCAGTGGCAGCTACGCCTTGATTCAGCAGCACGGTAGTGTTGCCGCCCACATTGGCTGCAATGGCCGTCGTACCCTGGCCACCGCCGTAGGCAGTGTGCTTGATTTCGCCACCCTTCAGGTTGACCTCAGCGCTCTTGCGCACGATACCAGCCTCACCACCGCCATAGACATTGCCGGCGATGGTGCCACCATTGACGTTGACCTGTGTCCAGAGCGTGGTGGCCAGCACTTCGGGCGACTCACCTGCGGCGAAATCGCCACCTCGGCTGGAGCCGAAGACATTGCCGCCATATTTATTGGTGTCGTGGTCTGTTGTCGAACCGATGGTGCCACCATTGATGTTGACTGTGCAGAGCGACTGCGCTTTGCTGGCATAGTCGTCGCCGAACAGCGGGGGACCGACGCTGGCCATGGCACCGCCACCATAGACATTCTGGTGGATGGTACCGCCGTTGATGGTGACGGTCGTGTTGTAGGCAATGGTGCCGGACGACGTGCCATGGTGCGTACCGTCCCATGTGCTGAGGCCCGAGCCCGAGCCATAGACGTTGCCGCGGTCACGACGGTAAGCATCACTACTGCTGTATGCCAGTCCGATGGTACCGTTGTTGATGGTGACATGGGCGTGGCGGCGCACCAGTCCGTCACGGCCACCGCCATAGACAGAGCCATAGATGGTGGGAGCGTGTTCGGCATCACCGATGGTGACACTGGTCTGATTAGTATAGCCCAGATAGAAGTCAGGGGTAAATTCGTAACGGGGATGGGAACCCAACTCCGTGGTGCCTAAGTCCATGGCTGCCGCACCGCGGCTGCCGCCATAGATCTGCCCGGTAGCGTTGCCGTCGTAGGTGCCGTCGGGCGTACCCACGGTGCCGTCCGTCACGGTGACGGTGGTCAGACCGCTGTTGAGGAAGTGCCAGGCGTTGTCGCGTTCGCTGTCGGGCAAACCGGCAGCCACCGTTTCACTGGTCCACAGGTTGCCGGTGAGCGTCTCGCCGAAGCCGCTTGTGAAGTAGTCATCGGCACCGCCGGCATAGTTGCCCTTACCCACGGAGGCGTAGTAGCCGCCACCGAAGATGTTGCGCATGACGTGGCCACCGCTCATCGTCACCGTGGCGTTGCCATAGACCTTGCCGGCTGTCCAACTGTTGATCTCGGCATCGACTTCAGCATAGGGAGCGGTGGTGTTCCGTTTCTTGCCTGCATAGGGGGTGATACCCTTTCCGCCGCCATAGACGCTCATGCCGATGAGACCGCCAGTGATGTTGACAACGGCATTCTCATAGACGTGACCGTCCTCGCCACCACCATAGACGGCACCCTGGATGCAGTCAGCAGAAGACAAATCGGAGGCAGTGGAAGAATAGCGGATATTGACCTCCGTCTCACGCACGTTGGCGCAGGCAGCCTCGGCATAGCGCTCCATGGTCTTACCCTTGCTGCCGCCGAAGACATAGCCGGTTGTGTTATCAGTCGTGTCGCCAATGTGGCCGCCGGTGATAGTAACGGTGGCCTTGCCGCCGATTCCCGCGCCCTCTACTCCGGCACCGCCATCTACCGAAGCAGCATCGTTGGGTGCTGCCGCGATGTACTGGTGTTCGTAAGGCCAGCTCAGGGCAAAGCTGTTCGACAAGTCCTCATGCTTCTTCACATAGTTGAAGTTGCCTGCGGCATCGCTGTTAAAGTTAATGAGGCCCACGGAGGCCAGATAGCCGCCGCCATAGACGTTCTTCTTCACCGTGCCGCCGGAGATATTGACATGGGTGTTGCCAGACACGCAGCCATTCCACACCATCGGCGTGAAGGTGTAATAGATCGTGGGGATGCTGGCGTAGCCGCCCGCCGTGATGACCGTCCTCGTTGCGTGGTCGTCGCTGCCGTAGCCACCGCCATAGACGCTGCCACCTACGGTGCCACCCAAGATATTCACAGTGGCCCGGTTGCGCACGACGGAAAACTCACTGCCGCCATAGACACTCCGCTTGATGTCGGCAGTGCCACTGATGCTGACGTCGGTCACCTTCACCACACCAATCTTCGGCCACAGCTCATTGATTGAACCGTTGAGGAGCGTGTTACGTCCCATGCTGCCGCCGAAGACGTTGCCGCTGTGTTCGGCACCCTCTGGCGGAGTCGTGCCAAAGTCCCGGCCGATGGTGCCGCCCGTGATGTTGACGGTGACATGGCCATGAGTCGGGCCACCATCTTCTTCATCTACGAGCTGACCGTAGGAGGGATCAGAAACTGGGGTGAAGTCAATGCCCACGGCCGCCATACGGCCGCCGCCATAGATGCTGCCGAGCATCGTGCCACCGCTGATCGTGACATCCACGTTGCCACCGATGCTACCGGCTGTCAAGGATTCGCCTGAGAAGCCGCGGCCGCCGCCGAAGACGTTGCCATCGACATAGGAGGTACCCCAGGTGCCGATGGTGCCGCCGCTGATGGTGACAGCAGCGTTGCCCAGGACGTGACCATCCTCGGCACCGCCGAAGACTGAGCCATAGATGATACCGCCGCTGACCGTGACATTCGTGCTGCCGACGTTCGTCATCTTATTGAAATGTGTACGCTGGTCGCCCTTGCCACCACCGAAGAGGTAGCACGTGACCGGGTGGTTAGCAATCTGGGGCAGTGTGCGCGGCACGCCAATGGTGCCACCAGACATCGTGACCGTACAGGAACCCACCACGTCAGTATATTCGTTGCCGCCATACACATTCGTCAGGATATGGCCGCCGGTGATGCGGACCTCGGTATTTCCTTCTACCAGACCTGCAGAGGGGTGCCAGTCATAGCCGGTACCGTCTGCCTTCTTGTAGGGCATATAGCCGGAGCCGCCGCCGAACACGCAGCCTATCCACGTGTGTCCGTCGGAAGGATTGGAAGTGCTGGCCGGACCGATATGTGTCGATGCATATTGGGGATCTTCATAGTATGGGTCGTAAACCACGAATTCGTCTTTTACGCCGTCGCTATTAGTGTCCCTTCCGTAATCGAAATGCGAACATTCGGGCATCTGTGCTGCCACCGTTGCAATGTCATCAGCATTGCCCGATGTGATAGCCGCAGCTGCCGCTTCCCACAAATCTTCAGAATATGGCTTAGGATTACCGCTTCCATCAAGAGAGTTTTCTCCTACGCCTATCTGACCACCTTCAATCTTCACCAAGGTATTGCCCAGCACACGTCCGAACTCGCCACCGCCGATGATGGACTCCAGGATGAAGGCCGAGCCACCGATGGTGACATCGGTACTTCCGACGTAGGTCTTGAAGTGGGTGTCAGGATCAACCGCCGGGTCTTCCATCATACCACAGCCGCCGCCCCATACCCAGCCTTCAGCTACAGGGCCGCCGCTGGCTGCCGCCCGGGTCATACCCTGTGTTGCCACCGTCACGGGACCTATCTGGCCGCCGTTAACCACCACCGTACATTTACCCGTACCATCAGCACAATCGGTGGGCTTACCGATACACGTATGTGTAGAGTGGTCAAACCCATCGATCGTTTGCCCATAATCTCTGGTGAACGTTCCCACCGAACCAGCCAGACCACCGCCAAAGATACCATTGAAGACGTAGCCGCCCGACATTGTCACCGTGGTATTGCCATGTACGTCGGCCTGGCTGCCACCGCCATAGACGCTGCCAGAGTCTATCTTGACATCTTCTTTGTCGGACAAATCCACCGTACTGATATTCACCGTAGTATTTCCCGTAACATAGGCCAGATTGCCACCGCCAAACACATCGCCTGTGATGTGCGCGCCAAGAACATCCGCATCGACTTCTGCAACAGTACGGGGTACGTCACCATCCTTGATAATCTTGCCTTCTCCATCATAGACAGGTCTGTCGCTTGCATCTATAAGGGCTCCGCCAGCGTTACCGCCTACTCGCTTCAGAATCTTTATTGTAGAAGCTGTTCCTATGTTTACGGTAGTACTGCCGATGACATTACCTTCGTTGCCACCGCCAAAGACATCGCCAATGGTTCCAATGGCATCATTAATATATGTTTTACCTTCTGTGATATGTACGTTGGGTATGGTTTCTCCCGTATAACTGGCTGGACGCGTCAGTTCGGTATTTGCCATTGAACCCTTCATCATATTGATATTGACTTCGGTATCACCTTTAACATCGGCTTTGTAGCCACCACCATAGACTTTGTCTATACGCGTAGCCGACTTGATGTTTACCGTGACTTTTCCAGGCTCGGAATATTCGGTGCCGTCTTTCTTCTTGCCAGGATAAGGGGCTTCATTACCACCACCAATAAGATTCTGGATGACAATAGGCTTACAGGCATCCGTCTCTTCTATATTGACCGTAATGTTCCCGCCAATACTGCCGCGCGCATCATTGCCACCAAAGACATTGGTATAGTAGCCGCTGGTAATAGTCAGATTCACATTACCTGTAATATGAGCATTATAAGAGCCTCCGTGTACGAACTGGATATTATCTGAGGCACATCCGGAGAGAATCAGATTCACATCTCCTGCTACGTTTGCCTCATTACCAGCTCCGAAGAATCGGGTCAGCGTCAATGAACATTCCTGGTCTGTAGTTGTCGTTATATCGGCATTCGAGTTGCCAAGGATATCGCCCTTTGCATCACTGCCACCAAAGACCTGACCGATTCTGCCGCCACGAGCAGAAATATTGGCGTCACCCGTCACCATAGCACCGCCATTGGCAACCCAAGTGCCGGCGCTGTTCTTAACGGGCTTACTACCATTACCACCACCAAAGGCATAACCGATATCAAAGGAGCCATAGATTGTAACATCGGTAGAGGGTACAGAAGCAGAATTACCGCCGCCATAGACGTACTCAATAGAAGTCTCATCACAACCATGAATAATCACCTTCGTCTCTTTAGCTGTAGCGGGTAAATAGTCTGCCAGATTACCGCCACCATAGACGCCATGAACTTCATATTCGCCGAGGACATGAGCTTTTCCGTCAACTCGTTTTGTAGCCCAGATTTCTACTGTGACATTGCCCTTAGGCGAACCATTGAAGTTATTAGCTCCAAAGATCTTGCCTGTCGTAGGTATAGTTGGGTAATTCGTACCTGCAACAACAATATTCTGTGCAATCTCTCGCGTAAAAGATGCACCTGTGCCACCATAAGTGGTTCTCTCGGTAGCATTATTAAGATGGACAGTGACATCGCCATAGACATATACAGGCGTCTCATCGTTACCCAGACCACCACCAAAGACATTGCCGATGGTTCCTCCGATGAGTATAACTGTAGTTGTGTTGCTGGCTGAAGTCTTGCCTTCTGCCCAAGCCGTATCGAAACGTCTGTAATACTCGGCACCTCCTTCTGCTGTTGCATTGGCTCCTTGTATGATGTAATTAACGCCATCCTTTTTATAGAGTCCAGCAACATCACTGACACCAGTTGTCAGCGTGGCCGTAATCTTTTCATACGTCGTGGAAAGATTTGCCTCATCCCAGTTCGCCGTGTTCGTATTGGCCAGCGCACCGCCGCCATAGACATCATTGGTGACAGTTCCGCCAGCAATGGTGACAGCCACGCTGCCCGTGACATCGGCCTGACTGCCGCCGCCATAGACGTCGTTGCGGACGGTGCCGCCCTCCATGGTGACAGCGGTGTTGCCCGTCACGATGGCCGTAGCACCGAGACCACCACCAAAGACATTGGTGTTGACGGTGCCGCCGTAGAGCGTCACCGTAGGATTGCCCGTGTAGGCGGCCACATTGCCGCCGCCATAGACACTGCCGGAGATGATGCCCGTGCCGCCGTAGGTGTAGGGAGCCGATGCGCCCGTCTTCGTACCGATGACGACAGCCACCGTCTGCTGCGGCGCACCGTTGACATTGTTACAGCCATAGACATTCGTGGCCGAACCGTTAGTGACGGTCACCGTGACGGGACCGCCGACGTTGGCGGCTACCGCTGTCGTGGCCGGTGTCTTCACGTCCCCGACGGACTTCGTGCCTGCAATGACTTCCGCGTCTTCTGCGGTATAAAGAACGGCTGCTGCCGCTAACTGCCCTAAGCCGCCACCATAGACGTCACCCGTGACGGTGGCGCCTGCCAGCGTCACATTCGTTACATAGGTATTTGCGGGCGCGCTGCCTGCTGTATATTCTGTATTGGTACTGGCCAGCGCACCGCCGCCATAGACATCGTGCGAAACGGTGCCCCCGTTGAGAGCCACCGTGACAGCCCCGGTCACATCACCCAGGCTGCCGCCGCCATAGACAGTGTTCTCAACGGTGCCCCCGTTGAGCGTCACCGTCGTAGCGCCATTCACAACAGCCGTCTCACCCAGGCCGCCGCCAAACACAGCGTGCGCAACGGTTCCCCCGTTGAGGGTCACGCTGACGCTGCCGGTGCTGCTGTCGCCGGTATCATAGGCAGCATCCTTGCCGCCGCCATAGATATTCTCTGCAACGGTTCCCCCGTTGAAGGTCACCGCGGCCGTGCTCTTCGGAGAGCCCAGCACATTGTTACAGCCAAAGACATTCGTGACGCTGCCGCCCTCGACGGTCACCGTGACGGGGCCATAGACATCGGCGGCATGAGAGCCAACATTGTCGCCCAGACCGCCACCATAGATGTTACCCGTGATGGAGCCGCCATAGAAGTTGACATGTGTTTCCTTCCCTGCTGTTGCGGAGAAGGCTGGGCTCACGCCCTTCGTGGCATTCACCTTACCCTTGGCGCTGCCACCATAGACATCGCCGGTGATGTTGGCGTATCCCACGGGCGTTCCTGCATTGTCCTTACCGATATTCACCTCGACATTGCCCGTGACGGTGGTCGCCTCACCATAGCCGCCGCCGAAGATGTCGCCTTCGATGGTGACAGAGGGGTCGCCATCAATCTTTTGGTTCTCTGTTCCGATATGGAGCGCCACATCGCCATCCACGTCGGCTTCATTGCCGCCGCCATAGATGCCAGCTTCAATCGAGATGGAAGAGCCATCCGGCTTGAGGTAGTCATCCCCGTCGATGATGTTAACACCGATATCCTCTGATGACGTCTCCGTGCCAATCTCGATGGAGACATTGCCCTTCACCTTACCCATATTGCCGCCACCGAACACCTGTCCAATCTTGCCGATATGGTCTTGTTCAACCTCGTTCACACGACCCTTCTGCAGGTTAATCCAGACACGGGTGTTGCCGACCACATCAGCCGTGGCACCGTAGCCGCCACCGAACACCTTGCCGATAGAGGTACATGACCATACATAGACTCCTACTGCGGGATGCTCGGCATCCTGAACGACATGGGGCTCTCCGGCCTCGGCATTGGGTGTCCAGATGCCATCCTCGTCATCGTCATTACAACCATAAATAGAGTACGGAGCATTATAGCCGCCGCCATAGAGCTCACCGATGATGAGGGGGTCGCAGCCTCCTTCGTAGGCGTTCACCGTAATGGAACCGTTGATGCTGCCGCCCAGGTTGTTGCCGCCGAACACGCGGCCGAACTTACCGCTTCTCACCGTCAGACTGACGTTGCCGTTGATGGTGGCGTTCTTGGCACCGCCATATACAGCTTCGACAAATTCCTCGGGCATACAATCCAACTCGATGTTCACATCGCCGTCCATCGGCGCCACCTGTCCCGCACCATAGATCTCTCCTATCTTCAGTTCGCACGTGTTGGACTCCTTGCGCTCCAATGATGTGCCGCCGCGCACATTACCCAGCGTGTTACTACCTCCATAGACGTAGTGAATCTGGCCACCAATGAGTTTGGTCTTAGCAATACCTGTGCCATAGTCCGTAGGCGTACCATTATTGTCATAGATGCCCACATTGGCACCCGGGTTACCCGTGCCCGCACCGTTACCGCCACCAAACACCTGGTCAATGATATAGCAGCTGTTGATAGTAATCTCCGTGGCCGGCACGGCAGCGGCATTACCGCCGCCATAAACATACTGAATGCTGGTCTCGGCGCAGCCTTCGATGAGCACCTCGGCGAAGGCTCCATTGAAATTGGCGAGCTTCTCCTCATATTTCGGATCTTCCTTGTCTAAGACAATGTGAGCATCCGTCGGGTCATAGTCCGCCTGGTTGCCGCCGCCATAGACGGCAGCGACATCGTAGGTGGTGCGGCCGGACAGCGCTGTCGCGCTGTTGCCTTTGTATTCGTTGCTGGTGATGTTGTTCGTCCGCATCACCCAGACCTTCACATGGCCCTTCGGCGTACCGTTGAGGTTGTTGCAGCCGAAGACGTTGCCCGTAATCTTGGCGCCGTCGAGCAGCACCAGGACATCGCCGCCCACGTAGGACACGATGTCGCTCATGGCGCCGTTCACGCTGTTCTTCTGACCGAGACCGCCGCCGTAGGCATCGCCGTAGATGGTGCCGCCGAAGAGGTTGACGGTCGTAGTCTTGTCGGTATGGTAGCTCGACGAGCTCTCAGCATTGGTGTTGCCCAGCGCCGAGCCGCCATAAACGCTACCGTTGATAGTGGCATTGCCAGCGTACACTTCGCCTGTCTTCGTGCCGATATTCACCGTCACGTTGCCCTCGACGAGCGTAGGTTCACCCTTACCGCCGCCGAAGACGACATCCTTCGTACGTTCGCCCTCGCCCGGCACCGTGCCCACGGTGCCGCCGAGGAGCGTCACCGTGGCATCCTGCTTCAGTACGCCGTTGACGTTCGCGCCGCCATAGATGGCTCCTGTCACGTTGCTGAACTTCACGGTGGCACTTTCCGCAGCAGCACTCTCCATGTTGACCGACGTGTTACCGAAGTTCTGCGCCGCGATGGCTGCTACATAGCCGGGATCACCTGGGGTGCCCGTTGCGAGCTGGCCCAAGCCGCCGCCATAGACGTTGCTGACACTCGTGCAGCCATAGAGATTGACTACGGTCTGTCCGCCGGTGGTGTTGACCGCGCCAAAGGCACTACCACCATAGACGCTGCCGTTTACGGTAGCCGTGCCAGTATAGGTATAAGGTGCTGATTCGCCAGTCTTCGTGCCGATGTTCACCACGACGTCACCGCCGACGATGGTCGTCTGACCCTTACCGCCGCCATAGACATCCTGAAGGACAGTACCAGCCGTCAGGAACACTTCGGTGTTACCCACAACATCGGCCGTATTACCGCCGCCGAAGACATTCAGAATGCCCTCCGTGTCTTCAGTGTTCTGGACATCGACCCTCGTATTTCCATTGACGGCCGACATATCACCTCCGCCGAAGACTCCGCCAGTCGTTTCGATGATATCACCATTCTCGTCGAAGATCTTACCGCGGACAATGGTATTGCCGCTGATGGTGAGGTCGGCATGGGTCACCTGGCCCAGCGAGTTCAGATCGACATCCGTGATGATGGTCTTGGCGGTGGCGTTGATGGCAGACTGGTTATTGACCAGGGTGCCCGCAACGAGGGTGTAGTCTTCCGTGGCTGTCATCTCACCCATATCAAACACACCGGCATTCGTATCAATCTTAGGAACCGTCGCAAAGCCGCCCGAGCGGATGGGAACCGTAGGATGCTCGGCAGAATAGCCGCCGCCGAAGACATTGCCCTCTACGGTGCAGCCGTTGAGCACTGAGGTGGCTGTACCATCCACATTACCCAGCTTACCGCCGCCATAGAAATGACGATTGATCAGGCAACCGGTGAGCGTGGAAGAGACATTCTTGGTCTGGGCTGTAGAGAGCGAAGAGTACTTCACGTAGAAGCGGCCGCCCGTAGCACCCGTTGACCACACGAAGAACTCATAGTCGAAATCAGTGGCCACACCCTTGTTCCCCGACAGGTATTTACCCCGATTGCCCGTGTAGTTACCTTGCCATGAGCTGAAATTAGGACTGGTAGCATCCTGCGTTCTCACACGGTTGTAGGAGATACCGCCGTAGCCAGCACCAAAGAAGTAGTCGAAGGTGCATCCCACGGCGCGGGTGGTGACTTCCTTGCCCGTGGCCATGTTGCCGAACTTCGGGCCACCGCAGAAGGTGCCCACGTGGCTGCCCGTGATGTCGATGGTGATATTGCCTGTCACGGGCTTGTCGGCGTTGACACCACCACCGTAGAAGTCGGTGATGTCGGCATTATAGATCTGCCACTGCACATTGCCGTTGACCTGCTGCTGAGCTGCACCGGCCACCTCGATGAAGCGGCCGCCGCTGATGTAGCACTCCGCATTGTCGGCCTTGACGGCAGCGTCGGGTTTGTATGTACCTGATAGATAGAAGCCCTCGAAGTCGCCGCCCGTCACGGAAACAGGAATGTGAGGAGTGAAGTTGGCACCATCACTGTGGGTGCCGTTTCCGAAGTCCTTGAACCAGGCATTACCGCCGATGTGGATGTAGGATGTGTTGGTACCAGGGTTGCTCTTCTGCGTGGACACGAACTGGTCATACAGTCCGCCCAGGAGAATGACGGGCGCGGCAGACTTGCCGCCGTTGTCACACTCAAACTGCACGAAGTAGATGTTGCAGGTGTTCGTAACCTCGAACCATCCCTTCGGCTTGTAGATACTTACGTTTCGGAACGACGTGGCACCATTGGGTTTCTGAGCCATCGCGATACCGGGTACATTCAGGAAGTCGAAGCGGATGGGCGACACGGTACCGTTGTCACGGCCATTATGGCTCAGTATGAGACTATTGTCAGGCTCGTTATCGAAGTCCAGGTCGGCTGACATCAGGGTAAAGGGCGTAGCACCGGTGGACGGCGAAGCACCCTGATGCACATTGCCAACCAGCACAACAGCATTGTCATAGACGGTGGCGCCGCTCAAGGTTCCCACGGCACTACTGATGGAGGTATGTACCTCCTGAAGATCGCCGTTGATGGAGACCTTCGTCTTATTGACACCGTAATGGTGACCCAACTGAGTGACATTCTCTACGCCATAACCCGTGTCGTGCACGACGTCCATATACTCATCGCTCACATAGGCAGCCGTACCCCAGTAGGGTTCAATCGTGATGCCGGTCACGCCGTAGGGCACATCGAAGTAGGCTCCCTGCGAGAACACACGGTTGCTGCCGCCCGTGCCATAGAGATCCTTGTTGGTGCTCTTGCGGTCGGCAAAGTTGTAGCCGCCCCAGACATCGCCAACTGTGTAAGTGCCTGCCGTGCCGCCCGTGAAGCCGGTAATCTTCCAGCCGGTCACCACCTTGTTCTTTGTATAGTTGCCTGTACCCACGTCGTTGTAGTAGGGCAACTGCACCTTGTCGTAGTTGAAGTTGAAGCGGTCGAAGTCCTTGTCGGTGCGCTGCAGGGAGAGAGGGCTTACTGCCGTGATGCTGGCTCCGTCCGGGGCACCGGTGCCCACGCCGCTGATGGTGACAGAGAGTGTCTTGCCCAGTTTGCCGCCGTGGTTGCGTCCCACGGTCACGCTGTCTGGGGCATTCGTGATGTCATAGTTGATGATGGAGGGATCCTTCCGACCCGTCTCCTTGGCGCGGAGCACGGGATAAGGTTTGGGATTGCTGATGCTTCTGTCTGCCGTCTCCAATACCCATTTGGCCATCTCATCGGCGTTGTCCTTGCTGCCGGTGGCATAATAGGCGGCCAAGGGGTGGTTGCTGTTCAGCAGCTGACGATAGAACTCGAAGCGCGTCAGGAACTTCTCCTCCACGCCCAGGGCGCAGTTGTATTTGTTGATTGTAGAGCCCTTCAGGATATCGTAAGCATAGTAGTTGAAGGTGTTCAAACCACCGCTTTTCAGGTTGTTGATGTTCTGTCCGCCATAGACCGGAGCTACGGTGGTAGCGCCGGAGATGTTGCCATAGAACATACAGTTCATCACCATTGTGTGAAGGTTAGCAGCCGTGCTTGCAAATACATTATAGCCCACTATTCCACCTACTTCCGAGCCGCCCGTGATGTTGGCGTAGCTGTAGCAGTTGATGACACGCGAATAGTCGGCGAGCCGACCCACGATGCCGCCGGTATAGCGCGTTCCGCTGACGCTGCCGCTCAGGATGCCGCAATTGTAGATGCGGGTGTCGCCCGTGGCGGCACAGCAGATAGCACCGACGTCGTCCTCGTCGTTGCCGCCGCTGATGGTGGCGCTCTCCACGATGACGTTCTTGATAACGGCGCCGTCAGCGTAGGCCACCAGAGGATTGGACAGGGCGATGGGGTTCAACTGGCCGTCGATGCTTCCCACGAAGGGATTCGTAGCAGTGCCGATGGGAGCCGTGGAGGTGAAGTCGGAGGCCAGCACGTAGGTGCCGCCCATCGCGCCCATCTCCGAGGAGTTGTGGACGACCTTGGGCACCAACTCGATCGCCAGCGACTGGTCGGCAGCGCCATCATCGCCCTCCGGAGCCTTGGCATCCTGACCGGCGAGGCCAGTGAACAAGTCCATGACCACGCCGTGGTCGAAGCGCGGCATCAAGCGCATATTGCCATTGCCGTCATCGACAACCATGAACGTGGCGTTGGTGATGTTCATGTCAGCCTGGTCATGACCCATGACGTGAGCCTGCTGGGTGCCCAGGTTCTCAAGGGTGATGGCCGACGAGGTGCCGGCCCATACGCCGCTCGATGGTGTCGAGCCGCTGGTGTTGGCCGTGAAGTAGCGGGCAGTGTTCGCTACGCTCTGGATCTGGAGGTTGTAGGGGTCGAAGCCGGCCTTGCCGTCGTCGTAATAGCCCTGGTTCGTGTCGTCCTTGCTGATGGGGGTACCTCCCTCGTCTTCGACATCGTAGAGGTAGCCCATCTCCTCGTCGATCTCGAAGTTGGGCTTCAGGAACCAGTGGTAGGCGGTGTTCTCCAGGTCGGCCGATGATTCTTTGTCAATCGATGTGCCGTTGATCTTGGCATACTTGCCGCCCTGCTTCAGCAGGAAGGGCGAAGCGGAGCCCGCCGAGGTAGGCAAGGCGCCGTAGGCGTTGGCGTACTCGGGCTTCACGTCGTAGGTGACATACCAGTCGCGCTCCGCGTTGCCCACCTTGGCCTGCGTCTCGTAGTTCGGGAGGTTCGGCGCCTTCACCGTAATGTCCTCACGACCCAGCTCATCGGCTGTGTATTCCGTCAGATCAACGTCGCTCACGGTGGCATAGTCCGACACCTTGTATTTATGATAGCCGGGCACCTTGGAGCCGGTCTTCCAGAAGTGGTAGCGCGCCACCATCGGGCTGCTGTACTTGTGGATCTCGCGATAGCGGGCGGCACGGTTCGGGTCGGTGGGGCCGCTGGGCAGGTGAACACGGGCAATCTCCCAGCCGTGCTGGTCGAGCAGAATGAGCATCGTGGCCAGTTCGGTATCCACGAAGGTCATCGAGCCGTCGCCCATCGCCACTGTCTGGAACCAGTGCTTGCCATCGCCGACGTGCTTGCTCAGCTTGGAGTTGGAAGACCAGTCGGCTGCATTGGCCCATGCGCTATAGACGTGCCAGCCCTTGGCTGTCAGCGCCGCTTGCTGATCTGAGGGAAGATCGGCATTGACGCTGGTGCCTTCCAGCACGCCAGCGCCGGTGGCGTCCTTGATGATATTGTAGGCCGTGGGGTTGTTCTTCCAGTACTGCTCGAAGCTGTTCACGGTCTGTCGCATGCCATACGCCGCCACGCTGTTCGCGGGCGCGCCGTCGATCTCGCTGGTGGTGATCAGCTTCAGGCTGCCGAGCGATGTGCCGATGAGCATATACTCGGTGGCATCGCTCTTGTCGGCCGGACCGCCTTCCACCCCGCCATGTGCCAACGGGTTGTCGTTGGTGACGCCCGTCACTACGGAAGCGTAGCCCTCGGGCTTGTAGGTGCGCAGATAGGAGTGGAAGTTGGTGGTGGTTCCCGCTTCGGTATCCTTATAGCTCGTCTGTGTCGAGTACGACGAGATCCTCACGTGGTACGGGTCGAGCTGTCCGCCGGCCGGCTCCAGATACCAGAGCCAGCGCGCGCGGGTGCTGGCGCCGCTGGCCAGCTGCTCCTGCCACCGCTCCTCGCCATAGACATAGAGGTGGGCATCGCCGTTGCTGTAGGGATAGACGGGCGTGCGTGCGGCGTCCATCACGCCGTCGCTGCCGTTCTCTTGGTTAAAAGCGGTGCCACTGGCGAACTTCAGCATATACGTCTTGCCGCCCTCCTTGCCCACGGCACCAAGCAGGTTGCGACCGTCGAGGTCCAGCAGGTCGTTGACGTCGTAGGTGACATAGATGACGTTAGATTCTCTCTGCCCTACTTCTGTAATCCGGTCTTCCTCGTCAAAGGCATAGACACCCGCTGTCAGTGTGCTATACTTCTTATAATACTTGTATTGCGAGACAAGAGGGCTGCGCCAGGCTGTCGGCAGCGCAAAGCTTCCCTCATATGTGATTCCAGCTTTGATGACCTTTCCTGCCTTGTCAATCAGCGTGAAGGATAACGGGAGCACCACAGTGTTCACCTTCAACGTGAGCTCCGCACCATCGATGGTTCTCAGCGTGACATCCTCGGCAACGACGCCTGTGGTAATCGTCGCGTGGTTGGCAGTGCCCTTCAGGATAAATGGCTGCGAGGAGGCATTGAGTGAGCGGGTTGACCCGTCATAGCGGAAGTACTGGCTTGCACCGATATTGCGGAGCACCATATTGTAGGGATCCTCGCCTGTAATATTCCAGATGTATTCATTGTCGGTCTTCGATGTGGCGGCATCAGAGATGGTTCCCAGGGCGCTGCCCGTGTAATACAGGTATTCACCGCCTGCCTTGATGTTGTACGAGTTGGCAATGGTCAGCGGCAGGAACTTCTCGCTGAGGTGTTCGGTCGTGTAGGTGACATAGATGTTCGCGGCGCTCTCCGGCGTCTGCGTAATCCTGTTCTCCTCGATGAGGTTCGCAGCAGCGAAGTCGCCGCCGAACGTGTAGAAGCGCACCGTCTCGTCGCTGATATACTCGCTGCGGATGGCAGCAGGGATGCTGGTATAGCTGCTCAGCGGAGCGCCCACGGCCCGCTTCACCGAGAGGCTCACGCCCACTGCGCTCGAGCGGTTGACAATCTGATAGTTGTAGCTGGCCAAGGATTGAGTGGCGACACCGGAAGAGAGGTCTTCACCTGAGTCGTAGGCAATGGCCTTGATGGCTGTTGCCGACTGCACGTCTGCCTCTGGAATGGTCTTTGACATTGTAGCAGAAGTCGGGGTCGAGGTCGTTGGATCAGTACCGTCTAACGTATAATAGATGGTCTGGCCCGTTTCAGCCGTGATGGTGACGGAGCCGTCGGCGCTTAGCGTGAATCCCGGTTTCCGCACACTGGGCTCCACCTCTTGTGAAGCGACAGCTGTCAGCACCACACCATAGCGCTCAATCACAGCCTTCATCGTACATACATCACTGACCTCATACCCACCAACGGGAAGGATCGGACTGGATGCCGTCGGGGTCGTACCGTCAACCGTATAGCGCACATTGTAGCCCGCTGGCAGCCCCACATTGTCTGTCACCGTGGCAGTACCCTCGGGGCAGCTGATGGTGGGGGCGGCTAACTTATGCTCTGTAAATGTCCATTCATTGTTTGAAGTAGAGAACTGAAGGAGGGACTGATTTGATCCTACGACATTCTGGAATGCCGTGATATAATCATAATGGCTCCCTTTAATATTGAATGAATTAGAACCTGTATAGGGCTTAACCAATACCTTGTTGCCTGTTCCTGTGATATTGAACTGGGCACGGGTCGCATCAGCCCTGGTCTGCCCGGTAGAAGGGTCTTGCCCATTATCCTCCAGCACGACATTACGGCCTGCATTTCCATTACTCAACCAAATGACATACTTCCCGTAGCGGGCATTGATGATGTTCTGATAATCCCCGTCAGTGACGACAATCCATGTACAATACGATGAGTCGAAAGCACCGAAGTTATAGTCCAACCCTGTCTCAGGGACATCTGTTCCCGAGAATGAGGTCAGGCATGGCCAGCCGCTGCTCGTCGGAGCAGTAGGCCACAGATAGTAACTATTACCTGAATATTGGATGTAATACACACCGTCTGCCACCTGCCCCCACGCCCTCGTGGTGCCAAAGCACAACATCATCATCACCGCACATAACGTGTGAAGCGATACCACAGCCCATGACATGCGACGCGACGTGCGACGCAACGCCTGCCGTTCTTCCGCCGTTTCCCATGTATGAGAAAACGTTTTCTCACGCGTGAGAAACGCTTTTATCATGCATGAGAAAAAATTACGCTTCGCAATGTGTTCTCTTATCTTGCAATACATATCTTGTATCATGTTACGTTCTTTAGTGGATAAAGATCTTTTTCTTGTTGACGATGTAGGCGCCGTGGGCCTGGACGGGGGTCTCGATGGTCTGTCCAGGCTGCAGGACGTAGTTGGTGACGGTGATGCCGCCGATGTTGACGATGCGGACGGTGGTGGGCTCCTTCATGTGGGAGCGGGTGATGATGGTGCGTCCGCGTGCGTAGATCTCGATGGTACCGTCAAGGGCGCTTTCGGGTCCTTCCTCGAGCTCGCTGCCTGCACGGGTGAAGAGGATGGTGCCGGGCATCATCTCCTTGACGCCGGCGCTGGCGCTGGCCTCGAAGTAAGGACGGAAGGGCAGGACGGTGGCGCCGCCGCTGACCGCAGAGCCGCCTGCGGCGGTGACGTGGTCGTACTGGCTACCGTCGGCCGCCAGGGTGTAGTGCTCCGTCGTCAGGTCCTCGGTGAGGTAGTTGGGCTTGAAGGTGAAGACGTAGTCCTTGCCCTTGCTCAGGTTCCTCGTGACGCCCGCCATCTCGCTGTCGCTCACGCCGATGGTGGCACCCGTGGCGGAGGCGAAGGTGACGGTCTGCTTGGCGAGCGACGGGATGGCGGCGGCGGTGTTCGCAGCCGTGAACTTACCGCTGAGGTCGAACTCGTAGTAGGTCTTGCCCGGGAGTCCGAGGAGATACGGCGTGGCAGCCGTCAGGAAGGCGTAGTTCGCGTACGTGCGCGCGTTCTTATAATATTGCCTGTACTGGAGGTAGATGTCCTTGTTGAGGTCCTTCTGGTCGTGGATGTCCTCGTTCTGGTAGTAGTAATCCCAGAGGAAGGTGTTGGTGACGTTCTTGTCAGCGATGACCGAAGTGCCGTCGCCTGCGGCGGGATAGTTGAAGGTGGCCATCGCCTTCTTGCCCTCGCCGTCCTCTTTGGCGATGGCATCGAACTGACGCAGCCAGTACTCGTGGCCGATCTTGGTGCTGGTGCCGTTCTTGCTGGTCTCGCTGCCGCCGTAGAAGTGGGTGATCTCACCCTTCACGTCGGTGGTCACGAGCTCTGCGGTGAACGGGATGCTGATGCCCTGCCAGCCGCTGCCCGTATCGACATATTCCGAGTCAAGGGGCTTGCGCTGGTACCACATGCGGTGGTCGCCGTCGAAGGTGTAGGCGAGCGGTGCGTTGAAGTCCTGCATATCCACGAGGAGATGGTCGTTGGTGGCGGTCAGGTCGCTCTGCACGAGATGGCCATTGATGATGACGTCGTTCTCCGCTACGAGGCGGTAGCCATCGCTGTTGTCATAGGAGCTGTCGAAGGCGGCATCGCCGAAGTAGGAGGTCAGCACGCCGTGGGTGGCGGCGTTGGCATAGGCGCCCTCGGCGGCCGGGGCAGCGGCGGGTACATAGGCGAGGAGGTTCTGTGTCTCGTCGCAGTTGCTGATGGCGGTGAGGCCGCCGTCGTCGAGGAGCGGCGGGTAGAAGGCCGGGCTTCCGGCGGGGAAGCCGACGGACACACTGCCCAATTGATAAGCCTTGCGGGTGCCGCCGGCATCGACGATGTCATTGTGGCCGGCGAAGTCGATGGCGGTCATGCCGGGGTATGCCGTGCGGGCAACAGCGCTGGCTGCGATCTGCTCGGGAGTCAGCTTCTCCTTCTGCGCCAGGAAGACGGCGGGGTTGAAGTGGGCGACACCCATCGTGCTGTTGCGATAGTAGGCGGGAGCGCGATAGACGCGATTGGCGTCGGGGTTCAGGGAGAGGCGTCCGCCGTCGCGCACGACAGCCGTAGGCACATCCTGATGAGCATAGGTGGCCGAGTAACCGTAGGTCAGCTTCTGTCCGAAGAAGATGTAGTCGTCGGGCCAGAGGGGTGAGAAGCGCACGGTCTCGATGTCCTTGTGCGTCTCGGGATCTTCGCTGACGGCTATCCAGTAGCGCTCGTCGTCGGTGGAGGGGATGGTGCCGCCGGCATAGCGGAAGTCACCGTCGGCATAGCGGTCTTCGACGTACTTCAGCTTGCGCTCATAGCCCGAGGAGCAGAGCGACGGGTTGCTGCCGTAGCGGCCGGTCTGCACGTCGGGATTGTCGGGCAGGAGGTACTGGTACTCGACGGTGGAACCGGCGGGCGTAGTGTGGTCGCTGTAGCGCTTGTAGAGGTAGAAGTTGTTCAGGTCGTAGGCCACGGTGCCGTTGTAGAATGCGCGGGCGGACATGGCCGTGGCGGTGCCGCGGGCGCCGCCGGAGGTCGTGATACCGTCAGCAGTCGTGGTGTTATAGAGATTATTATTGCTGTCGCAGAAGTAGCTATTGACCACCTGATAGCCGCTCTCGGCGGTGGGATTGCCGAAGACGGCGTAGGGCTTGGTCTCAAGCGGCGTGGTGGCAGTCGTCTTCACCCAGCAGCTCTCCACGTAGCCATCGCCCGTGTCGGCCACGCCGGCCGTGTTGAAGGAGCCGGTGATGCCGAGGTTATAGACCGAGCCGCAGAGCTTGCCGAAGAGCGAGTGGTCGAGGCCGCTGAGGGTGTGGCCGTCGCCGTGGAGGACACCCTCGAAGCAGGTGGCGCCGTCGGCGGGGGCGATGGATGTCCAGGGTGCCGCGATGCGTGCGGGGCTCTCCGGGTCTTCGGCATCATAGGCAGGATTCGGCTTGGTGCTGTGGTCGATATCGGTGCGCAGGAAGAACTCGAGGTTATCACCTGCACGGACGCGGGAGTTGAGGAGGGCGTGACCATAGAGGGGATCGCCCTCGACGACGGAACCGTCGAGCACACTCAAGTCGTAGAGCTTCTTGAAGAGGTCAAGGCCGTTCTGCTCGGGTGTGCTGCCACTGTAGTCGTTGATGTAGATTTTCGGATCGCGCTTGACGTTGGCGTTGTCGATGTAGTAGTGGTGATCCGTGTCGTCCATCACGCGCTTCAGGTCGTGGTAGTTGGCCACGGATACGGGCACGGCGTTGGAGTAGGTGCGGCCGAGATAGCTCTTGGCGTAGTAGGCGACATAGTGGCCGTCTTGGTACCAGTAGAGCGCATCGAAGTTCGGGTCGTAATCGATGCCGTTGGTGTGGCTCTCAGCATCGCGCTGCGACTCGAAGAGCTCCCATCCGCCGCCCGTGATCTCATAGGCACCGGGTGTCACGGCGGGTTCGCGCAGGGTGATGAAGTTACCGGGCAGGATGATCTCGGGCGCGGTGATGTCCTCCACGGTGGGCACGCCGCTCTTGAACGTCAGGTGGATGTTCACCACGTGGCGCTCGCTGATGGGCGTGACGTTGCCTGAGCCGTCGGTCTCGTCGTAGTCATACTGGTAGATGACGGTGATGATTTTGTCCTTGGAGAGGTCGTAGATGTCGCTCTCGCGGCTGACATAAAGCGTCGATGTCTCGGTGGGCGAGACGCCGTGGATGGTGAAGTTCTTCTGGTCGTTGGGAAGAACTTCGTACTGTCCGCTGGTGATGATGGTTCCCTGAGCCACGCTCTTGCCGCCATCGGTGTGGGCCGTTCCACCTGTCACCGTAGTGCCGGGGATGGCTGTTACCTCTGTCTTGCCTTCATAACTCTCGCGGCAATAGTAGATGGTCTGGTCCTCAGGGGCGCTGGTGAACTTAAGCTGCGTGACATAGCCCTGTTCCGTCGTTGGCAGGCTGCTGTACGTTTCGGAGCTGATCGTCTCACCGACAGCGTAAGGCGTGCTGCCCACCTGGAAGGCGGTGTGGACGATGTAGTAGGTGTCAGTTCCGCTCTTCACGGCGATGGGCGAGAAGTGGCGTTGCTCGTTGGGCAGACTCTCGTACTGTTCGCGGGTGAGCTCATCGCCTTCCTCCAGTGAGGTGGTGGTCGTCGGTGTGCCATCGCGGTTGACAGTCATACTGGTGACGGGCAATGGGTGTTCACTGTCGTTGTACGATGCGGTGTAATCCACACTCGTTGTGACGGAGTAACCGGCCTTGTTGCCCGTATCGGCGTTGCGGACGGCCTCTTCGGTCAGATAGTTGCCGTCGTACTGGTACTTCTCGCCTTCCGGGTTATCATAGTCCGAGTCGATGAGCAGGTCAAGGGCGTCGTAGTTGAAGACGAACTTCTTGTGATCATCCTCCGAGAGCGAGCTCCAGGCCTCGAGGCCACGGTAGTTGTGGTCTTTCTCGTAGTAGTTACCGCCGTAGTAGCCCTCGGCAGTACAGTAGTAGGCAGGAACGATGTTGTTTGTCAGTTCATCGCGCAGGGTGGCCTGCTGGATCAGCTGGTTCTTCTTCTCGGCAGTGATAGCGCCTGCTCCTGTAGTGGGTAAGTCCTTGATGGCGTCGAGCGTCATATCCTGATAGGTGGCACCCATCTTACTCTTCACATCATTGATATAGGCAGTACGCTCGGAGGCTGTCACCTTGGAGTCCTTGTAGATGACGTTCTCCTTCGTGAGCTGGATGGAGCTGGTGCAGAGGTAGGCAGCTTCGGTGCTGGTGGAATGGGCTGCAGCAAAGGTCGAGGAGACGGCCACGCCCTCGTTGTAATGGGTCTCTCTGCCTGTCTCCGGATCGGTGACGGTGATCTTCTCGGTGACGATGAATGCCGGGACGAAGGTGGCCTGATCGCCGGGGATGGCTGTGGAATGTGCCGTCTTTGCGGCCTGATAGGTCGTCTCCACACTCTCCGTGATGAGCTGACCCTCCTTGTAGGAGCGCTGTCCGAGCAGGATGCCGTCGCCGGTCACCTTCGTCGGGTCGATGCGATAGGTGGGACCGTCGTAGTATTTCTCCTTGTCGCTGGCACTCATTGCCCCGTACTCGGCGAGTGTCTTCTTATCCCTGTAGGAGCCGCTCTTGAGGGTAAACCAGTTATCCCACTGGCTGGGGTTGTTCAGCTCGTAGGTCAGCAGATAGCCGGTGTCGTGGCTGACGTTGTTGGACGAACGGAAGATGTATTCGTCGTCGGCAGCGCTCGTGTCGGCTTTCTTGATGGGATCGCCGTCGGCATCCAGATATACATGGTCATCATCCATGAAGTCTTCGAACTCTCCGGGAGTCATCACGACGGTGCCGGCCTCATGGAGCTCACCACCCAGCTGGTAGGTCACGCAGTTGGTATAGGTCTGCGGCACGAACAGCTTCTGCTCCGACTTGCTCAGCAGATACCAATCCCAGTAGCTGATGGGGTCGTTCAGGTAGTAAGTCTTGTCGTTGATGATGATGCGCTTGCCGCTCTCCAAGGGCACACCCTCGGAGGCGTAGTAGGCGTAGAGGTTGGGCTGCACATCCAGGAGCTTCATGCGTCCGTGGGAGGCAGCGGCGATGGTCAGCGGGATATCGACGGTCTCGCTGTAGGCATTGGTGGTACCCGTGTAGGCCGAGATGTACTGGTCATAGACGTAGGTGGAGCCCTTGATGTACCAGAAGTGGGCGGGCATAGCCCCCGAGCCGTCGGGGTTGACGGAGCCCAGGTACTTGTTGCTGATGTTATAGCAGTCGTCGATGATGGTCTGGGTGCTGTGTACGAAGTTGCCGGAGGTCTCCCACTCCACCTTGCTGCCGTCGGCCGTTGGATATTCGTAGTCCCACTGGGTGACGGCCGTCCTGTTCAGGGCTGTCAGCGTGGTGTTCTGGTGAAGCGGCGGTTGCTTGGTGGCAGCTCGTGTGCCGTGCTGGTTCTTGGCATAGACGAAGCCGCCGCCGATACCAGTGGAGACGTTGATGAGGTCGAGCTCTACGACACCCGTGATGGGTCCCCACACCTTCTCGTAGAGGCCGTCGCCCGTGCTCTCCTCGGTGGTCAGCTCCAGATAGACGCCGGAGGCCAGGGCCACCTTGTTGTAGCTGCTGCCGTTGTTGCGTGTCTTATCCTTGATGTGAGCGCGCTTCCAGTTGTAGTAGGTGGCATTTGCGCTTTCGTAGTCGTAGGTGTTCGCGTCAATGGTGATTGCAGACTTGTACCGGGTATTATCCGTGGTGTTGTCGGTCTTGCGCACATCACCGAAATCCACGTCGCTGGTCAGGGCACCTAAGTAGTTCACGATGTTATAGATGCCGAAGTAGTTGCCGTGGACGCGGAACTTGTAGTATTCGCCACTGGTGGCGGGAATAGTCTGATCGCTCGTAATCACCGACTCCTTCTTGTTCAGCGACACCTCACGCACGCGGTTAATCGTATAATTGGTGAAGTCGGCCTCCTCAGGCACGCGGTCCTTGGCACCCTGCATCACCATGCGACTGCCGAAGACACCGCAGAAGTCGGCACGCTGGATGCTGTTCATCAGGCGGCCCGCATAGATGGGCAGCACACCGCTCTCCTTCCAGTAGGGATTGTCATCGTTGGGGTTTGGCACCCACTCGTGCTCATCCTCGTCATACTTGAGGATGGCTATTCCGTTATCCTTGACCGATTCCCATTTGCCATTCACTTGCTCGAGGAAGAGGTTCTGCATCTCGTCGGCCGTGATCGTCGAGGCCTTGATGGTGACACCGTCCTCCACGCTTTCTGGACGGTAGCGCGTGCCATCCTTGTCCTGACAGGGTCGCAGACAGGTGTAGCGCAGTTCGTAGTAGTCGGCCTCGCGGTCGGGCAGGTTATGATAGTCGCCGATGCTGATTTCCTGAGCGATACTGTAGTAGTCGGTGCCGTAGTTGGTGATGTTCAGTTCGCGGTAACCATCCACGAGGGTCAGGTTGCCATCGCCGTAGAGACCGCCGGTGTGGCGGGTACCGAGCGTGATCATGTCGCGGTGGAAGATGTCTTCTACCGAAGCGGTGGCGTTGCCATAGACTGAGGCGGTGTTGGCGCTGGTGGCCTTTGAGCCCGAAGGCATATTACCGCCCGCGAAGACGGCGTTATGGATGATGATGCCGGTGGGATCCAGGCACTCCCAGGTGGAAGCATCCAGTGTCTTGTTCTTCAGCGTATTCAGGTCGGCAATGGGTACGAAGGCGCCCGGCTCATAGCTGTGCCCGTTGATGGTGACGGGAGTGATGACCTTCATGTTGGGCTCGACGAGCACCTTGCAGTCCTCGGTGAACTGGCGCTCTTTGATCTGGTTCCCTTCACCGTCTGTATCTGCTACACCGTCTTCATCCCTATCTACAGTGAGGGTTACGAAATCCTCTCCATTGTGTTTGTAATAGTAGCCCTGGTAGATGCCGTCGTATCTGACACCGTCTTTCTTACCCTGAGCAAAACTGCCGTCGGGATTCTCGTAGGCACTATACACAAAGCCTACGTCGCCGCCGCCGAAGACGTTGCCGTCGCCGTCCTCCACGCCCTCAGCCGTGCCGATCTCGCCGCCGTGGATGCGCACCTCCGTCTGTCCGAAGATGTAGCCGGGACAGTGGAGCGAGCCGACGCGGGCCAGGTTGTCGAAGCCGCGGCCGCCGCCGAAGACGTTCTGATGAACATGACCGCCGAACATCTTGACCAGCGTCTTGCCGGGACGGTAGATGCCCTTCAGTTCATAGTCGCTGCCGCCCGCCTTCTCCTTCATGTCACCGCGCCCGATGGGAGCCACCTCGCCGCCGCCGAAGGCGCTGTTGCGGACGTGACCGCCATAAATGTTCACCTGCGTCTTATCGACGAAGCTGTTGTCGGTATAGCCGCCGCCGAACAGACAGCCAGCCTCCGTGAGCCACGTGTTGGGCATGGTGCGGGTCTCGTCCTCGATCTTCTCCTCGTAGCGCTCGTCGAAGTCTGTGGTCTTGGGGTTATCGCTGCCCTCAGCATTGTAGGCATAGCCTATGTAGCCGTTGTTAAGGGTCAGATGGGTGGTGCCATAGACGGCGCCGCCGTCTTCATCCTCACCCTCGCCGCCGCCATAGGCGTTGCGCTGGATGGCGGGGATACCGTTGGTGAAGCTGGTGCCTGCGAGGTCGCCGATGACGACGTGCGTCTCGCCGGGGATGTCACCGGAGGGATCGTCTGCGATGGTGCCCGAGTGGGTTCCGACATCGCCCTTCCATCCGCCGCCATAGACGTTGCGGCACGTGCCGCCCTTCACGTAGGCCGTGGCGGTGGCTGTGAAGCCGGTGGGGTTCGTGCTGGCATTGTAGGCACCCACGCCGAAGAGGTCGTTGACATTACCAGCCGAACCAGAGGCGTAGAGGTCCTTGGTGACGGAGCCGCCGAGCAGGGCGATATAGGTGTTGCCGTAGGTGTCGCCGCTCAGGTGGGTCGCGACCTCACCATAGCCGCCGCCATAGGCGTAGTTCCCGACAGAGGCTCCCTCGTGGATAATGACGTTGGTGTTGTATTTCTGATAGTTACGTGCTTTGTCGTCGTCAGCGTAGCCGCTGTAGTCGCGTTCGTCCAGCTCGGCCGTGCGCACCTGCAGGCTGTTGGTGAGGTTCGTGGCAGCGTTGGTGGCATAGTCGGTGAAAGAGATTTCTTCGGTATCACCGTCGCCATCAGCATCTTCGGCGTCCGTCGCCGTCGGCGTATAGTAATCGCCGAACGTCCAGGCATCCTTCCACTCGCGATCCCAGCGGTCACGGAGATCGGCATCGTCTATCAGCGTACCGCCGACCGTTCCGCCGACCCAGTTCCCGGTCTGGCTCCAGAAGGGATCCTGATGGGAGATTTGTGACGAGGGCGTATCATGGTACAGCTGCATATACCGCTGTACGCTCTCGGCATTGAGCACGTGACCCATCTCGCCGCCGCCGTAGGCCTCATAGACCTTGGCGCCGCTGAGCAGGTTCACTTCGGTGTATTCCGACCAAGTGTCGATACCGCGCCCGGCACCATAGACCTTGGCCATATAGCCTTTCTCCTTGTTGGACCATACGGGCGAGGAGATGTTGACATGGGTGTAGAGCGAGCGGCGCTCGTTGTTGTTGCCACCGTAGATGGCGCTCACGCGGGCGTTCTCACTCGTGTTCAAGTAGTTCACGTGGGTCTCATAGACGTCACAGGGCGGCAGGATCTGCGTGCCATAGGCACCGCCGAAGATGCGGCCGACCTGGATGGTAGATGCCGCAGGCACGTTGACGACCGTGCGGCGCGTGTTGCCCTCGTTGTAGCTGCCGCCATAGACGTTGCCTATCTGTCCGTGGAGCAGATCGACGACGGCGGAGGCGTTGTCCAGATTGAAGCCGGCGGCGAAGGTCTCCTCCTTGGTGAAGCCCATACCCAGGCCGTTGAAGGCTCCGGCACCGAAGACCTCCATCGCACCGAAGCGCTCCACGCCGTCGGGGATGTCGATGAGCACGTAACTGCGATCCTGGGCGTTGTCGCCCACGCGGTTGCGGGGATAGCCCGTGCCGCCGCCGAAGACGTAGTTGACGAGGTTGTGGTCGTGCGTCACAGGACGAATGTTGACAAAGGCGCTCTCCTGAACGGGCATGGAATTGCCGGCACCATAAAGCGTCTCGTTGGAATAGTCATAGAAGCCGTAGCCGCCGCCGAAGATGGTATCGACACGACCTTCGAGGTACTCGACGTAGGACGAGGACTTCAGCAGGCCCGGGGCACCGGCGGTCGGCGTGCCATGCAGCGAGACGCGGTCGGTGCTGAAGTTGCGGAGGCGCTTCGTGAAGTCGTAGCCCGTCTCGTACTCGCCCCATATCTTGCCGCCGAAGTCATTACCGCCATAGACGATGTCACGCACCCACGGGAAGCCGGCCTTGTAGGTGCCGTCGCCCTTGGGCTGGCGACCGATATAGACCTCGGTGTGACCGAGGACGTCGGCATCGCTGGCGCCGCCGAAGGCATCGAAGATGCGGCCGTTACCCAGGTTGACGAGGGTGTTGCCGCAGACATCGCCCTCGTTGCCGCCGCCGTAGATATACTCGGTCTCGGCAAGACCTTCGACGGTGCCGTCGGAGGAATAGACAGGCGTGGTGCCGTTGAGGTTCACGGTGCTGCTGTAGGCAGGGTTGAACTCATACTCCTGCGTGACCTCACCGTGGTCATCGGTGTGGGCGACCTTCCGGCCCACGACTCCTTCCTCGCCGCCGCCATAGATTTGGAAGGCGTAGCCCTTGTTGTGGTTCACGGTCGTGCTGCCCCAGATCTCGGTGTCCGCACCATAGCCGCCGCCGAAGACGGCGAGGGCCACGGCCATCAGGTCGTCGCGCTGCCCCTCGAAATCTACGCCCGACTTTGCCCTGCCGTAGAAATCACTGATGCCCGTGCCGAAGATTTCGTCCTTCTTCAACAAATCTTCGTTGATGTTGATGATGACATTACCGTTCACGTGGCCGCTGTTGTAGCAGCCGCCATACACGTTGCCGTCGAGCAGGCGCGCATCCTTATCGACAGCACTGCTGGAAACCTGCACGAAGTCATTGATGAACTCATAATAGTTTGTGCCGTCGGCGACTTCACTGCCCACGGCCGTGAACTCGCCTGCGCCACTGTCAGAGGTATAATAGGTCTCGCCTGCTGTCAGGGTCGTGCCGTTCTCCACGGCTTGGTAGGTGACGAATTTGTTGGTATTCCAGACGGGATAGGTCATTTCCTCGTTCCAGCGCAGCGGCGTGATAGTCAGCTTCTCCAGATTGATTTCCAGACGATCCTTGATCTTGCCGCCCTCGGTGTAGCTGGCGCGCTCGGCCTTGCTGCCGAGGACGCCGCCCTCGTAGGCCGCGTTCCACTCGCTCGCCGCCACGTTGGCATTGTTGCATCCGCCGACAAGTTTATTGAAGATATTCAACTGCTCGTCGAAGGTGAAGGTCTCCTTGCCCTCGACGGCCATGCTGCCCACGTTACCGCCGCAGAAGAAGGAGCCGATGTAGCTCGAGTTCGGCGTATAGGTGGCGGGGTCGCCGTTGGCGGTGTTGTCGAAGACCACGGCGGGCATCAGGTTCATCGCCACGCCCTCCATGTACTCGGCAAACTCGGAGCTGCCGCGCAGGTTCAGGCTGCTGAACTTCGTGCCCTCGCTGGCGTTGTACTCATCATTCTCATCCACGTAGCCGGCATAGAGCTTCAGGAAGTCCTTATCGACCATGCCTGCGCCGTTGTTGCCCAGATAGACATTGTCGGCAAGCACGTTGGAACCGATCTTCAGTTCCACCATCGGATTCTCCTTGTGCGTGGCCAGCGACGCGCAGTTACCACCCAGGTAGATACTACCCTTGATGATGGTCGGACGGGTCTCGCCCGCCACACGGATGGACACCTGCTCGGCGTTGGGACGGAAGGCGTTCAGCGCGTCGTAGGACGTGGTGTAGCCGCTCGTGGAATAGTAGAGGTCACCATAGATGCTACTCTCCCGGAGGTCTTCATTGTCGGTGTAGGGGTAGTCGCCGTTGCCACCGCCGTAGATGTCGCCACGGATGGTGGCATAGACGCCGACGGCGTTGCCGCCATAGACCTGGCCCGTCACGTCGTTACCGCCATATACATTATTAATATCGCCCCCGCGCACGAGCACGCGCGCAGACAGCTCATTCGGGAAGTAGTAGCCGGGCAGGTTCACGGTCGGCGTATAGACGCCGTTCACCGACGGTCGCACGTCGGCCATACGGCAGCCGCCAAAAAGGTTATCCACGACGATGGAAGAAGTGGCTGGGATCTCCAGCAGCAGGCCCTCGGGAGATGTCATCGCACCCTTGTTGCCACCGCTGTATAGGTTACGGATCTTGCCGCTCTGCAGGTTCCACGTCGGACGGATAGCCATTTCCTCAAGGTTGTTACCACCGAAGAGACGGCCCACCTGGAAGTCACCGCTGCTCGGTCGCGAGAAACCGAGGTTGATGCCCATGCCCTCCTTGAAGCGGGTGTTGGTCAGCAGTTCTGTGTAGCCGGCGGCGAGGGTCTTGGGCTCTGAAGTCTCATAATCGTCATAGACCGACGACGCAGCCTCCACACCGTTCTCATCGACAAAGAGGTGGTTCACGACCTCGCTGGGGTTATCCACGTGGATGACGGTCTTCTCCGTCACAGTGGCTTTGTTGCCGCCGCCGTAGGCATACACGATGGAGCCGCCCTGCATGTCGAGGTAGGCTTTGGATAAGTGAGGTGTCTGGAAGCCCACATCACCCTCGTCGGTGACGATGGTCTCCAGAAGCGTGCCGCCTTCGAGGGGATCTTTCGTGTAGATGTAGTGTGTGGTCTTCCCGTCCGCGGTCGAGGAGTCGTAGAAGTAATCACCATTGCCGCCGGCATAGAGCTGACCGATGTAGGTCTTCTGGTTGTCGGAGGCGAGGGTGGCGGGGACGGCATCCGTCATCTTAGAAGAGAGGTGGACATAGGTGTTCCAGGTGTTATCCACGCCGTCGGCGTTGCCCTCGAGTTCTGCGGGCAGAGCCTCGCCCACAGCCTCGGCTGTGCCGATGTTGCCGGCGATGTCGTTACCGCCGAAGACATAGTTGATGACGGTGTAGCCGGTGGCGTGGGCGCCGTCGATGTTCACGTAGGCATTGCCGCCCACGTTGGCCATGCGCGCACCGCCGAACACCTTGTTCAGGTCACCTTCCTTCACGGTCACGGTCGTGCTGCCGTGCACCTGGCCCATGTTACCACCGCCGTAAATGCTGCCACCCACCTTGATCTGCGCAGCCAATCCCAGCGGCCACAGCAGCAACAGCCACAACAGCCCCCACAGCCCAGCCGCCTTGGTCATCTTTGCAGCCCCGCGCCGCAGTGCCCCGGCCGCCTTAGCAGCCCCGGCCGCCTTGGTCATCTTTGCAGCCCCGCGCCGCAGTGCCCCGGCCGTCAGGCCGGGTCTCCTTCCTTTACCTATGTTCCTTATCTCTTTCAATTTCCTTTTCCTTTTTACCTTCCTCTCTCCTCCCCTTGGGGAGGCCGGGAGGGGGTGCAGTCTCACTCCACCTCCATCGTCGGATTGTTCAGATCCGGCTCCGACAACATATAGAGGTATGTCGGGCGGATGGTGATGTTAATGGTATATCTGAAGCCCCGTCTCGCTTCTGTCTGTCGGTCAAACAGCTTGCTGATCTCGAGGGCGTTAGTTGCTTGGCAGTCCTGACGGACGAGATTGCCGTCGGGGTGTTCTGGCGTCCGGTTATTGTCATAGACGTCGTAGGTGCTCGTCAGCAGCAGCTTCGTCACGCCGTGAGGCATGAAGTGGCTCTGGAACGTGCTGTAGTCGGTCGTCAGCGTCTGGCCTGCACCCGACGTGAAGACCACGCCGTCGCTGTCGCCGCTTGTCGCGTCGGGTGTGAAGGTGACGCTGGTGATGGGGTCGCTGCCGGTGCCGTTGGCGGCCAGCGCGACGGTGATATCTGTTTTCGCCTTTGCAGCGCCGTCGTCGGTGGCGGTCTGCAGACGAAGCTCTTTCAGCTTGATGGTGCGCAGCGCCGTGTATTCGGAGTGCACCTTCATCTGGATGCGCAGCGCTGAGTAGAGGTGGTCGAAGAGCATATAGACATAGTTGCCAGTGCCCTCGCCCGAGGTGGCAGTGGCCACATACTCGAAGTTTCCGCGCGTCAGCCCCGTGACGCTGTAGTCGGAGGCTTCACGGTAGTCCGTTCTGCCGTTCTTGGCCCCGATGACCACGCAGAGGTCCGAGGGCATGACGGTCGGCACGTTCTTGAGCTTCATCACGGCCTTGCTGCTGTAGGCGCTGTTGTCGCCGGGCGTCACCGTCGAGGAGATCTCGCTCGACATACCCGTAGTGTGGGGGATATAGCCATAGAGGTAGTACGTCTCAGCCGCCAGTTCAGCGCCCTCCAGCAGACTCACGCGCCACTGCCCGCTGCTCTTGAAGAAGTAGCCCTGCAACGGCTCTTCCCCGTTCTGCGTGAAGCGCACGCCTATCGTCTTGCTGTCCGCGCCATCATAGAGCGAGTACCCGCTGGGCGGCAACCAAGCCCGTGTCACCGCAGCCCCAGCCGCCCCAGTGCCCTGTCCCGCCGCAGTGCCCTGTCCCGCCGCAGTGCCCTGGCCGTCAGGCCAGGTCCCATCCGCCTTCGCAGCCGCCGCCCCCCTGACCACCTCCTCGAAGGCGGTCACGGAGCTCCGGACCTCCACAGGCATCCCCTGTGTGTCCTCCGCCGTCACCGGCTCCTCCACCTCAGCAGAGCACCCCACGAGCCCCACGAGCCCTATCAGCCCCAAGAGCCCCAGGACCCTGGTCGCCTTGCGCCCCAGCGCCCCGGCCAACCCCAGCGCCCCGGCCAACCGCAGCACCCCGCCCAGCCGCAGCGCCCCGGCCAACCGCAGTGCCCCGGCCGTCAGGCCGGGTCTCCTTCCTCTCTCTATGGTCCTTATCTCTTTCAATTTACCATTTACCAATTATATACTGTGCGGTTACCTTCCATCTCCTGCCAGGGCGTTACCGCCGACTCCACCAGTTCAATCTCCACGCCACCTTCCTCGGTGATCTTGAAGATGTAGGTGTAGCCGTAGCCGGGCAGCCACTGCATGTATTCGGCAGGCACCACGCAGGTCCTGGTCGTCTTGTTGACATCCACGGACAGCGTGAAGCTGCCCTGGGTGTTGTTCGGTAGCACCATGTACCACCCGTCGGTGGTCTCGGTGTAGATCTTACTGTCGTCGTCGGGGTCGGCGTCCTCACGGAACTGTTCCAGCCGGGCAGTGATGTCCGTGACCGTGAACGACTCGCGCGTTGCCGCCCCCGTCAGGGGGTAGGAGACGGTGAATGTGCCGGCAGTGGCGATCTTCACCTTATCCACCTCAGCCGCCATGTAGTCGGCTGTCGGCTTGAAGCATTTGTTCTCCAAGAGGATGCCCTCGCGCGGGAACACATATTTAAATAGGAACCGCACGCGCGCGTAAGGCTTCAGGAACACCAGCGTCACCGGCTTGCCGAACTGTCGGTCAGCGTAGAGCACCGGATCACCCGTCGAGAACCACAGGTTCGTGAAGAACGGCGTGGCAGCCATGTCGGTGACATCGGCCACGATGCTGAACTCATGGGGTCCATTGGGCTCATGGGCCTCATGGGAGGTGTAGCCCGTCACCGCGAAGAAGCGGTACGCCGCAGCGCTCCAGTCCCAGTACTTGATGGTCTGCTCGGGGTTCGAGAGCAGGATATACTCCCAGCCGCTGCTGTTCGTAGTCGTGGTGGCGGCGCTGCCCGTCTGCCATTTGACGTCGTAGCCCGGGAATACCGTCTGGTTGCCGCCATAGACACCGTCCTCGAACGTCATGTCCTTATAGCCCCACACTTGGAAAGATGTTGCCGACTCGCTCAGCGGCGTGGCGGCACGGGTCATGGCGCCATCGCCCCGTGCTCCCCGAGCCCTCGTCACCACCTGTTCCTCGCTCTCCTGTCCGCTGAAGGTGATGGGCGTCTCCGCCACCACCTCCGGCACCGGCTCAGGCGTCGGGGCAGGCACAGGCTCCTCCGTGGAAGAGCAGGCAGCGAGCAGCAAGGAGACCATCAGCAAGGAGACCATCAGACAGGCAATACCATAGATCACCTCCACCTTCCTATAGACGGCGAGATTCTGATAGTTACCTTTCTTCTGAAGGAATCCTTGCAGTGTTGTCATTGTCTGCTCAGTTTAATGTTTCTTATTTCTTTCTTAGGGCTTCTGGCCCCATTGACCCCACCCCGCCAAAGAGCGCGCTCTCTGGCGGGGTGAGAGCTGGGTGTTAGGGGGCGACTGTCACTATCTTGATAGCATACACGCCCTTATTGCTGACAGCAGTGCGCTTGTAGTATGTTATGCCATCTGTCCAAGAGGCAGCAACGGAAGTGCATTCGGCATCAGTATAAAGCATTCCTGCAGCGGTGAAACTCTCGCTAGTGTAGTCGTTCTTACCACCATCCGTTGTATATGTTGCCGCTGTCTTCTGATAGACGATGGCGTAGGTCGTGGAGGCTGCTGTCGTGAACTTGGCAGCTTTATCCTCTGTTGCATGGAGCGTCTTGGTTGTACCATCCTCTGCAGGAACTGAGTTCTGGTAAGTAAACGAACTTACAGTGCATGTGATTTTCTTGTTGTCCGTCTGAGCCTTAGTCCATGTCGGGCCTTCTATGAGCGCTTCGGCCACAGATGCCTCCGTGATGGGGAAGTTGGTAGCGTCGGAGGTGGTGACTGTATAGAGTTGCATGTTAGAAGCTGAAAGCGTAGGCATACTGCTTGCATCCTCTACTGTCGCATAGACATCTGTGCTTGCAGGATAGTCACTACTGCCTGTCACATACTTGCTATCCTTTACACCAAACGTTGTGATGCTGGGCTCGCTAACCGTGGTGATGTACTCTGCCACGCCGTCCTCAGCGACCACTTCGACAGCGTCGAAGGTGATGGGATAGAGACCCGTAACGTCCTGCCCAGTAGAGCCGTTAGTATTGTCACTGATCTTAAAGAGGTACGTGTACTTGTAGTTGGGCTTCCACTTGAGGTACTCAGCAGGAATCTCGGCGGTGGCGCCGGTGACGTTGATGGTTTCGTGAGTTACACTGTTATACAACTTATAATTAGCTTTTAGCTTAAGATTTGTGTTGTTCTCTATCTGAGGCAGAACTTCTGTGAAAGTGCCGCCACTGGTTTCCCAGGTCGGGGATGAAGCGGATTTGCCCAATACAGACGATGTGGATATTGTGCTTAAGTTGGTGCCCAGAATCAGGTCTGCGGCTGGAGATACAGAATGAGTCACCTTCGGTTGATTCTCAAGAGAACCATCGGAGTTTGTGTAGTAATTAACTGTGATAGTACCTTCATAGTTGGATGTCTTGGTGTTGGGACAGATAGCGCCGAAAGCAGATGTACTGCTTACTTGAGCTTCACTATCTCCTGTTACATAGAACTTGATCTCAGTGATGTCATAACCGGGAATAGTCTCATATAATCCAGCACGAATCTGTGATACGAGATTGCGGAAACGAAGGGTCACGTTGCCACCATAGGCATCGGAAGCATTGCGGTCGGTGCCTGCACTTTGGGAAATCACCTTACGGTCTGCAAAATACAGCTTATTAAGGACCGGATAAGTATAAGGGTCACTACCTGTCTTAGCCAAAGTGATGGTATAACCCTTCTGATAAACGTTATCAGCACCAACGGTATTCTTCTGTATCACAACGCGTCCATTCTCTATATCCTCCTTTAGAGCTGACACAGCAGTGAAGGTATAGGTGGCAGCTGCATAGTCCCAATACTTGATGGTCTGTTCTGAAGGAGCCGTTTCATCTGAGCTGCCGTCATTCATCTTCACATTGGTAGTTGAGATGGGTGTCTCACCCACATACTCCCAGTCCTTGGTGTTGCTGGTAGTGGTGTATGCAGTGTTGGTTCCATAATGTACCGTGTAGTTTGGGAAAACGAGATTACCATCTTCGTACTTTGTCTGTGCAGTCTCTTTTTTCTCACCATAAACAATGAAATAATTGCCCAGCGCACTGGCGGCGTCGGCACCTACGTTATCAGCACGCGTAGCAGCCGGCACATCGAAGCCGAAGCTGATGGCTTTTTCGCCATTAGCGGCGTCGAGTGCATTCTGGTCGCCGACGTAGCTCTCGTCGGCGCAGCTGGCCATCAGGGCGATGGCGGTAGCTGCAAGAATAAAATGTTTCTTTTTCATAACTGTGTAAAATTGATATTTGTTATTCATATTAATTAATCGTCTGTGCTTAATGGCCAAGTTGAGTCTCCAACTGATTGCGGGCAGCTTTTGCCACCTGGCCACCACGCTTAGCCACGTCGGCATTACGAGTGAATCCTTTGGGATTCTCTTGCTTGGAGATTTCAGTAGCAGAGGCCTCGGCGAGCGAGTTTAACAGGAGTTCCACATTGGTCATGATGCGGAAGAGTTGCTCGGTGTCTGCGACATCCGTGAGACGCATCTTACCATCGGCGGCATGAAGTTTCAACTGGTGACAATTTGTCACCGTTTCATTTCCTTCCTCTTTCAGTCTCTGCTTCAGTTTATTCCAATACTTACGAGCGGTTAGGGCATCTTTACTTTCAGTAAGAATACCACATACATCCACGATGGAGAAATACCATTTCTCCAGTTCGTCGTCCCAGGCGACGCGGACTTTCCTGTCTTCAAACAGTTTTAATGCTTCTTTCCTGCTCATCGAGTGTATTTTTATTCCTTTCTTCCGAGGCACCGGCCTCATGCTGTCTTTTTCTTTGTTGCCTACCGAGGAGTCGAACCTCGGTAGGCTTCTGTTGCTCATCGTAGTGTCAAATCATGAGTGATACGCTCTGTTTTGACATAGATTCGGGGATGTGGAGTGATTAGGGATTAACCTTTATGACCTTGATATCATATTCTCCAGCTGTACCGGCAGAAGTCTGAGTATATAGACTTGCCTTGTAGGTATCGAAGTTTCCTGCATTGATACCCTCAGCAGGATAATAAACATCGCCTGTAGTCTTGAAATAGTAAGTCGTGCCACCACTATATGTACCAGAACCAACAGGATTATAACCTGGGGCTACATTAGCCGTGCGAGTAAACACATATACATAGGTAGCGGCTGCAGCAGGTGAAGGTGTAAACTTAACAGCACCATTAGTGCCGAAGTCATAATTAGTACCATCTGCAGCAGGAACATTCTGCACAAGTGTAGCGATTTCGTCCGATGTCGTAGCTGTTAAAGTAATGCCATTGGGAGAACCTGTGAGACGAGCCTTAACTGTAGCTTCCGAGATAACATCACCAGTAGTCGTAGCAACATATACTTGTGCATTGTTAGCTGACGCTCCAATAGCAGTTGGAGCTATAACAGCACCCGTAGAATTGTTGGTCTTTACAACATAAATATCTTCTCCAGCCTTATATTCATCATTGGTTGTAACCTTGGAACCATTAGCATAGGTCGTGACTGAATAATCCTCAAAGGTAGTAACTGTCTCCTGAGTATTATCATCAGCAACAGCAACAGTAACGGCATCAAAGGTAATGGGATAGAGTCCCTGTGTCGTACCATCTGTCGTGCCATTCGTGTTGTCGCTAATCTTGAAAAGATAGGTATAGGCAAAGTTGCTCTTCCATTTAACGTACTGAGTGGGTACCACCACATTAGCACCTTGAACCACAATAGTCTCGCTAGCACCATCCTCTGCTGTTAGAGTATAATCGACCTTTATCAGCATGGGGTTGGTATTTGCCTCAAATGGATAAACAGTGGTGTAATTGCCGCTGTTGTCCCATGTCGGTGAAGCTGCTGAAGTTCCCAGCACTGAACCTACAACACCATTTCCAAGTGCAAAATTGTAATCGTAATCAACAGTTGAGGCCGTTAATTTAACATGATTCTCAATAGAAGCATCAGTATTATCATAATATGAAACGGTCATTGTGTTTGTTGCCGGAGAAGTAGGAGTTGTACTGATGTTTTGCAGGGCAGCCGTAAAAGTCGTCTTAGCGTCAGCCATCGGTGCAAATGATGTGATAGCTGTAGCTGCATCATCATCTGCATAAAACTTGTTAATAGTAACCGTGTATCCGGGAATAGTCTCATAGAAACCAACACGGACACGTGCACCAAAGTTGCGGAAGGTCAGCGTTACAGGCTTGTTGAAGTCTGTCTTTGCAACAGGCTTACGGTCAGCGACGAACAACTGATCCAAATTAGCACCAGAAGACAGCACAACACTATAACCCTTGTCATAAACGGTAGTACCTGTGGTTGTCTTAGTAACAGTAACCTTGTTGTTAGTTGCGATGTCAGCCTTTGATGCAATTCCGTAGAAAGTGTAACCCTGAACTGCACTGTAGTCCCAATACTTAATAGCCTGAGAACCTGTGATAGCTGGGGATACTTTCGCTGCATCATAATGAGTCTTTCCAACATACTCCCAGTTGTGAGTATTGGATGCCGTGTGACCAGCTGAATTTTCCTCATATTCTACTACATAGTTCTGGAATACGACTTCATCGTTACTTGCATCAGCTGCTTCAGCGGAAGCATGCTTGGTTCCATAGACGATAAACTGGTTCTGCAGAGTGGTGGCAGCATCAACACCCACTTGGTCAGCACGAGTGACATTTTGGAAATTGAATCCGAAGTTGATGGCACCGTCAGCAGCCTCAGCGGCCGGCGAGCTGTCAGCTCCGACGAACTCGTCATTGACGCAGCTGGTCAGCGCGAGGGCGCCGAGGGCTGCGAGGAAAAAATACTTTGTTTTCATAATGATTTGAATTTGGTGAATAAATAAATGAATTAAAAATTGTTTTGTACTTTGATCTGGTTTGATCGGGACCGCGGAATGTCGCGGTCAGGGTGCGCAAAGGCACGGAAATCGCTGGGCGTTGTTGTCTGTCTGGTTCGTCGTCGCGGTGGCCGCGGAAAATTAAATTTATGAATAATTTATGGCTTAATTTATGAGTAATTTATGTGAGAGAGAGGTTTATGTTTTACATGAATTATCCATGAATTTAATCACGAATTGATCATGAATTATTTTCTCAAGTGTATCTTTTAATTTATGAATAATTTATGGTTTAATTTATGAGTAATTTGTGAGAAGGTTTTATGTTTTACATGAATTATCCATGAATTTTATCACGAATTGATCATGAATTATTATCTCAAGTATTTCTTTTAATTTATGAATAATTTATGGCTTAATTTATGAGTAATTTATGTGAGAGAGAGGTTTTATGTTTTACATGAATTATCCATGAATTTAATCACAAATTAATCATGAATTATTTTCTCAAGTGTTTCTTTTAATTTATGAATAATTTATGGCTTAATTTATGAGTAATTTGTGTGAGAAGTTTTTATGTTTTACATGAATTATCCATGAATTTAATCACGAATTGATCATGAATTATTTTTCTTGAATGGATCATGAATGATTATTTATGTAGCTCTGCTCCTCTTCCATGAATCTCCAATAGTCATCGGTGTCCGGTTCAGAGTCGGCCGGATAGAGCATATTCATGTTTCGGTCAAGAAGCACACATTCGTTTGTTTCTTCTAAATAGGCATATCGTTCGCCTTGAAGGCTTTTTCTTCCGAAGTTAATCAGAAGCCCGATGGGCGACTTGGTCAGTCGCATATAGTTGAAGAGTTGTGCCCGGTGTGCAGGAATCAGGTCACTCGTGGATTTCAGTTCAATAATGATCCCCTCGACAGATAGGTCTGGTTGGTAGGATTTCTTCATCTGCTTGTCTTTGTAATAGCATGGCAGATGGGCTTCCATTTCGTTGGGGATGCCACATTCTTCCAGTTCCATGTGGAGTGCTTCAGTATAAAGCGGCTCCAATAGCCCCCAGTTCAGTTCGCTGTGAACTTTCATGGCTGCGCCAATTACATTGTACACAATATCTGAATAGTCCTTAGGGTTCATATATTTGTATCTTTAATTTATGAGTAATTTATGGTTAAATTTACGAGTAATTTGTGTGAGAGAGAGGTTTTATGTTTTACATGAATTATCCATGAATTTAATCACGAATTGATCATGAATTATTATCTCAAGTGTTTCTTTTAATTTATGAATAATTTATGGCTTAATTTATGAGTAATTTGTGTGAGAAGGTTTTATGTTTTACATGAATTATCCATGAATTTAATCACGAATTGATCATGAATTATTTACTCTTGGTGTATCTTCTAATTTATGTAACTTTTAATTTATGAATAATTTATGGCTTAATTTATGAGTAATTTATGTGAGAGTTACATTTCAAATTCGTGTGTGCCGCCATCCTCGAAGTCCTTGACGACGGCGTCGAAGCCGGAGCCGCCGCGGCGGCGGGGGATGGGGACGGTGTCCATGTCGAGCTCCACGGTGATGACGCCGCCCTTGTAGCGCTGACGCACCTGGCGGGTGACGTCGAAGACGAAGGTGGAGTCCATGCCGTTGTTGAACTGCATCGTCACGTCGAGGTAGTGACGGTTGGCATCCGCGAGGTCGTCGGCGCGCGAGATGCGGTTGGCGGCGGTGTTGGTGATGCCGAAGGTCATGAGGCGCCCGCCGATGATATCGACATCCTCACCGGCCTTGTCGCAGTGCGGCTTCATGCGGGTGTGGAAATAGACGGCGATGGCGTCGGGGCCGGCCTGGCCGGTGTTGACGACGGTGGTGCGTGCCATCCCGGAGATGTTGCCGTCGCCCTGCACGGAGGTGATGCGCCCGTTGTTGTGGTGCAGGATGATCTGCGGGAGGTATATATAGGTGATGGGGAGGAGTTCCATGCCGAGTGTCTTGACCCACACGTTGCGCTCCTCGTCGAAGATGAAGCCGTCGAGGTTGCGGTTGATCTCGATGGCGCGGTCGTAGGCGGCAAAGAGGGGCTCGGGCTCGTAGAAGGCCTGCGTGTAGCGGGGTGCGTGGTAGCGGGAGGCGTGCATGGAGGGGTTGGTGTAGGCGGTGACCTGGTCGAGGGTGCTCTCCTCGTCGAAGTGGAGGCTCTGCACGCCGTCGAGGGTATAGACCTGGTTCCATACGAGGATGTCCCAGAAGCCCCATTCGTACTGCCCTTGGAAGCTGTGGCCGGCGATGGTGGTGGCGAGGACGCTGTTGTGGGGTGCCAGGGGTGTGTCGCCGGTGTAGTAGCGGCGCAGCTCGAAGATGCTGGGCTCGGTGTAGCCGATGGGACCGAAGATGGACTGGTCGGTCTCGTCCCAGCCGTAGTACCACTCGGCGCGCCAGTCGTAGGTGATGTCGTAGCCGATCTCGTAGTCCCAATAGACCTGGAGGTCGAGATCCACGATGGGCAGATCGAGCGACACATCGCCCTCGTCGTAGAGGTGGAGCAGCGGCTTGCGTTCGCAGGAGGTTGATAAAATTGAAAGACTGAAAAATTGAAAGATGGAAAGAATGCATAGTAAACGGCGTGCTTCAGAACGGATGCTCTGAAGTAGTACTGTCACGTTTGCTATGATTCTATTCAATCTCATTTCAGTTTTCAATTCTTAATTCTCGATATTTCGTTATTTCGGCATTTCGTTATTTCGATATTTCGATATTTCGAAGGATTCTTCATTCCTCACTCCTCCACCACGAGCTCGTGGTCTCGGAAGCTGGCGCCGCGCCATCCCTCGGTGCCGATGGAGCTGGCGGGGAGCTGCCGTTCGCTTTTCTTGCGCCAGCGCCGGTAGAGGATGTCATAGGAGATGGTGATGCCCGCGCGGGTGGGACCGAACCACGTGAAGCGGTACTGACGCTCGCGGAAGTCAGCCTTGCGGCCCGTCCACTTGTAGTAATAGAGGCCGTCGCGGTAGTAGGGGTTCACGGGGTTCTCGTACTGATAGGGGTCGTAGCCGCTGAAGAAGACGCCGACCTGCGCGGAGAACTCCATGCGCCAGTGGCCCTTGCGGCCGAGGGGCAGCACATAGCCTACGCCGAGGCCGCCGCCCAGCGCCTCACCCTCCCAGCCACGGTCTGCATCGAAGCAGATACCGAAGAGGGCGGCATGTGCGTAGGCAGAGAAGTAGAGTCCGCGGAAGGCGGCGCCCTCGCCGGGCGTGCGACGCTCGATGCTGCCGGAACGCAGATAATAGCGGGCCTCCAGCTGGTAGTTGCGGATCTGGAAGAACTTATGGTCGCTGTAGTGCTGCCACCAGGGGAAGTCCAGCGAGGCGCCATACGTGAAGTGCCCCCGCAGCGGGTAGTACTCGATGGCCACGTTGGGGATGGGACACCACCGGTCGTAGCCCGGCACATAGGCGAAATCCAACAGCAGGTTGGTCTTCACCGAGAGCAGCTCGCGGCGCGGGATGCTGAGGACGCGGGGGGCAAGGGGGAGCTCTGGCGTTTCCGGAACTTCCACAGCTTCTATAATCATTGGAGCTTCTGGCGTTTCTATAGCTTCTGGTGTTTCCTTCTGGGGCTTAGCTTCTTCGAAGAACAGCACCACCCTCGCTGCACGCAGCTCGGGGAAGTAGTCCTTGAGGAGGCGGCGCCAGAGGCGGCCACCCTGCAGGCGCTGCAGTTCTCGCTTCAGAAGGGTGTATTCATAGCGGGGCAGGTGGCGGTTGCAGAGCCGCTGCACGGCATCGAGGTCGGGATCTGCGGCGCGCCGCATCATGGTCAGCAACAGGCGGTAATCCTCGGTGACGGCCTCGGTAGTAAAGTTGCGCTCGTCCACGGGCACGCTCATACGCGCGCGTAAAAAATTAGTGAGCGTAGCCACACGACGACGTCCGAGCATACGGTTGTTGGGCACAGGACCCTCGGGCGACGCGGCACCACGCACCACGATACGGCACAGCCTCAGGCTGTCCCGGTTGATCCGGGGCAAGATGAGTGTCTCCAGTTCATGTAAAAGGGAATCGTTGGTAAAGACATCGTAGCGGTTCACGCGGAACACTACCTTTCCGGCCTGGTCGAGGATCTCGTCGTCGCTCAGCTGCACGAGGCTGGCATCCTCCTGACTGCCCACAAAACGGATGAAGGGATAACGGTCGTAGAAGCCAAGCGTGTCCAGCGGCAAATCGCCGCTCAATAACACACCAACGACCGGCGGCGGAGCCACCTTGACGAGAGCAAAGGAGCAGCCCGGCAATCCCCACACCATGAGAATCAGCGTCCACAAAAGTCGTATGCCTCTACTATTCTTCATCTGCTACTTTCTGCCTTCGTGCGGCTCGGGTGTTAGTTTGTATCGTGTTGCCCGTTTCGCGATTTCCGCGGAGTCCGTAGCTCACTACCGGAAGGCATTTGGCCTCCTCGTTGCTCTGGCTCACGCGGTCAAGTTGAAAGGGTCTTCTTAGTCCTTATTTGTTGTTCGCTGCAAAGGTACGGACTTTCAGGCAAACCGCCAAGACTTTTTAACAGGGCGGCTTCATTACCCCCCCCCGATTTTAACATTTGTTAATCTTTGGAGGACATTTTGTACACTTATTCTGGGGTGCCTTTATATAAATAATGTACGCGAGGGAGGGAGGAGCCGACGGACGAACCGCCGGAAACGGGGCGGGGGGCAGGGGGAAGGCAGGAGGGGGCGGGAGAAAGAAGGGGACGGAGGAGAAGGAGAAGAAGGGAGGAAGGAAGGAAGGAGGGAAAGGGGAAGGGAGAAGGGAGAAGAAGGGAGGGAGGAAGGAAGGAGGGAAAGGGGAGAGGGGGAACGGAAGAAACGGAAGAAAAATGCAAGGGGAAATGCAAAAAGAGCGTGAAATAGTTGGCGGTTTCGTAAAAAATGTGTTACTTTGCAGCGCAAAACAAACAAAAACAGAAAACATGCAACACCGCAACTCCTATTACTGGTTTTATTTTTACTTTACCCAGACAAGGTGAAGCGGTCGGCCACGCACAAATTCAAAACTGACATTGAAAATTGGTAATTGAAAGATAGGGTCCCGCTTCACAAAGAGGCGGGATTTGTTTTTAATTGACAAATATGAAACGTATAGCCATACAAGGTATTGAGGGCAGCTTCCACGACATCGCAGCCCACCAGTTCTTCGGCGACGAGGAGATCGAGCTGATCTGCTGCAGCACTTTCGAGCAGGTGTTCGCGACGCTGCGCCAGGACCCGACGGTCATCGGCATGGTGGCCATCGAGAACACAATTGCGGGCTCACTGCTCCACAACTATGAGCTGCTGCGCGACTCGGGCGCCGCCATCGTGGGCGAGCATAAGCTACGCATCAAACATTCGTTCATGTGCCTGCCCTCCGACGACTGGGCGGATCTGACGGAAGTGCACTCCCACCCCGTGGCACTCATGCAGTGCCGCGAGTTCCTGGAGCGCCACGAGACGCTGAAGGTGGTGGAGGCCAGCGACACGGCCGGTGCTGCGCGCACCATCGCCGACGGCCAGCTCCACGGACATGCCGCCATCGGCTCGGCCCACGTGGCAGAGCTCTACGGCCTGAAGGTGCTGGAACAGGGCATCGAGACAAACAAACACAACTTCACGCGCTTCCTCGTGTTCTCATCGCCCTCCCGCGCCAACCTGCTCCGGAACATCCTGGCGGCAGACAAGGCGAGCATCGTGTTCTCACTGCCCCACGAAGAGGGCTCGCTCTCGCAGGTGCTCTCCATCCTGTCGTTCTACAAGCTGAACCTGACGAAGATCCAGTCGCTGCCCATCATCGGCCGCGAGTGGGAATATATGTTCTACGTGGATATCCAATTCAGCGACTACACCCGCTACAGCCAGGGCATCGACGCGATCCGTCCCCTGACCAGCGGACTTAAAATCTTAGGAGAATACCAACATGGAAAAGAAAGCATTTGAACCCGCCGAGCGCCTCTCGCTCGTACAGGAATACTACTTCAGCCGCAAGCTGAAGGAGGTGGCACAGCTGAACGCCGAGGGCAAGGACATCATCTCGCTGGCTATCGGCAGCCCCGATATGCCGCCCTCGGAGCATACCATCGAGGTGCTGTGCCGCGAGGCGCGCAAGGCCGACGGCCACGGCTACCAACCCACGGTGGGCACGCCGGAGCTGCGTCAGGCGATGGCCACGTTCTACCGCCGCTGGTACGGTGTGGAACTGGATCCAGCCACAGAGGTGCAGCCGCTCATCGGCTCCAAGGAGGGCATCCTGCACGCCACCCTGGCCTTCGTGAACCCCGGCGACCGCGTGCTGGTGCCGAACCCCGGCTACCCCACCTACACCTCGCTGTCGCGCCTGTTAGGAGCCGAGGTCATCAACTACGACCTCACAGCCGAGGGCGGCTGGCAGCCCGACTTCAAGCAGCTGGAGGCCCTCGTGCAGCAGAGCGCCGCCGAGGGTAAGCGCATCCGCCTGCTGTGGTCCAACTATCCCCACATGCCGACCGGCGCCCCCGCCCGCCGCGAGACCTACGAGCAGCTCGTGGCCTTCGCGCAGCGCCACGCCATCGTGGTGGTGAATGATAATCCGTATAGCTTTATCAGGCCTCAGAATCATCAGAGTGATCTGAGTAATCTGAATAATCTGAGTAATCAGAGTAATCAGAGTAATCAGAGTAATCAGAGTAATCAGAGTAATCTGAATAATCAGAGTGATCAGAGCCTGCTCTCCATTCTCCAGGTGCCTGGCGCCAAGGACTGCTGTATCGAGTTCAACTCGCTCTCGAAGTCGCACAATATGCCAGGCTGGCGCGTGGCGATGCTCTGCACCAACGCGCAGTTTGTGCAATGGATCCTGAAGGTGAAGACGAACGTCGAGAACGGCACGTTCCGCGCCATTCAGCTGGCTGCCGCCGAGGCGCTGACGGCGAACAGCGAGGAGTGGCACCACGAGATGAACGAGGTCACCTACGGACGCCGGCGCCACATCGCCGAGGAAATCATGACAGCGCTGGGCTGTACCTTCGACCCGGCACAGACGGGAATGTTCCTGTGGGGCCGCATCCCCGATGCCTACGCCGATGTCGAGGTGCTTACGGAGCGCGTGCTCCACGGGGCACGCGTCTTCATCACCCCCGGCTTCATCTTCGGCAGCAACGGCGCCCGCTACATCCGTATCTCGCTCTGCGCCAAGGAGGAGCGGATGCGCGAGGCGCTCAAAAGGATACAAAGCCTAGGATCTAAGGCAGCCTAGGAAAACCTATGAATGCCTAGGAAAACATAGGAATGCCTAGGAAAACCTTGGAGTTCCTAGGAGAACCTAGAAGAACCAAGAATTACTAAAAACAATCTTCATTATATGGACTTAGAACTTTCCCCCCTTGCCCTCCCGGGCATCGAACAGAAGCGGCCGCTGGTGATTGCAGGGCCGTGCTCGGCAGAGACCGAGGAACAAGTGATGGACACCGCGCGCCAACTGGCCAACAACGGCATCCGCATCTTCCGCGCCGGCGTATGGAAGCCCCGCACGAAGCCAGGCGGCTTCGAGGGTAAAGGCGTGGAGGCGCTGCCCTGGATGCAGCGCGTGAAGGAAGAGACAGGTATGCTGCTGGCCACCGAGGTGGCCACGCCCGAACACGTGGAGGCCGCCCTCGCGGCGGGCATTGACATCCTGTGGGTGGGTGCCCGCACGACGGCCAACCCGTTCTCGGTGCAGGCCATCGCCGATGCGCTGCGCGGCGTGGATGTTCCCGTGCTGGTGAAGAACCCCGTGAACCCCGACATCGAACTGTGGACGGGTGCCCTCCTGCGCATCAACAACGCCGGAATCCAGCGCCTCGGCGCCATCCACCGCGGCTTCTCCAGCGCCGACAGCAAGCTCTACCGCAACCCGCCGATGTGGCACCTGCCCATCGAGCTGAAGCGCCGCTTCCCCACCCTACCCATCATCACCGACCCCAGCCACATGGGCGGCCGCCGCGACCTGGTGGCACCGCTGTCACAGCAGGCGATGGACCTGGGCATGGACGGCCTGATGATCGAGAGCCACTGCAACCCCGACTGCGCGTGGAGCGACGCCAAGCAACAGGTGCTGCCGGAGGTGCTGGACTTCATCCTAGACCGCCTCGTCATCCGCGACGAGATGGAGGTCACCGAGAGCATCAGCCAGCTGCGCAAGCAGATCGACGAGCTCGACAACGCCCTCATGGACCTGCTCACGAAGCGTATGCGCGTCAGCCGCGAGATTGCAGAGTACAAGAAGCTGCACAACATGACGGTCGTGCAGACCACGCGCTACAGCGAGATCCTGGACAAGCGCGGCGCACAAGGCGCTCTCTGCGGCATGAGCCCCGACTTCGTCCGCGACATCTACGAGCACATCCACGAAGAGAGTGTGCGGCAGCAGATTGAGATTATGAATAAGTAATTACAGATATGCGAATCCTCATCCTCGGCGCCGGCAAGATGGGGTCGTTCTTCACGGACCTGCTTTCGTTTGACCACGAAGTGGCGGTGTATGACAACGACCCGCGCCGTATGCGCTTCCTCTACAACACCCAGCGCTTCACCTCGCTCGACGAGGTAGATGCCTTCAATCCCGAACTCGTCATCAACGCCGTATCGCTGAAATACACGTTGCAGGTGTTTGATGAGCTGCTGCCGCATGTCGGCAAGGACTGCATCCTCTCCGACATCAGCAGCGTCAAGACCGGCTTCCGGGAATACTACGAGCAGACGGGACGCCGCTACGCCTCGTCGCACCCGATGTTCGGCCCCACCTTCGCCAACCTGGGGCAGCTCAGCAATGAGAACGCCATCATCATCTCCGAGGGAGACTACATGGGTCGCATCTTCTTCCGTGACCTCTACGCCCGTCTGGGGCTGAACGTGAAGGAGCTGACCTTCGCGGAGCACGACGAGACGATGTCCTACTCGCTGTCCATCCCCTTCGTATCGACCTTCGTATTCTCCGCCGTCATGAAGCATCAGGACACGCCGGGTACGACCTTCAAGCGCCACATGAAAATCGCGCGCGGCGTGCTCTCTGAAGACGACACGCTGCTGCGCGAAATACTGTTCAACCCGCACACGAAGCCCAAGGTGGAGCGTATCCGCACGGAGCTGAAGGAACTCATTCAGATCATCGACGACCGCGATGAGGAGGCCATGACGACCTACCTCACCCGGATTCGCCGGAACATCGAGAACTAAAGCGGATAATCCTCGAAGGCATAGAGCTGCGTCGAGAAATAGCGCTCACCCGTATCAGGCAAGAGGACCACGATCTTCTTGCCTTTGTTTTCGGGACGCTTGGCCACCTCTGCTGCGGCGAAGGCAGCGGCGCCGGCGGAGATACCCACGAGGAGTCCCTCCTGGGCGGCCAGCTGGCGACCCGTGCGCAGGGCGTCGTCGTTCTCCACGTCGAAGACCTCGTCGATGATGTCGCCGTTGTAGGTCTTGGGGATGAAACCGGCACCGATACCCTGGATCTTATGCGGCCCACTGGGCTGTCCGTTGAGGACCGCGCTGGCCTTGGGCTCTACGGCGATGACCTTCACCTGCGGGTTCTTCTCCTTCAGGCGCTTGCCCACGCCGGAGACGGTGCCACCGGTGCCGACGCCCGCCACGAAGATATCCACCTGTCCGTCGGTGTCGTCCCAGATCTCCACGCCCGTCGTGGCGTAGTGCTTGGCGGGGTTCGCGGGGTTCTCGAACTGCTGCAGGATGATGCTACCGGGGATGCTGTCGCGCAGCGCCTCAGCGGCGGCGATGGCGCCTTTCATGCCGTCCTTGCCGGACGTCAGGCGCACCTCGGCGCCATAGGCTTTCACGAGGTTGCGGCGCTCCACGCTCATCGTCTCGGGCATCGTCAGGATGAGCTTATAGCCCTTCACGGCGCTGACCAGCGCCAGGCCAACGCCCGTGTTGCCGCTGGTGGGCTCGATGATGGTGGCGCCGGGCTTCAGAAGTCCGCGCTGCTCAGCGTCCTCGATCATGGCGAGGGCGATGCGGTCCTTCACACTGCCGCCGGGGTTGAAGAACTCCACCTTGGCAATGATGGGCGTAGCGAGGCCCTTCAGCTGGGAATATTTATTCAGCTCCACGAGGGGAGTACGACCAATAAGGTCTGTCAGTTGCTTTGCGATGTGTGGCATAGTGCGGTTTATTTTATGTTTGCAATATTTTAAATCTTATCGAGCGCTTGTGCGATGTCTTCGAGGATGTCATCGATGTGCTCGGTGCCGATGCTCAGGCGCACGGTGGCAGGTGTGATGTGCTGCTCTTCCAGCTCCTCGGGGCTCATCTGCGAGTGGGTGGTGGTATAGGGATGGATGACGAGGCTCTTCACGTCGGCCACATTGGCCAGCAGCGAGAAGATCTGGAGGGCATCGATGAACTTCCAAGCCTCTTCCTGTCCGCCCTTGACCTCGAAGGTGAAGATGCTGCCGCCGCCCTGCGGGTAGTACTTCTGGTAGAGAGCGTGGTCGGGGTGGTCGGCGAGGGAGGGGTGATTCACCTTTGCCACCTTCGGGTGCCGCTGCAGGAAATCAACCACTTTCAGAGCGTTCTCCACGTGGCGTTCCACGCGCAGTGACAACGTCTCGACGCCCTGTAGCAGGATGAACGCATTGAAGGGTGAGATGGCAGCGCCCGTGTCGCGCAGAATCACCGCACGGATGCGGGTGACGAAGGCAGCAGCGCCTGCCACGTCAGCGAAGACCGCGCCATGATAGGAGGGATCGGGCTTCGCCAGTGTCGGGAACTTATCCGGATTGGCCTTCCAGTCGAAGGTACCGCCATCCACGATGACGCCGCCGAGGGAGCTGCCGTGGCCGCCCAGGAACTTCGTGGCGGAGTGCACGACGATGTCGGCGCCGTGCTCGATGGGCCGGATCAGATAGGGTGTGCCGAACGTGTTGTCGATGATGAAGGGGATGCCGTGCTTGTGTGCCACGGCAGCGACGCCTTCGATGTCGGTGACGCCAGAGTTGGGATTGCCGAAGGTCTCGGCGTATATCGCTTTTGTGTTGGGTTGTATCGCAGCTTCCAGGGCTTCGAGGTCGTTGACGTGCACGATGGTGTTCGAGATGCCCTGCGTGGCGAGGGTGTGGGTGATGAGGTTGAAGCTGCCGCCGTAGAGGTCGTCGGCTGCTACGATATGGTCACCGGCCTGCGCGATGTTCTGCAGGGCGTAGGTCACAGCAGCGGCACCGCTGGCCACTGCCAGTCCTGCCACGCCGCCTTCGAGGGCAGCCACACGGTCTTCGAAGACGCCCTGTGTGGAGTTGGTCAGACGGCCGTAGATATTCCCCGGGTCGCGCAGGCCGAAGCGGTCGGCAGCGTGCTGTGAGTTGCGGAAGACGTAGGAGGTCGTCTGATAAATAGGTACCGCGCGGGCGTCGGTAGCGGGATCGGGTTGCTCTTGTCCAACATGCAGCTGGAGCGTCTCAAAGCGGAATTTCTTGTCTGTTGCCATAGTTGTAGTATTTTTAAGTTGAATATGAATTAAGTCTTTTCTTTGGAAATCCGCTGCAAAGGTACGGACTTTTAGGCATATCTTCCAAGCATCAATTACAAAGAAAGAAAACAAAACTACAATAACAGGAAAAAGGGAGAACCGTTTTACGCGAGGATGGGATTTACCGTGCTTTCGCAGAAAATTATTCTCCATTACACTCTGCACGAAAAATGATGGCCGTTTTTGACGCGTATTTGAATAGAAATTACTACCTTTGCGCCCAAATTCTTACACGTATGCATACACGAGAAGAAAAAATAGCGGCGTTCGGGCGGCTACTCGACATCATGGATGACCTCCGCGAGAAGTGTCCGTGGGACCGCAAGCAGACCAACGAAAGCCTGCGTCCGAACACCATTGAGGAGACCTACGAGCTGGCCGACGCCCTCATCCGCGACGACAAGGCGGAGATCTGCAAGGAGCTCGGCGATGTGCTCCTCCACATCGTCTTCTACGCCAAGATCGGCTCCGAGACGGGCGATTTCGACATCGCCGACGTCTGCAACAAGCTCTGCGATAAGTTGATCTACAGGCATCCGCATGTGTATCCACCAAAGCCCCTCTCTAACTCCCCCCGTGGGGGGGAGGACTCCCTATCCTATAGAGAAAGAGATAACACAGGCTCGGCGGCTCTTCCCCCCACGGGGGGAGCGGGGAGCGGGGCCGCCCCTTCCGTGGATCAGGTTCTCAAGAACTGGGAACAGCTGAAGGTGAAGGAGAAAGACGGCAACAAGCGTGTGCTCAGCGGTGTACCTGATGCCCTGCCCTCACTCATCAAGGCCTACCGCATCCAGGACAAGGCCCGCGGCGTGGGCTTCGACTGGGAGACACGCGAGCAGGTGTGGGATAAGGTACACGAGGAGCTGGCCGAGCTGGAGGTGGAACTGAACCGCGACGACAAGGAGAAGAGCACCCAGGAGCTGGGTGACTTCCTCTTCGCCGTCATCAACGCCGCACGCCTCTACAAGCTCAACCCCGACAACGCCCTGGAACTCACGAACCGCAAGTTCATCCGCCGCTTCACCTACCTGGAAGAGCACAGCATCCGCATCGGCAAGCCGCTCACCGAGATGACACTGGCTGAGATGGATGAGATTTGGAACGAAGCAAAGAAACAAGAATAATATATGGAAATAAGTAGTAAGTATTCTCCCTCCGAAGTGGAGGGGAAATGGTACCAGTACTGGTTAGATAACAAGCTGTTCAGCTCGAAGCCCGACGGCCGCGAGCCTTACACCGTCGTCATCCCGCCCCCCAACGTGACGGGTGTTCTCCACATGGGACACGTGCTGAACGAGACCATTCAGGATATCCTCGTGCGCCACGCCCGCATGGAGGGCAAGAACGCCTGCTGGGTGCCGGGCACCGACCACGCCAGCATCGCCACCGAGGCGAAGGTGGTCAGACGGCTCGCAGAGCAGGGCATCAAGAAGACTGACCTCACCCGCGAAGAGTTCCTCAAGCACGCCTGGGCATGGACCGAGGAGCACGGCGGCATCATCCTCAAGCAGCTACGCAAGCTGGGTTGCTCCTGCGACTGGGACCGCACCGCTTTCACGATGGACGAGCCCCGCAGCGAGAGCGTCATCCGCGTCTTCGTCGATCTCTACCGCAAGGGCCTCATCTACCGCGATGTCCGCATGGTCAACTGGGACCCCAAGGCGCTGACGGCCATCAGCGACGAGGAGGTGGTCTATAAGGAAGAGAAGTCGAAGCTGTATTACTTAAAGTATTATGTCGTAGGTCTTGAACGTCTGGACAACGAGGAGGCGTTGAAAGCCGACGGCAACGTGATTCATAAGGACCAGAAAGGATATTACGCCGTCGTGGCCACCACGCGCCCCGAGACCATCATGGGTGATACGGCCATGTGCATCAACCCCAAGGATCCGAAGAACCAGTGGCTGAAGGGGCGTAAGGTGATTGTGCCGCTCGTGGGGCGTGAGATACCTGTCATCGAGGACCGTTACGTGGAAATCGAGTTCGGTACAGGCTGTCTGAAGGTGACACCTGCTCACGACAAGAACGACAACATGCTCGGCAAGACCCATCACCTGGAGACCATCGACATCTTCAACCCGGATGCCACCATCTCCGACGAGAGCCCGCTCTACGTGGGCATGGATCGCATGGTCTGCCGCAAACAGATTGCTATCGACTTGGAAGCTGCCGGGCTGATGGAGAAGGTGGAAGACTATGACAACAAGGTCGGCTATTCCGAGCGCAACCCAGATACGGCTGTGGAGCCGCGTCTGTGTCTGCAGTTCTTCCTGCGGATGCAGCACTTTGCTGACATCGCTCTCCCGCCGGTGCTGAACGGCGAGTTGCGCTTCTATCCTGAGAAGTACGTCAACACGTACAAGAACTGGCTCTCCAATATCCAGGACTGGTGCATCAGCCGCCAGCTCTGGTGGGGTCATCGCATCCCTGCCTACTACTACGCCACAGAAGGCCGTGTGCAGGCGGCAGACGAGCGTGAGGCCCTGGCCAAGGCACGTGAGGTGAGCTGCAACCGCAGCCTCAAGCCCGAGCAGCTCTCCCGTCTGGGCGACGAATGGACCTTCCCCATGGAGGATTTCGTCGTGGCCATGAATATCGACGAAGCCCTGCCCTTGGCACGCGAGAAGAGCGGCAAGGCCGACCTGCAGCTTGCCGACCTGCGTCAGGACGAGGACGCCCTCGACACCTGGTTCAGCTCATGGCTCTGGCCCATCAGCCTCTTCGACGGCATCCGCAACCCCGGCAACGAGGAAATCAAGTATTACTACCCCACCGCCGACCTGGTGACAGGCCCGGACATCATCTTCTTCTGGGTGGCCCGCATGATCATGGCAGGCTATGAGTACGAAGGCAAGATGCCGTTCAAGCACGTTTATTTCACAGGTATCGTGCGCGATAAGCTCGGCCGCAAGATGTCCAAGTCTCTGGGCAACAGCCCCGACCCGCTCGACCTCATCGACCGCTTCGGTGCCGACGGTGTCCGCATGGGTATGATGCTCAGTGCCCCTGCCGGCAACGATATCCTCTTCGACGAGAGCCTCTGCGAGCAGGGTCGCAACTTCAACAACAAGATCTGGAACGCCTTCCGATTGGTCAAGGGGTGGGAGGTACAGCCCCTCTCTAACTCCCCCCGTGGGGGGGAGGATTCCCTATCCTCTGGAGGAAAAGATAACATAGGCTCGGCGGCTCTTCCCCCCACGGGGGGAGCGGGGAGCGGGGCCTCCCTTGCCACCAACTGGTTCGCCGCCAAGCTGCGCCTCGCCGCCGAGGAGCTGGCCGACGACTTCTCGAAGTACCGCCTCTCCGAAGCCCTCATGACCGTTTATAAGCTCTTCTGGGACGAGTTCTCCAGCTGGTATCTTGAGATGATCAAGCCTGCCTACGTGGATGGCAAGCCGCAACCCATAGACCGCGCCACCTACGATGCGACGCTCCAGTTCTTCGAGGTGCTGCTGAAGATGCTGCACCCCTTCATGCCCTTCATCACCGAGGAACTCTGGCAGGCCCTCTACGACCGCCAGCCGGGCGAGAGCATCATGCGCTCCGAGCTGCATGTGGCCGCCTCCACAGAGTACGACCAGCAGCTCTGCGCCGCCGTGGATGAACTGAAGGAGATCGTCACCAACGTCCGTGCCGTGCGCTCGCAGAAGAACATCGCTCCCAAAGAGAAACTCACGCTCGAAGTCGTGGATGCCGCCGACCAGCACCCGCTGCCGCAGAGCGGCGTGGATGCCCTCATGAAGATGGCCAACCTCTCTGCTGTCAACGTTGTCGCGGAGAAGTCCAAGGGCAGCGTCAGCTTCCTCATCGGTACCAATGAGTATGCCGTACCTCTCGGCGACCTCATCGATGTGGAGGCAGAGCGCAAGAAGCTCGAAGGCGAGCTCCAGCGCATCGAAAGCTTCCTCGTTTCTATCGAGAAGAAGCTCAGCAACGAACGCTTCGTGCAGAACGCCCCCGCCGCCGTCGTTGAGATGGAGCGCAAGAAGCAGGCCGATGCCCAGCAGAAGATCGCCTCCATCCGCGAGACACTCGCGAGCCTATAAACCCGCATCAACACACCCCAAGACAAAAGTCCTGCCAATCGGCGGGACTTTTGTCTTAGGAAATTTTCTATTATAAACCGTCAAACCGTCACCTTTAGAGATAACACGCTGATAACGCGTACGTTTCGAGGTGAGGGTTCGGGTGACGGCAGGTGAGGGTTCGGGTGACGGCAGGTGAGGGTTCGGGTGACGGCAGGTGAGGGTGGTGACGGTTTTATATCGATTTTGCTAGCAATTATGCCAAAAGGCTGTGGCTGTCTCACGCGTGAGACAGTTGTGTCTCACAGGTGAGACAAATGTGTCTCACGCGTGAGACAACGCTTCATGATGCAGTTTACGAAGATGAAAGAGCCCCCCGGGGGAGAGAATCCCGAGGGGGCTTGTGCGGAAGGAGAGGTGTCTCCAAGCGGAAGGAGAGGGATTCGAACCCCCGGTGCCTTGCGGCACGTCGGTTTTCAAGACCGATGTAATCGACCACTCTACCATCCTTCCAGAAGGGTGCTCTAACCACACGTAGGTGGTTTTGCGCGGCAAAGGTAATAAAAAGTTTGTAGTTGAATGTTGAAAGTTGAAAGTTTTTTTCGTTTTCCCCTCATTTTCTTGATACGCTCCACGGTCCTTCCTCGGGCAGCGGTGCCACGACCTCGATGATCTTGTGCGACACGGGGTGCTCGAAGCGGATGCTGCGGGCATGGAGGCTGATGCTGCCGTCGGGGTTGCTGCGCGGGGCTCCATATTTCAGGTCTCCACGGATGGGGCAGCCGATGGCAGCGAGCTGGCAGCGGATCTGATGATGGCGGCCGGTGTGAAGGTGAATCTCGAGGAGCGTGTAGCGCTCAGTGTGGCCGATGACGCGGTAATCGAGTTCGGCGCGCTTGGCAGCAGGCCGCTCGTGGTCGTAGGCGTAGCTCTTGTTCAGCTTCTCGTTGCGCACGAGATAGTGCGTCAGCGTGTTCTCCGGCTGCGGGGGCTCGTTTTGCACGAGTGCCCAGTAGGTTTTCTGCACCGCCTGGGTGCGGAACATCTCGTTGAGACGCGTGAGCGCCTTGCTGGTGCGCGCAAACAGCACCACCCCGCTCACGGGGCGGTCCAGACGGTGCACGACGCCGAGGAAAACGTCTCCCGGCTTCGCGTACTTCTCCTTGATGTACGCCTTCACCGTCTCGGAGAGTGGGGTGTCGCCAGTCTTGTCGCCCTGGACGATCTCACCCGCACGCTTCGCGACGATGATGACGTGGTTATCTTCGTAGAGAACTGTCAATTGTCAACTATCAACTGTCAATTGTCAACTGTCAACTATCACATATTCATGCCGCCGTCAACCTGAATGACCTGGCCGCTGATGTAGCTGGACAAGTCAGAGGCGAGGAAGAGAGCGCAGTTGGCAATATCCTCAACAGTGCCGCCGCGGCGAAGGGGAATCTTGTTGCACCATTCCTTCCGAACTTCCTCGGACAGCGCCTGTGTCATGGCTGTGTCAATGAAACCTGGAGCAATGGCGTTAGCACGGATGCCCTTCGGACCCATCTCCTGCCCTATGGATTTTGCGAGGGCGATGAGGCCAGCCTTGGAGGCGGCATAGTTGGCCTGCCCGGCATTGCCGTGAACGCCCACGACGCTGGCCATGTTGATGATGGATCCTCCACGCTGACGCATCATCACGGGCACGACGGCATGGATGAAGTTGAAGGCCGATTTCAGGTTGACCGCAATCACGGCGTCCCACTGCTGCTCGCTCATGCGCAACATCAGTCCGTCCTTCGTGATACCCGCATTGTTCACGAGGATGTCAATCGTTCCGAAGTCAGCTTTCACCTGCTGTACCACGGCCTCGCTCTCGGCGAAGTCGGCAGCGTTGCTGGCGTAGCTCTTGGCCTTGACGCCGAGGGCAGCGATCTCCGCCTCCGTCTCCTCGTTGACAGCGAGGTCTGTAAATGCAATGTTAGCGCCTTCAGCGGCGAACTTCAGGGCGATGGCCTTGCCGATGCCCCGTGCGGCGCCAGTGATCAGCGCCGTCTTTCCAGTTAAGAGTCCCATTATTCTATTTGATGATTTGACGATTTACAATTTACAATTTAATTCTTTTGTCATGTCGATGTATCGATATATCGATATTTCGGCATTTCGACTGTTGGCTCTTCGAGTTTCACCTCATCCCGAGTGCCCGGAAGAGGATCTTGGTGACCATGGGGCGCGTGACTTCGATGTTCATGCCTACGCCGAGTCGCCCGTAGATGTAGGGCACCTCGAGACCCTTGGCCGTAGCCTGGATGATGTCGGTGTAGAACACCACATCGTCGATGTCGAAGGCTCCAGCCTGACGGCCCTCTTCGAGCGTCTTGGCGAAGATGTCGTGCTCCTTCTTGTCGTACTTCTTGCGCACGCTCTCCACCTTCCAGATGTTACGGAAGAAGGCCGAACGCAGGTTCCCGTTGCGCTCCACCGCCTCCTTCATCAGGCTGAGGTGGGCGAAGAGCAGCTCCACGAGTTTCTCCAGCGGCGGCAGCTGTCGCCGCGCCACGGCAAGGAAGGTCGAAGAGATACGCATCAGTTCCGCGTCGATGACCGCGGAATAGACCTCCTCCTTATTTTTAAAATAGGTGTAGAGGGTGCGCCGCCCCTTTCCAGAAGCTTCGGCGATGTCGTTCATCGTCGTATCCTCGAAGCCTTGCTTGGCAAAGAGTTGTCGGGCGACATCCACCAGCAGTTGGCGAGTCTTGAGTTGTGGCATAATCTCTCGTGCTGAAATGCGATGCAAAAGTAGGCGATTTGTGCGATTTCCCCAAGAAAACGCCGCACACTTTTTGCGCATGTGTGCAAAAAAGCTACTTCTCTATCATTTTTCTTCCGTTTCGTTTGGTCAATTCAAAAGAATGTCGTACCTTTGCACCCGCAAATGACAGAAACGCCTGTCACAACATCGCGGAGTGGAGCAGTTGGTAGCTCGCCAGGCTCATAACCTGGAGGTCGCCCGTTCGAGTCGGACCTCCGCAACACAAGAAAGCCGGAAGCCTTGCAGATCGCAAGGCTTCCGGCTTTCTTGTGCGCGGGTTCAGACGAAGGCTTGGCGAGCTTTCTTGAGGAGGTCGGAGGCGAAGATGAAGTCGGTGAGGGCCTGGTTGTCGGAGACGGCGACCTGCGACTTGTCACCCGTCCACTCCTGGAGACCTTCCTTGATGAAGATGATGCTGTCGCCAATGCCCATGACGGAGTTCATGTCGTGGGTGTTCATGATGGTGGTCATATTGAACTCCACGGTGATGTCGTGGATGAGCGCATCGATGACGAGGGAAGTCTTGGGGTCGAGACCGCTGTTGGGTTCGTCGCAGAAGAGGTACTTGGGGTTGAGAGCGATGGCACGTGCGATGGCCACGCGCTTCTGCATACCTCCCGATATCTCGTCGGGGAACTTATGCTGGGCGTCGGAGAGGTTGACACGGTCGAGGCACTGCTGTGCGCGGCGCGTGCGGTCGCGGAGCGTCATGGACGAGAACATATCAAGGGGGAACATGACGTTCTCGAGAACAGTCATGCTGTCAAAGAGAGCGGCGGACTGGAAAATCATACCCATCTCACGGCGAAGCATGGCTTTCTCGCGTTTGTTCATGCTGACGAAGTCGCGGCCGTCGTAGAGGATCTCGCCGCTCGTAGGCGTCAGCAGTCCCACGATACACTTCATGAGAACGGTCTTTCCAGAGCCGGACTGCCCGATGATGAGGTTGGTCTGCCCAGCAGGAAAGGTGGTGGTGATGCCCTTGAGGACATCCTTGTCCTCGAAGGATTTATAGAGGTTCTTGATTTCTATCATTTGGCAATATTCAAACTTTCAACTCTCAACTGTCAACTTTCAACTCTCAACTCAAGAGCTGCGTAAGGAAGATGTCGGCGAAGAGGATGAGCATGGAGCAGTGTACGACGCTGTCGGTGCTGGCCTTGCCGACCTCGACGCTGCCACCCTCGACGGTGTAGCCATAGAAGGCGGAGACGGAGGCGATGATGAAGGCAAAGAAGAAACTCTTGATGATGCCCATCCAGAGATACCACTGGTTGAAGGAATGTTGGAGTCCATAGGTGAGGTCCTCAGGCGTGATGATACCCATCAGGCTGATGCCATACGCCCCCCCGAATCCTGCAACCATAGAGAATACGACGAGGAAAGGAATCATCGTGACGAGGCCGAGGATCTTGGGCAGGATGAGGAAGGAAGCTGAGTTGACGCCCATGATCTCAAGGGCGTCGATCTGCTGTGTGACGCGCATGGTCCCAATCTCAGAAGCGATGTTGGAGCCTACCTTTCCTGCGAGGATGAGACACATGATGGAACTGGAGAACTCCAGAAGGAGAATCTCGCGGGTAGTGAACCCGGTGGAGAAGCGCGGCATCCAGGGGCTGGAGACGTTGACCTTCATCTGGATACAGATGACGGCTCCGATGAAGAAGGAGATCATCAGGACGATTCCGATGCTGTCGATGCCGAGCTGTTGCATCTCCTTGAGGTACTGTTTCCAGTACATCCGGAAGCGTTCGGGCCGGCTGAAGACCTTGCCCATAAGGAGGATGTAGCGGCCGAAAGTGGCGAGGGGCTTGTAGATGAAATTCATGAAATTCACTTGATTTGGGTGCAAAAGTAGTCAAAAAAGGCTAAAAGAGGTGCATCGGGAGGCAGTTTTTTTGCCCGAAATGGTAGAAAGTGGCAAGAATTGTGTACTTTTGCGCACTCAAAACGCACCTATGGCCGACACTACGACACAGATCAGCCCCCAGAGCACCGCTTATGTGGCCCCTCATCAGGAGGAGCCCCTGCGCCTGTGCGCCGAACATCTGAAGAAGATCTACGGCAAGCGCACGGTGGTGGATGACGTGAACTTCCACGTGGATCAAGGGGAGATCGTGGGGTTGCTGGGGCCGAACGGTGCGGGCAAGACGACATCGTTCTACATGACGACGGGTCTGGTCATCCCGAACGAGGGCCAGGTGTTCATCGGACATGAGGAGATCACGAGCCTGCCGGTGTATAAGCGTGCGCACAAGGGTATCGGCTATCTGGCGCAGGAGGCTTCGGTGTTCCGCAAGATGACGGTGGAGGACAACATCGCCAGCGTGCTGGAGCTGCGCACGGACTGCAGCGAGGCCTACAAGCGCGAGAAGCTGGAGGCGCTCATCAGCGAGTTCCGCCTCGAGAAGGTGCGCAAGAACCTGGGTGACCGCCTCTCGGGCGGCGAGCGTCGGCGCACGGAGATTGCACGTTGTCTGGCTATCGACCCCAAGTTCGTGATGCTGGACGAGCCTTTCGCAGGTGTCGATCCGATCGCAGTGGAGGACATCCAGCTCATCGTGTGGAAGCTGAAGCGGATGAACATCGGCGTACTGATCACGGACCACAACGTGGAGGAGACGCTGTGCATCACGGACCGCGCCTATATGCTCTTCGAGGGCCGCATCCACTTCAAGGGCACGCCGGAGGAACTGGCAGCCAACGAGGTGGTACGTGCCAAGTACCTGACGAACAGCTTCGTGCTGCGCCCGAAGGACTTTGAGAGTATGGAGCGGGAACGACAACAGGCGGGAAATATCGAAATGTCGAAATAACGAAATAAATTGCAAATCATAAAATCGTAAAATAACATTATGAACATTCAATTTGAGAAGACATCGGGTGTGGCCGCAGAACTGACCATCACCTTCGAGAAAGCTGACTATCAGGAGCGCGTGGAGAAAGCGCTCAAAGACTACCGCAAGAAGGCCTCGCTGCCGGGCTTCCGTCCGGGGCAGGTGCCCCTGAGTCTGATGAAGAAGCGCTTCGGCAACGAGGTCACTGCCGAGGAGGTGCAGAAGCTGCTGAGCGAGAAGCTCTATGGCTACCTGCGCGAGAATAAAGTGGATATGCTGGGCGACCCTCTCGCAAGCGAGAAGCAGGAGCCTCTGGACTTCGATGCAGAGGAGCTGCGCTTCATCTTCGACATCGCGCTGGCACCGCAGTTCGACGCGAAGCTGTCCGCCGACGACAAGATTCCATACTACAGCATCAAGGTCACTGACGAGATGGTGGACGGCCAGGTGAAGGCCTACGCACAGCGCGCCGGCCACTACGACCAGGTGGAGAGCTACCAGGAAGGTGACATGATCAAGGGTCATCTGGCGGAGCTCGATGCCACGGGCAGCGTGAAGGAGGATGGTTTCCAGAAGGAGGACGCCGTGATCCTGCCCGGCTACTTCAAGAACGAGGACGAGAAGAAGAAGTTCGACGGCGTACAGGTGAACACCGTTATCACGTGGAACCCCGCCGTGGCCTACGACCACAGCACCATCGAGCTCTCGAGCCTGCTGGGCATCTCGAAGGAGGAAGCGGAGACCATCACGGGCGACTTCAGCTACCAGATTACGGAGATCACACGCTACGTGGCCTCCGACCTTACACAGGAGCTCTTCGACCAGGTGCTGGGCGAGGGCAAAGTGACGAGTGAGGCAGAGTTCCGCGCTGCCATCAAGCAGCAGCTGGAGAACCAGTTCGCAGAGGATGCTCAGCTGCGCTTCATGATCGACGTCCGCAAGTACCTCGAAGGACGCATCGGGCAACTCGAATGGCCTGACGCACTGCTCAAGCGCATCATGCGTGCCAACAACCCGGACAAGGGCGAGGAGTACGTGGAACAGAACTACGAGGGCAGCATCAAGGAGCTGCTGTGGCACCTGGCCAAGGAGCAGCTGGCTGACCAGACGGGCATCAAGGTGGAGCAGGAGGATGTCCTGGAGACCGCCAAGCGCCAGACGCGTATGCAGTTCGCACAGTACGGCATGGGCAACGTGCCCGACGACATCATCACGAACTACGCCAACGAGCAGCTGAAGAAGCGCGAACAGACGGAGGCACTCGTGGCACGCTGCGTCGAGGAGAAGCTCGGCCTGGCGCTGAAGGATGTGGTGAAGCTCACGAAGAAGAGCGTCACGCTCGAAGAGTTCAACAAGCTGTTCCAGGAGAAATAACCGGCAGAGACTATGAGACAGACGGATTTCAGGAAATTTGCCACCGGGCACCTCGGGCTGAACGGTCAGGCGCTGGACGACTACGTGAGCGTACAGAACCAGTACCTGAACCCCTACATCCTGGAGGAGCGTCAGCTGAACGTGACGCAGATGGACGTGTTCTCACGCCTGATGATGGACCGCATCATCTTCCTGGGCACGGCCATCGACGACTACACGGCGAACACGCTGCAGGCACAGCTTCTGTATCTGGACAGCGTAGATCCGGGCAAGGACATCAACGTGTATCTGAACTCCCCCGGCGGGAGCGTGAGTGCGGGTCTGGGCATCTACGACACGATGCAGTTCATCTCGTCCGACGTAGCCACGATTTGCACGGGTATGGCTGCCTCGATGGCTGCGGTGCTGCTGGTGTCGGGCACTGAGGGCAAGCGCAGTGCGCTGCCCCACAGCCGCGTGATGATCCACCAGCCGCTGGGCGGCGTGCAAGGTCAGGCAAGCGACATCGAGATCGAGGCACGCGAGATCCAGAAGCTGAAGAAAGAGCTCTACCAGATCATCGCCGACCACAGCCACACGCCCTACGACAAGGTGTGGGCCGACAGCGACCGCAACTACTGGATGACGGCCGAGGAAGCCCGCGAGTACGGCATGATCGACCAGGTGCTCACCCGTAAACAATAAGTCTCGCGCTCGCGCGTACCTTATATATTATACATGGCAAAGAAAAAGAACTACTGTTCCTTCTGTGGGCGCTCCGACGATGAGGTGGCGCTGCTCGTGAGCGGCATCAGCGGTTTCATCTGCAACGACTGCATCGAGCAGGCCCACCAGATTGTGACGGAGGCCGCAGGGAAGGCTGAGGGAGCGGCGAACGGCCAGAGCTCATCGCAATGGTCGCGGTCGATGAACTGGAAGACGCTGCCGCGCCCGGCCGACATCAAAGCGTATCTGGACCAGTACGTGATCGGTCAGGACGACGCGAAACGCTATCTCTCCGTGGCCGTCTATAACCACTACAAGCGGCTGTGCCAGTCCGTTGGCGACGACGGCGTGGAGATCGAGAAGAGCAACGTCATCATGGTGGGTCCCACGGGCACGGGCAAGACGCTCATGGCACGCACCATCGCAAAGCTGCTGAAAGTGCCGTTCACGATCGTCGATGCGACGATCTTCACGGAGGCAGGCTACGTGGGCGAGGACGTCGAGAGCATCCTCTCGCGCCTGTTGCAGGTGGCCGACTTCGATGTGGAGGCCACACAGCGCGGCATCGTATTCATTGATGAAATCGACAAGATCGCACGCAAGACCGACAACCCGAGCATCACGCGCGACGTGAGCGGCGAGGGTGTGCAGCAGGGTCTGCTGAAGCTGCTGGAAGGCTCCATCGTGAACGTGCCGCCCAAGGGCGGCCGCAAGCACCCGGATCAGGACTACGTGCACGTCGATACGCGCAACATCCTGTTCATCTGCGGCGGCGCCTTCGACGGCATCGAGCGCAAGATTGCACAGCGGTTGAACACCCACGTGGTGGGCTACAACTCTGTGCAGAACGTAGCGCGCATCGACCGCAACGACCTGATGAAATACATCGTGCCACAGGATCTGAAGAGCTTCGGACTGATTCCGGAGATCATCGGCCGTCTGCCGGTGCTGACCTACCTGAACCAGCTCGACCGCAAGGCGCTGCGCGCCATCCTGACGGAGCCCAAGAACTCACTCATCCGCCAGCAGGAGAAACTGTTCCTGATGGACGACATCCGGTTGACGTTCGACGAGGCAGCACTGGAGTACATGGTGGATAAGGCCGTGGAGTACAAGCTGGGTGCACGCGGCCTGCGGAGCATCGTCGAGGCCATCATGATGACGCCGCAATTTGAGCTTCCATCATCGGGCGAGAAGACATTCCGGGTGACGCTTGACTACGCACGACAGCAACTGGAGAAATCCACGCTCAATGCGATGCAAGGATAGATAAAAGAAGACTCCAAAAGTTGTAAGAAACAGCTTTTGGAGTCTTTTTTATGAGAAAAATGCAGTGTTTTGTGGAGAAAAGCAGAAAAAAACTTGGCAAATAGGCCATTTTGTTTATATCTTTGTAACGAAAAGGAAATTTGCATGAACAATCACATCGATCTGACAGAACAACTGAAGCACTATTTTGGCTTCGACACCTTCAAGGGCGACCAGGAGGCCATCATCCGCAACCTGCTGGAAGGACGCGACACTTTTGTGCTGATGCCTACGGGCGGCGGCAAGTCACTCTGCTACCAACTGCCCGCCCTCATTATGGAGGGCACGGCCATCGTGATCTCACCGCTGATTGCGTTGATGAAGAACCAAGTAGATGCCATCCGGCAGGTGAGCGCCGACGACGGCATCGCGCACTTCATGAACTCCTCGCTGAACCGCTCGGCACTGGACCAGGTGAAGAGCGATGTGCTCTCGGGTCGCACAAAGCTGCTGTACGTAGCTCCGGAGTCGCTGACGAAGGACGAGAACATCGACTTCCTGCGACAAGTGAAGATCTCGTTCTACGCCGTTGATGAGGCACACTGTATCTCGGAATGGGGTCATGACTTCCGCCCGGAGTACCGTCGCATCCGCCCGATTATCAACGAGATCGGTGTGTCGCCCGTCATCGCGCTCACGGCGACAGCGACGGACAAGGTGCGCGGCGACATCAAGAAGAACCTGGGCATGATGGATGCCACGGAGTTCGTGAGCTCCTTCAACCGACCGAACCTCTACTACGAAGTGCGGCCGAAGACGAAGGACATCGACAAGGACATCATCAAGTTCCTGCGCCAGAACACGGGCAAGAGCGGCATTATCTACTGCCTCTCGCGCAAGAAGGTAGAGGAGCTGGCAGAGGTGCTGCGCGCCAACGACATCAACGCGCGGGCCTACCACGCCGGCATGGACACGCCCACACGCACGCAGACGCAGGACGACTTCGTGATGGATGAGATTGATGTCATCGTGGCTACCATCGCCTTCGGCATGGGCATCGACAAGCCCGACGTGCGCTTCGTCATCCACTACGACATCCCGAAGAGCCTCGAAGGCTACTACCAAGAGACCGGACGCGCGGGGCGCGACGGCGGCGAGGGGAAGTGCATCACGTTCTACACCTACAAGGATCTCCAGAAGTTGGAGAAGTTCATGGAGGGCAAACCCGTGGCCGAGCAGGACATCGGGCGACAGCTGCTCCAGGAGACGGCGGCCTACGCCGAGACGAGCGTCTGCCGACGCCGCGTACTGCTCCACTACTTCGGCGAGGAATATACCGAGGAGAACTGCCAGAACTGCGACAACTGTCTGCACCCGAAGGCGAAGGTGGAGGCGATGTACGACCTGCAACAGGCACTGGAGGTCATCCAGGCCGTGAAGGAGAACTTCAAGGTCGATCACATCATCAATGTGCTCACGGGGAACCCCACCGAGGAGGTCATCGCTCACAAGCACGACGACCTCGACTGCTTCGGCTGCGGCGACCAGAAGGAAGCGCGCTATTGGAACACGGTTCTGCGGCAGGCGCTCCTCAACGGATTCATATACAAGGAAGTAGAAAACTACGGGTTGCTAAAGCTGACCGACGAGGGCCGCAACTTCATCAAGCACCCGAGCTCGTTCATGATCTCGGAGGACAATGACTTCGAGTACGACGGCGGCGAACCCGCAGGCGGCACTGGCGCGATGGACGAGGAGCTGCTGGCCATCCTACGCGACCTGCGCAAGAAGGTGGCGCGCGAGAAAGACATCCCGCCCTACGTCATCTTCCAGGATGCCAGTCTGGAGGCGATGGCAAGCGTCTATCCCGTGACCATCGACGAGCTGAAGAACATCCCGGGCGTGGGCGAAGGCAAGGCCAAGCGCTACGGAAAGGCGTTCTGCGAGATCATCATGAAGCACTGCGAGGAGAACGAGATCGAGCGCCCCGAGGACCTGCGCGTGCGCACGGTGGTGAACAAGAGCAAGAACAAGGTGAGCATCATCCAGGCCGTCGATCGCAAGGTTGATCTGAAGGACATCGCCCGCTCCAAGGGACTGGACTTCGACGAACTGCTGGACGAGCTGGACGCCATCGTCGATAGCGGCACGAAGCTGGACATCTCCTACTACCTCAACTCCATCATGGACGCCGACCAGATCGACGACATCTTCGAGTACTTCCGCGAGAGCGAGACCGACGACATCGACGACGCGCTGGACGAGCTGGGCGAAGACTACGACGAGGAGCAGATCCGCCTCGTGCGCATCAAGTTCATCTCTGAACTCGGCAACTGAGCGGCCTGCGTGCGTTAATCCGCGTTAATCAGAGCGTAAAAAAGCCTTATCGTTTTGGCCATGTGACGGAAAAGCAGTACTTTTGCGCGCAATAAAAGACAAAACGTTTTTCCTATGGCCAATTTTATTGCTGACCGCATCGTCATGGACGGACTCACGTTTGACGACGTCCTCCTCGTACCCGCTTACTCCGAAGTGCTGCCCCGCAGCGTAGATCTCACCACCCGCTTCTCGCGCCACATCGAGCTGAAGGTGCCCTTCGTCACCGCAGCCATGGACACCGTCACAGAGGCGCCAATGGCCATCGCCATCGCCCGCGAAGGCGGCATCGGCGTGATCCACAAGAACATGAGCATTGAGGAACAGGCCCGCCAGGTGGCCATCGTCAAGCGCGCCGAGAACGGCATGATCTACCACCCCGTCACCATCCAGAGCGACGCCACCGTGGCCGACGCCCTCAACCTCATGGCTGAGTACCACATCGGCGGCATTCCCGTGGTCGATGCGCAGAACGTGCTGGTGGGCATCGTGACGAACCGCGACCTGCGCTTCGAGCGCCGCGTGGAGCGTCCCATCGCCGAGGTGATGACGCGCGAGAACCTGGTGACGACCCACCAGCAGACCGACCTCTTCGCTGCCGCGCAGATCCTGCAGGAGAACAAGATCGAGAAGCTCCCCGTCGTCGATGACCGGAACCACCTCATCGGACTCATCACCTACAAGGACATCACCAAGGCCAAAGACAAGCCGATGGCCTGCAAGGATGAGAAAGGACGCCTGCGCGTGGCTGCTGGCGTGGGCGTGACCACCGACACCCTCGACCGCATCAAAGCCCTCGTGGAGGCCGGCGCCGACGCCATCGTCATCGACACCGCCCACGGCCACAGCAAGGGTGTCATCGAGAAGCTGCGCGAGGCCAAGGCCGCCTACCCCGACGTAGATATCGTCGTGGGCAACGTGGCCACAGGCGACGCCGCGCGGATGCTTGTTGAAGCAGGTGCCGACGGCATCAAGGTGGGCATCGGCCCCGGCTCGATCTGCACCACACGCGTGGTGGCAGGCGTCGGCGTACCGCAGCTCTCTGCCGTCTATGACGTGGCCAGTGCCCTCGAGGGCACCGGCGTGCCCCTTATTGCCGACGGCGGCCTCCGCTACTCAGGCGACATCGTCAAGGCCATCGCCGCCGGCGGCCATTGCGTGATGATCGGCTCCCTCGTGGCCGGCACTGAGGAGAGCCCCGGCGACACCATCATCTTCAACGGCCGTAAGTTCAAGAGCTACCGCGGCATGGGTTCCCTCGAGGCGATGGAGAACGGCAGCAAGGACCGCTACTTCCAGGCGGGCGAGAAGGACGTGAAGAAGCTCGTCCCCGAAGGCATCGCCGGTCGCGTGCCTTACAAGGGCACCGTCCAGGAGGTCATCTACCAGCTCGTGGGCGGCCTGCGCTCCGGCATGGGCTACTGCGGCGCCGCTACTATCGGTGACCTCCACCACGCCAAGTTCGTCCGCATCACCAACGCCGGTGTCCTCGAGAGCCATCCCCACGACATCACCATCACCAGCGAGGCTCCCAACTATTCAAGACCGCAATAGAGAACCCTCCCCCCGCCCTCCTTATAGGGAGGGAGTGGTCACCATTCAAGTATAGAACACATTAGAAATAACAATGAAAAAACTTCCTGTATTAATTTCCACGTTTCTGATGGCAGCTACCCTCATGGCAAAAGTAACTGCACCCTCCCTTGAGGGAGGGCTGGGGGAGGGTCCTGAGGACCCTGTTGTCATGCGCATCAACGGCAAGGACGTGACGCGGTCGGAGTTTGAGTACAACTACAACAAGAACAACACCGACGGCGTCATCGACAAGAAGAGCGTCGAGGAATACGTCGAGCTGTTCGTCAACTACAAGCTGAAGGTCGAGGCCGCCCTCGATGCCCACTACGACACGCTCTCCAGCTACCAGCAGGAGTTCCGCACCTACCGCGACCAGCAGATCCGCCCCCTCCTCGTAGGTCCCGCAGCCGAGGAGCAGGAGGTGCGCAACTACTACAACCAGATGCTCGACCAGCTCGAAGGCAAGGAGCTGCTGTTGCCTGCCCACATCTTCGTGCACGTAACCCAGCAGGCCACGCCCGAGCAGCAGGCTGCCGCCAAGGCACGCATCGACTCCATCTACGCCCGCCTGCAGGCCGGCGAGGACTTCGCAGAGCTCGCCAAGAACACCTCCGACGACAAAGGCACCGCACAGCGCGGAGGCACCATCAGCTGGATCGGCCCCAAACAGCTCCTCAAGGAGATCGAGGATGCCCTCTATGCCATGCAGGTCGGAGAGGTCCGCGAGCCTCTGCTCTCCACCGTCGGATGGCACATTCTGAAGCTCACCGACAAGAAGCCACTCGAGCCCTACGACACCCTGCGCCCGCGCATTCTGCAGTTCCTGGAGACCCGCGGCCTCAAGGACCGCATCGCCGACACCGCCATCGACAGCCTCGCCAAGCAGACCGGCAAGACCGCCGAGGAGGTCATGGATGCCGAGGCCGAGCGCCTCGCGGCCCAGGACAGCGACCTGAAATACCTCATCCAGGAATACCACGACGGCCTCCTCTTCTACGAGATCTGCCAGCGACAGGTCTGGGAGCCCGCCGCCAAGGACACCCTCGCACTGGAGCAGTACTTCAAGAAGAACAAGAAAGCCTACGCCTTCGACAAGCCACACTACGCCGGAGCACTCCTGCAGGCCATCAACCCCGATGTCCTCAAGGAAGTGCAGCGGACGCTCAAGGGCAAGGACGAGGACCAGTGGGCAGGCATCGTCAAGACGCAGTTCAACAAGGACAGCGTGCAGGTGCGCTTTGAGCGCCGCATCTTCGCACAGGGCGAGAGCGCACTCGTCGATTCCCTCGCCTTCGGCGTCAAAGCCGGTAAGACCCGCATCAGCGCCAAGTACCCCGCCGTGGGGCTCATCGGCCGCAAGCTCAAGAAAGGGCCACAGCGCTGGACGGACGTCAGCGCGCAGGTCGTCACCGACTACCAGGCCGTCAAGGAGCGCGAGTTCGTAGAGGAGCTCCGCCGCCGCTACCCCGTAGAGGTCTATGAAGAAGCTATCAAAACCGTCAACAAACACTGATGAGTAAACATATCAAGCGACTCATGACCGTCGCGTTCCTCGTCGCAGGAGCACACGCGACGATCCACGCACAAGGGCTGCCCAACACCGTCGATGAGGTGATCTGGGTCGTCGGCGACGAGGCCATCCTGCTGAGCGACGTCGAGAAAGCGCGCACCCAGATGACACGCGTCAGCGGCAACCCCTATTGTGTCATCCCCGAGAACCTGGCCATCCAGAAGCTCTTCCTCCACCAGGCACAGATTGACAGCATCGACGCCCCAGCGGACCAGGTCAACCGCTACGTCGAGGCGCAGATCAACCAATGGGTGCAGACCGCAGGCTCCAAGGAGAAGCTCGAAGAGTACCGGGGCATGACGATGGCGCAGATCCGCGAAGAGACCTACGACCTCGTCAAGGACAACCAGACCATGACACTCGTGCGCGAGCATCTGACGAAGGACATCAAGGTCAGCCCCGCCGAGGTGCGCCATTTCTTCAAGGACGTGCCCGAGGACTCGCTGCCCCTCATCCCCACGCAGGTCGAAGTGGAGCTCCTCGCCGAACATCCCCACATCCAGCAGGAGGAGATCGACCGCGTGAAGGAAGAGCTCCGCGACTACACTGAGCGCATACAGAACGGCTCCTCCAGCTTCTCCACGCTTGCGATCCTCTACAGCGAGGACCCCGGTTCCGCACGCCAAGGAGGCGAGATGGACTACATGGGCAAGATGGAGCTCGACCCCGCCTTCGCCAACGTCGCATGGAGCCTTACCGACCCCAAGAAGGTCTCCAAGATCGTAGAGTCGCAGTTCGGCTACCACATCATCCAGCTCGTCGATAAGCGCGGCGACAAGCTCAAGCTCCGTCACATCCTGAAGAAGCCCCGCGTAGAGCAGGCCGACATCGATGCCAGCCTCGCCCGCCTCGACTCCATCGCCGCCGACATCCGCAACGGCGAGTTCACCTTCGAGGCTGCCGCCTCGCGCCTCTCCGACGACGTCGATTCACGCGCCAACCGAGGACTGATGTTCAACGTCACAGAGGATGCCGCCACGGGCGAGCGCATACGCACCTCGCGCTTCAAGATGAGCGAGCTGCCCGTAGAGATCGCGCGCGTCGTCGAGGGTCTCGATGTCGGCGAAGTCTCCAAGCCCTTCACCATGATCGACAAGAAAGGCAAGGAGCAGTGCTGCATCATCAAGCTCAAGAACCGCATCAAGCAGCACGCCGCCACCATCACCGAAGACTTCCAGGTCCTCAGCGCCATCGTCCGCAACAAACGCTCCGAGGAGTTCATCCTCGACTGGATACGTCAGAAGCAACGCACCACCTACGTACGCATCAACCCCGAATGGGTCAACTGCGACTTCCAGTATCCGGGGTGGGTGAAAGAGTAGGACCCCACAAACTGCAGACCCACCCCCCTACCCCTCCCTTGTAGGGAGGGGAGCAGTTACTAATGAAAAGAAGAATTCCCTTTATCCTCATAGCCTTGCTGACAGCATTCTGTTCATTGGCAAGTGTAATTACTCCCCTCCCTACAAGGGAGGGGCAGGGGGGTGGGTCCGCATCTGGGTCTGCAGCCAAGTCTCCTAAGAAAGGCAGGGGAGGCGGTAGCCGCATCATCCTCCTCCACTCCGACGAGCTCTACCACAACCAGCGCGTCAACCGCGAGGCGCAGATCCTCGTCGGCAACGTCCGCTTCCGCCACGACGACATCATCCTCACCTGCGACAGCGCCCTCTACTACGAGGCCAGCAACTCCTTCGACGCCTTCGGCCACGTCGTCATGAACCAGGCCGACACCCTTATTCTCAACTCCGACGTCCTCTACTACGACGGCTTCGACCAGCTCGCCATGGCACGCTACAACGTCGTCCTGAAGCACTACGACAGCCGCCTCTTCTGCGACAGCCTCGACTACGACCGCCTCTACAACCTCGGTTACTTCTTCCAGGGCGGCAAGCTCGTCGATGGCGACAACACGCTCACCAGCGAATGGGGACAGTACAGCCCCGCCACGCGCGAAGCTATCTTCAACTACAACGTCGATCTGCAGAACCCCAAGTTCACGCTCCTCAGCGACACCCTCCACTACAACACCGGCACCGAGATTGCACGCATCGTAGGCCCCTCCAACATTGACAATGGCGACAACCACATCTACAGCGAGCGCGGGACCTACGACACACGCACCGACCACGCCCACCTCCTCGACCGCTCCATCGTCAGCAATAAAGGGCGCACCATCACTGGCGACAGCCTCGACTACATCGGCGAGGGAGCCATCTCCAAAGCCTTCGGCAACGTCGTCAGCATTGATAACGTCAACAAGAACATGATGACAGGCCACTACGCCCTCTACGCTGACTCCATCGGTTACGCCGAGGCCGCGGACAGCGCCGTGCTCATCGACTTCTCCCAGCGCGACAGCTTCTACATACACGCCGACACCTTCAAGCTCTTCACCTACAACATCAACACCGACAGCGTCTGGCGCGAGATGCGAGGTTACCGCCACGTGCGTGCCTACCGCCGCGACGTGCAGGCCGTCTGCGACTCCATGGTCTATCTCTCCACCGACTCCTGCCTCACCATGTACTACGACCCCATCCTCTGGCAGGACGGGCAGCAGATCCTCGGCGAAGAGATCAAGGCATGGATGAACGACTCCACCATCGATTCCACCCACGTCATCCGCCAGGCACTCTCCGTGGAGCGCATCGACTCTGCCTACTACAACCAAGTCACCGGCGCCATCATGCGCTCCTACTTCCGCGACGGCGAGATGCACACCACCGTCACCGCAGGCAACGTCGTCACCAACTACTATCCCTTCGACTCCGACAGCCTCATGATCGGCCTCCTCCACGCCGAGGGCTCCCTCCTGAACCTCTACATGGAAAACCGTCAGGTCAAGAAAATCATGTTCGACGGCGAGGCCGAAGGCCGCCTCCACCCCCTCGCCCTCATCCCCCCCAACGTCCGTTATCTCCCCAACTTCCAGTGGTTCGACTACGTCCGACCCCTCGACAAAGACGACATCTTCAACTGGCGCCCCAAGAAACCAGGCACCGAGCTCAAGCCCTCCGTGAAGCACGCCGGCCCCAAGAAGAACCGCGGCCGGAGCAATAAGCCCGCTGCTCCACCCGCCACAGAACCACCCGCTCAAGCGCAGCCTGCCACGGAGCCACCCGCCACGGAGCAGTCTGCCACGGAGCAATCCCCCACCTAACCCCTTTACAATTTCTCAATCTTTCAATTTTTCAATCCTTCAATCTTTCAATGTCCCTCTTCTCCACCCGTGAACCACGTCGTTTCCGCGGCGTCCACATATACACCTCCGAGCGCAAGGACAAGCTCAACCGCCTGATCGAGGAAGCCAAGCGCGAGGAGCAGATCGAGCGCGGCGAGACACCCGAATACAAGCTCGACCTCGACTCCTACCGCGGCAAGTTCTCCAAGAACCTCAAGCGTGCAGACCCCGAGCGCCGCCGCCTCCACCCCGGCATCGCTATCGCCATCATCGTCGTCCTCCTCATCCTCTGGCACTACCTCCTCACGGGTAGCTTCCGTTTCTGATATGGACCTTATCCACCTCCTCCCCGATTCCGTCGCCAACCAGATTGCCGCTGGCGAGGTCATCCAGCGTCCCGCCTCCGTCGTCAAGGAGTTAGTCGAGAACGCTGTCGATGCCGGTGCCCACCACATCGACATCGTAGCCCTCGATGCCGGACGCACCAGCCTCCAGGTCATCGACGACGGCAAGGGCATGAGCGAGACCGACGCCCGCATGGCCTTCGAGCGCCACGCCACCAGCAAGATACAGCAGGCCGCAGACCTCTTCACCCTCACCACCATGGGCTTCCGCGGCGAGGCACTACCCTCCATCGCCTCCGTGGCACAGGTCGAGCTCACCACCCGCACGGCCGACGAAGACCTCGGCACACACCTCGTCCTCGAAGGCTCCCGCATCATCACCCAGGAGCCCACAGCCTGCGCCGTAGGGGCCAACTTCCTCATTAAGAACCTCTTCTTCAACGTACCCGCGCGCCGCAAGTTCCTCAAGAGCAACCAGACAGAACTTGCCAACATCTCCACCGAGCTCGAGCGCATCGTGCTCGTGCACCCCGACATCGCCTTCACCTTCACCCACAACGGCACCATCCTATTCAGCCTCACGCCCTCCAACCTCAAGCAGCGCATCGCCAACGTCTTCGGCACGCGTCTGGCCGACAATCTCCTCCCCGTGGAGGTCGAGACCCCGATGGTCAGCATCTGCGGCTTCGTAGGGAAGCCGGAGGCATCCCGCAAGCGCGGCCTCCAGCAGTTCTTCTTCGTCAACAACCGCTACATGCGGCACCCCTACTTCCACCGCGCCGTCCAGGAGGCCTTCGCCCGCCTCATCCCCGCCGACGAGCAGGTCCCCTACTTCCTCTACTTCGACGTGCCCCCCGCCGAGATTGACGTCAACATCCACCCCACCAAGACCGAGATCAAGTTCGAGAACGAGATGGCCATCTGGCAGATCCTCCTGGCCGCCATCCGCGAAGCGCTCGGCCGCTTCAACGCCATCCCCTCCATGGACTTCGACACCGAAGGCCGCCCCGACGACATCCCCGTCTATAACCCCCTCGATCCGACCCTCCCCCGCACTCCCGCGCCACCCACCGTCCACGTCGATCCCACCTATAACCCCTTCAACTCCGCCCCCCAAGAGCCGTCGTTCCCCTCCCGTCAGGGAGGGTCTGTCTCCTCCCCTCTGGAGACCGTGCCCGGCCACGCCCGCGCCCAGCAAGTCCCCCGTGACTGGGAACTCCTCTACGCGGGTGCAGTCACCCCCGACGCAGCCCCCGAAGCGCCCCCCTCGCTCCTCCAGTACCGCGCCACCTACCTCCTCGCCCCCGCCGAGGACGGCCTCCTGCTCATCGACCAGCACCGCGCCCACATCCGTGTCCTCTACGACCGCTATATGACGCAGCTCCAGAGCGCCCCCCTCCCCTCCCAGCGCTACCTCTTCCCCGAGGTCATGGAGCTCAGCCCCGCCAGCGCCGCCATCTTCGCCGCCATCGCCCCGCAGCTGCAGCGCTTCGGCTTCGATGTCAACGACCTCGGCGGCGGAGCCATCTCCATCATCGGCTACCCCTCCGGCTTCGAGGGCATCGACATCCAGCGCCTCCTCACCGAGCTCCTCGCCGCAGCCGCCGACCGCGGCACCCTCACTGCCGAGCAGCTCTTCGGCAAGTTCGCCCTCACCATGGCCCGTGCCGCCGCCATCCCCACCGGGCAGATCCTCACACAGCAGGAGATGCAGAGCCTCGTGGCGCAGCTCCACGCCACCCAGACGCCCAACTACACCCCCGACGGCCATCCCATCACAGCCCTCATCCCCCAAGACCACATCACCCAACTCTTCAAATAGGGGACTCTCCCCTCACCCTCCCTAAAGGGGAGGGAGTGATTACAATTAGAAATAAGTCTCTATTACAAATAATAAATACACATGTTAGAAAACAGCCAGTCAAATCATTCTGCTCCCTCCCTCGTAGGGAGGGAGGGGGGAGAGTCCATCATCCTCACAGGCGACCGCCCCACCGGTCCCCTCCACATCGGCCACTACGTAGGTTCCCTCCGCCGTCGCGTGGAGCTCCAGAACTCCGGCCTCTACGACAAGATCTTCATCTTCGAGGCCGACGCACAAGCCCTCACAGATAATATCGACAACCCCGACAAGGTCCGCCAGAACGTGATTGAGGTGGCCCTCGACTACCTCGCCGTTGGCCTCGACCCGCAGAAGAGCACCCTCTTCATCCAGAGCCAGATTCCCGAGCTCTGCGAGCTCACCTTCTACTTCATGGACCTCGTCAGCGTCAGCCGCCTACAGCGCAACCCGACGGTGAAGACCGAGATCCAGATGCGCGGCTTCTCCGGCGAGAGCATCCCCGTGGGCTTCTTCACCTACCCCATCTCGCAGGCCGCCGACATCACCCTCTTCAAGGCCACCACCGTCCCCGTCGGCGAGGATCAGGAGCCCATGCTCGAGCAGTGCCGCGAGATCGTGCGCCGCTTCAACAACATCTACGGCGAGACACTCGTAGAGCCCAACATCCTTCTGCCCGAGAACGCAGCCTGCCTGCGCCTCCCCGGCACCGATGGCAAGGCCAAGATGAGCAAGTCCCTCGGCAACTGCATCTACCTCAAGGACAGCGCCGATGAAGTCGAGAAGAAAGTCAAGAGCATGTTCACCGACCCGGACCACCTGCGCGTCAGCGATCCCGGCAAGGTGGAGGGCAACACCGTCTTCACCTATCTCGACGCCTTCTGCCGTCCCGAGCACTTCGGCCGCTACCTCCCCGACTACGAGAACCTCGATGCCCTCAAAGACCACTACCGCCGCGGCGGACTCGGCGACATGAAGGTGAAGAAGTTCCTCGCCGCCGTGCTCCAGGAGACCCTCGAGCCCATCCGCCAGCGCCGCGCTGAGCTGGAGAAGGACATCCCCGCCGTCATCGACATCCTGCGCCGCGGCACAGAGGTTGCCCGCGAGGCCGGAGCAAAGACCATGTCCGAGGTGCGCCGCGCCATGCGCCTCGACTACTTCGAGGACGCCGCCTTCACGGCCGAGCAGGCCGCCCGCTTCCAGTAGTCCTGGAGCGGCCGCTGAAGAACAGCGCCACAGCACCGGCCAGCATCATATAGATGCCGCCATACACCCACGGGAGCCACGGGTCACGGACCAGCTCAAGGATGCTGATCTCGCTCGCGGCTCCCTTCTCTGTATCGTAGCCATACTGATAGATCTTCCAGCCGTTCACCTTCGCGGGGTGGTTCACATCGACCGTCGCCGCCACGCGCTCTCCCCCCTTCGTGAGCACCTCGATCTCCGAGGCAAAGCGCCGGGGCGAGCCATCCTCGTAGGTCTCCAGGATGAAGCGCTTCAGCTCGATGCCCATCGACAGCTCCACCACGCGCCGCTCCTGTGTCACCGCGCGCCACTGCATCTCACCCTGCGCCGTGATCATCTTCAGCTGCCAGATGTCCGCACTGCCGAGCGTCGCCGTCGTCAGTGCGATGAACAGCCCCAGATGATTCAGCACGAACGGCAGATCACGCCGCCACACTCCGAAGTGCGCCACGCGGCGCACCGTCACCAGGCCGAGCACCGCCGTCATCCACACATAGACGAGCACAAAAGGCCAGAACGTCAGCATATTGTGCAGCCGCGGCCCCGCGCCGTCCTGTCGCGTCAGACCCATGATCAGCGTCAGCACAATCGTATATGCCAGCGCCGGCACCGCCGCCTGCAGCGTCATCATACTACGGATGAAGGCCGACCGCCGCCGACAGAGATAGAGCCCCACCAGCAGCGCCACGAACACGCCCATCGCAATCCCGTTCACGGGCCAGCGCAGCACCGTCCAGTTCACCGGACCCGACAGCCATTCCAGCAATAAACCCGCGGCGATGAACGCGCCGCCGATGATGAATCCCTCCTTCATCGTCCAAATCTTGTTCCACATCTTTTCAATAATTGTTGGTTCCTATGCGCCGCAAAAATACGAAGAAAGCCGCACCGGCACAAATTTTTCGCCACGTGATGCCGTCACATTACCTACTTTTGATGATTTTGCGCGCTTTTGTAGGTATTTTTCATGACAGAGAGGAGCAAAAAGTTGCTCGGCAACTGAAAACAACGTATTTTTGCAGAGCAAAAATCGAGGACGCGAGGCGTCCGCAACAGGAACGGATATGAAACTGTCAGAACTACAGACCGGCCAGCGCGCCGTCATCGTCAAAGTCAGCGGCCACGGAGGATTCCGCAAGCGCATCATCGAGATGGGCTTCATCAAGGGACAGACCGTAGAGGCACTCCTCAATGCGCCCCTCCAAGACCCTGTGAAATACAAGCTCATGGGCTACGAGGTCAGCCTGCGCCACGACGAGGCTGAGCTCATCGAGATCGTCAGCGAGGCAGAGGCCGACCACGACGCTGGGCACGAGAACATCGCCGAGCGAGAGACCATCACCGAGCACGTCCAGCTCACCGAGGAGCAGCTGCAGGCGATGGCACAGCGGCAGCGCAAGACCATCAACGTAGCCCTCATCGGCAACCCCAACTGCGGCAAGACATCGCTCTTCAACTACGCCAGCGGCGCCCACGGCCACGTCGGCAACTACTCCGGCGTCACCGTCGATGCCAGCCTCGCCACCGCCGAGATGGAGGGCTACACCTTCAACCTCACCGACCTCCCCGGCACCTACTCCCTCTCCTGCTACTCCCCCGAGGAGCTCTACGTCCGGCAGCACCTGACGACGCAGCGCCCCGACGTGGTCATCAACGTCCTCGACGCCTCCAACCTCGAGCGCAACCTCTACCTGACGACGCAGCTCGTAGATATGAACCTGCGCATGGTCTGCGCGCTGAACATGTACGACGAGTTCGAGCGCCGCGGCGACCAGCTCGACCTCGACACCCTCGCCACCCTCTTCGGCGTGCCCCTCGTGCCGACATCCTTCAAGAGCGGGCGCGGCGTCCAGGAGCTCTTCCACACCATCATCGAGGTCTATGAGGGCACCAACGCCACCACCCGACACATCCACATCAACTACGGCCACGAGATCGAGGACGGCATCACGCATATCCAGCAGTTCCTCAAGGCCGACGAACACCTCACCACGCAGTACTCCACGCGCTACCTCGCCATCAAGCTCCTCGAACACGACGCCGAGGTCACGCGCTTCGTCGAGAGCCACGTCGAGAGCGAGCACCGCAGCGAGGACCGCCGACAGCTCATGGCTGCCCGCGACCACGCCAGCGCACGCGTCCTCGAGGAGACCGGCGTCGATTCCGAGACGGCCATCATGGACGCCAAGTACGGCTTCATCCGCGGAGCACTCGCCGAAGCAGGATTCCGCACCGGCACCAAGACCGACACCTACCGCACCACCCACCTCATCGACAACATCCTCTCGAACAAGTACCTCGGCTTCCCCATCTTCTTCCTTATCCTCTTCGTCATGTTCCAGACCACCTTCGCCCTTGGGCAGTACCCGATGGACTGGATCGAGGCCGGCGTGGCGTGGCTCGGGGAGTGGATAGGCACCACCATGAGCGAAGGTCCCCTCCGCTCCATGCTCGTCGATGGCGTCATCGGAGGCGTCGGCTCCGTCATCGTCTTCCTGCCACAGATCCTCATCCTCTACTTCTTCATATCCTTCATGGAAGACTCTGGGTATATGGCGCGTGCAGCCTTCATCATGGACAAACTCATGCACCGCATGGGACTCCACGGCAAGTCGTTCATCCCGCTCGTCATGGGCTTCGGCTGCAACGTACCCGCCGTCATGGCCACCCGCACCATCGAGAGCCGCCGCTCACGCCTCATCACCATGATGGTCCTCCCCTTCATGTCATGCTCCGCGCGCCTACCTATATATATAATGATCGTGGGCACCTTCTTCGCGGCCCAGTGGCGCTCCTGGGTGATGATCTCGCTCTACGCCGTCGGCATCCTCGTGGCTGTCCTCGTCTCCCGCTTCTTCTCGCGCTTCGTCATCAAGGGCGAGGACACCCCCTTCGTCATGGAGCTGCCGCCCTACCGCTGGCCCACCGCCAAAGCCATCGGGCGCCACACCTGGGAGAAAGGCAAGGAGTACCTCAAGAAGATGGGCGGCATCATCCTCGTCGCCTCCATCATCGTTTGGGCGCTCAGCTACTGGCCCCTCTCTGACTCCCCCCGTGGGGGGGAGAAAGCCCTGTCCTCTCAAGAAGTGTCGCCCTCCCTCCCACGGGGAGAGGAGACCCTCCCCCCCACGGGGGGAGCGGGGAGAGGGGCTTCCATGGAAACCTCCTACCTCGGCCGCGCCGGCAAGGCCATCGAACCCCTCTTCGCGCCGCAGGGCTTCAACTGGAAGCTCGACGTCAGCCTCATCGCAGGCGTCGGCGCCAAGGAGATCGTAGCCTCCACCATGGGCGTCCTCTACTCCGGCGATGACAGCTTCGGCGACGATGACAGCTTCTCCGAAGACACCTCCAAATACACACGTCTCCACCAGCAGATGGCCGCCGACGGCCTCACGCCCCTCACGGCCTACGCCTACCTCCTCTTCATCCTCCTCTACTTCCCCTGTCTGGCCACCATCGTAGCCATCAAGAACGAGACCTCCTCCTGGCGCTGGGCCCTCTTCGCAGCCTGCTACACCACCGCCCTCGCCTGGCTCGTCTCCGCCGCCGTCGTGCAAATAGGAGGACTATTTTAATTTTTCACTTTTAATTTTTCATTTTTACTTATTAATTTCAATTGTGCAACAATTGACCGTCCTCCTCATCCTCGCGGCCTGCATCGCCTACACCGCCCGCCGCCTCTGGAAGCGCTTCACGACGAAGCGCGAGGACGACATGCGCTGCGCCGGCTGCCCCCTGGCAGACACCTGCAACCAACGTCATGAGGATACCGCCACCACCTGCCATCATCCTCACACAGCTCACTGCTGCCACTGACCAACACGACGATACATGTAGAGGAGTTCCATGCATGGAACTCTCCAGAAGCTCGCGTGCTTCAACGCATAAGCTCACGTGTTTCAGCGCATAACCTCGCGTGCTTCAGCGCACAAGCTCACGTGCTTCAGCGCATAACCTCGCGTGCTTCGGCATTGAAGCTCGCGTGATGCGATGCCGAAACGCCCATTTACTCTCACTCTCTCACGCGTTCTCTCACCATAACCAGTACTATCATACTTCCACGCTCTGTCAATAGGCAAATTTCGGCGAAAAAACTAAAAAACAGCGATTCTTTTGGCCGGTTATGAAATAATCTCTATTTTTGCAGCGAAATCACAACGTGAAAGATGGATAGATTGCAGCATATATATGAAGTCATCACAAAAGAAGGCTTTACCGATTGTGCTATCCAAGTGATTAACCACTATGTTAAAGACATACAAAATGGGAAAGCAGATTTTGATAGATTCAATTTATCAGAGCATGCAGGACTCTGCACTGCAGGTGCGCCTCTCATTGGGGCGTCCATCGTCGCATGCTACGCGCGAGCAAGCCTTGCAGCAAGTGGCAATGCTCAAAGCAGCCAAGGAGCAAGCCCTGCAAGTTGGCTGATAGACGAACAACAGGAGCAATGCATCGAACAATGGGCAAGAGCCGCTAACCTATGGGTAGAAGATTCTGAACAAATCTTGACAGAGGCCTTGGGCCCGATGATTGCGCAAGGGGCTGAGGCAAAGGTCTATTATCGCGCGGGCGACACATCAGTGGTTAAAGAGCGTGCTTCTATTTATTCCACAACTCAAAAGGCTCTTGATGCCATTGTGCTCCACAATTATCTTTTCCCTGAAACAGCGATGAAGGTGATAGGCTTTACTCGCGATAGCGACGGCCTTCTCCGAATCATTCTCACTCAGCCCTATGTCAACTGCCTTCGCTTGGCTACGAAGGCGGAGATAGACAAGATGGCAAATGCCAAGGGCTTCCATGATAATTGGAACGGGCAAGGCGTGAACTACATCTCCGACCGAATTACACTTGAAGATATGCATCCTGCTAACGTCTTCATTGATAGAGTTACTGGAGCACCCATCTGTATTGACTGCATCGTGAAGTTTGTGCAATAACAGAGAACGATAGCCATCGCCAATCCTTAATCCCCTGCCTCTCCGCCCCCTCGGAGAGGCATTTTTATGGCAGAAAGCGAAAAAGTACCGAAATTCTTTTGCGCTTTCACAGATAATCCATACTTTTGCCCCGCAGTTTGCCCGTAATGGGTGACTTGCAATCGTTTTATTTGCTCAATCGCTCGTCGAATCACCACCTCGCAAAAAGCTTGAGAGCAATGAATAGTTCCTACAGATGGAGTATGCGCGTTAGCGCAGGCTTCATGTATTGTAGGATTGGCTTGTGGTGAGCCAGACGAGCGTATGGTGAAGACCTGCGCTTTTCTTATGGCGTTAAGTTAGCACAGGTTCCGATTGATAGAACTAAGTTTAACTATAACACTAACAAACAACTAACAACAAATGAAACGAAAATTACTTTTCGCAATGGCGCTATGCGCTATTGGTGCGCTCAGTGGACAGCTGAGGGCACAAACGGATGTGACGAGTACGTACATCACGAATGCAGACTTTTCGTCCACCACTGGCTGGACTACCTATGTCTCAGATCAATACCATAGTGAAGGCAATGGTCTGATTGGGACCTATGTGGTCACCAACAATTACACTTCGACGACGGACGCTACTCACCTCGCTACTGAGTATTGCTTCGGTGTTCAGTGCCGTTGGCAGACAAACTATGTTGCTTTCCAACAAACAAAGGAGAATGCAACCCTTCCCGCAGGTGCCTACACCATCACCTATGATGTGGAAAACACCAACACAGCTACGACTGCTGGTAATTCTAATTACGATAATCTTTTTTATGCAAAGGTAGGCGAAACAACCTATTCCGACACATCTACAGAATGGATGAGCGGCAACAGTGGCTGGACTACTCACACCATCAGTTTCACTATTGAAGAGGAAACGACGGCCAATTTCATGATTAGCTTGGGTTATGGATTGAAGAATGGAAGTAACTATGCCTCTGGCTATACACCTCATGTCTATGTGAGTCATCTCGCAATGAGTTTTGCTGCCATCTCGCGTCCCACAGCCATTTCGTTGAACGAGACCTCCTTGGGACTAGCTATTGGCAGTAATTCAACACTAAGCGTGACCTATATTCCCTCGGATGCCAACACCGACACCGACATCACTTGGACAACGTCTGATGCCAATGTGGCTACCGTAGTTGGCGGCGTAGTAACTGCCGTTGGCCTAGGCACAGCAAACATTACGGCTACTACAGCCAATAATGTTTCCGCTACATGTGCTGTCACCGTTACCGATGTGACTCCCGCTGCCGCTCCCGCCTTCTATAGCGAGATTGCTGCTGGCGATTTCTACATTGTCAATGCCGCAACAGGCCAGTTCCTTAGCGGGGCTGGATATTGGGGATCTCAGGCTTCACTTGTCGATCATGGCACTCCCTTTACGGTAGCAATTGGTGATGGCGTTTATACCCTCAATTCCCATTTTCAGGAGAAGGTAAATACCAACAAATGTTATTTTAATGGCACCTATGTTGATGGTAATTCTACAGACCTTTACATTACCCCATTAGGCAATGGGAAATATAGTATCGCTACAGCAGATGGTTCTGCATTCGTATCAGCGAATATTAATGACAAGGTTGTAGCAAACACAGCTTCTACTTCTAATAGTGTATTAGCTCAGTGGTATTTTGTTTCGAAAGAGGATATAGAACGTACGTTTGAAAATGCCAAATCTGCTAAACCTATAGATGCAACATTCTATATTAGTGATGCCAACTTCAGTCGAAACTATCTTGCAGCTGCATATAATCAAGGAACTCGAACACTAACAGCTTGCGAAACTTATCCCTGGGAAATAAATGCTTCTAATTATAACTTAAAGGGTGGTGAAGTCGGTAATTCTAATGGCAAGGGTAATTTCTGTGCAGAATCCTATCATTCAACGTTCACATTGAGCCAGAAGCTCATCGTAAAGAATGGTATGTACAAACTTCGTGCTCAGGCTTGCGAAAATGTGACTTCACCTGTAGCTGTTGTATATGCCAATGACGAAACCACGCCGTTCAATGCAATGGCTAATGGTGAGAATAGCATGAGTAATTGTTCTGCACAGTTTACAGCAGGCAACTATTATACGGAATGGATTACGGTTAATGTAACTGATAATACCCTGACTATTGGTGTGAAGAGCACAAGTGCTAGTAACTGGTGTGTATGGGATAACTTTGAACTCTACTATCTCGGCCCCACCGTCGCTGGCGAAGCAGAGGCACTGCCCGAGACAGCCATGACCGCAGGCAAGTGGTACTACTTCGACATCGCCGTTGATGGTATGTACAACCTGACCACCACTACTCTCTCCGACATTGTTTATACAACCGATGGCACCGTCCTCATTGAGAACGAGAGCAGTGTTACTTCCACCTTCGCTCAGGCCGAGAATGCTGAGCTGACCGCAGGTCGCTACTATGTGAAGTCCTCTTCGACTCAAGCTCTGACAGTCGCCACTGGTGCATACGCTTACAATGTAGGCGATGCTACTCTGAGCGTTGCTGATGGTGGTTACACTCAGTCGAGCACATACTCCGTTACCTTCCCTGCCGCTGCAACCAGTGATCCTGATGGTGCAGCAGCCCTCGTGGCCGACAGCAAAGCTACGGTCAATGGCACAGAGGTCGCTCTGACCGCTGTTGAGAATGGCTTCAGCCTTGACCTCGGCACACTTGCCGCCTCTACGGATTATGTAGTAGCTATCCCTGCTAATGTTTATGGTTATAGTGGCCAGAGCATGAACGAAGCCATCAACGTCACACTGCACACACCTGCCATCTTCGATGGTGAGTATTGCTTCTACGACGCCAACAACAAACTGTTCCTCGGCCGTGGCGGCGGTTATGGCACAGAAGCCGTTGCTGACAAATATGGTATCCCCTTCACCCTCGTCACAGATGCTACCGGAACTTCTTCAGTGGAGTTTGTAGATAATACAGGTGTCTATCTCTTCATCACAGGCACAAGTATCTATACCGATAATGCTTCTACAGGTTGGGCTATTGTTCCTACAACAGATGGGTATTATCTCCGTGATGCAGCAAAGACTGTATATGCCACACATGATGATGGAACATTTGGCAAATACCTCCATACGACCACAGAAGAAGCTGTTGCTACTGTTTGGAGCTTGAAGACCAAGGCTGAGCGTGATGCTATTATCGCAGCCTATCCTACGGACAATATCAATAATGTCATCAACGCTTCCGGCGTTGCCACTACTGCAGACGCTTTCGAGACCTATCTGAGCAGCAACTACAACGCTGTAGATTGCACCTCTTCTATCGGTACGGCTACTTTCGCTGGTGCTGCTGACGATTGGACTTGGAACAGTTCTTGGCGCACTCAGGTTGATCAGCCTGCTTATGGCACCAACTTCGTTGAGGCTTGGAATGCTACAGGTGCATGGACTCAGACTATTAGCGGCCTGAAGGAAGGTATCTATAAGCTGACTGTTCAGGGCTATGAGCGTCGCAAGGCTAATGATGCCGCAACTGCACTCTACAACGCAGGCTATAATGTTGTTTCAACATTCATGTCTGCCAATGGCGAACAGGTTCGATTCACAGATTGGAATGACGTTGAAGACAAGCCGACCAACACTGGTGGTGCTGTAACAGCTTTCAACAATGGCGAGGCCGTTAACGAACTTTATATCTATCTTGATGGCACCGAAGACTTGACAATTACAGTGAGAAAGCCCAACTACATCTGGGACTGCTGGATTATCATGAATAACTTCACGCTGACTCGCTACGAGCAAGCAGAAGCAACTATGAAGATTTCAGATGCTCAGTATGCCACCTTCGTCGCACCCTTCGACGTGGCAATTCCTGCTGAGGTCACCGCCTTCACCGTTGATGGTGTGAACGGAAGCACCCTGAACATGACAGAGGTCACGACGACTATTCCTGCCAACACACCTGTTGTGCTCTACAAGGAATCTACTCTTGCATCTACCACATTCTATGGAAAGGCTATTGAAGGCACACCCACCGAAGGTCTCCTGACCGGTGTCTATACTGCTACTCCAGCTCCCGCTGGCACCTATGTCCTCCAGAACAACGACAGCAAGGTGGGATTCTATCAAGTGGCCGAGGGTGAGCAGCCCACGGTGGGTGCAAACCGCGCTTACCTGACAGCTCCCGCACAGGGTGGCGTGAAGGCCTTCTTCTTCGACGACACAGCTACCGCTATTCAGAATGTCTTCGACGGCGTTGCTGCCGGTGAGGTCTATGACCTGGCAGGCCGCAAGCTGCAGAAGCTGCAGAAGGGCGTGAACATCGTGAACGGCAAGAAGGTCATCGTGAAATAATAACACAAATTCAACATATAAGCAATTATGGAAAAGAAAATATATCAGGCACCGAGCCTTCTCATACAGACCATCCAGTTAGAAGGTCTCATCGCCCTGTCCACGATGGAGGGGAATGCGGACAAAAATGGCGAAGTCCTCTCGAAAGGACAGAACGACTGGGACATCTGGTCCGACGAAGAGTAATCACTCACAAGCCACCCGGCAGCGCATGTCTGGCGGGTGGCTTCACCCCGCACCAGGGGCTTGCCCCTGGCTGTTATTATTAGTTATAATTGTTAGTATTGCGATGTCCCGCGCTGTGAAGCGCGGGACATCTTCGTGCGGCAGATGCCTGCCATGAAGGATTCACCTGCTAAAATAGTAGCTTTTTTGATAGAAAATTACATAAAATGTTGTTTACTATCAAAAAAGATACTACTTTTGCAACCGAAAATAAAAAGTATGTGTTATGAACGAATTGGCCGTCTTAAAGAACATCCCTGTTAATACAGCAGCTGTCGCCTCGCTGTACCCTGATATAAAGTCAGCCAACCGGAAGGTGGCCCATCTGGAAAAAACGGGGAGGATTATTCGTCTGAAGCGTGGACTATATGTCGTAGCACCAAAGGAAAGTGGCCTTTTGCTGTCCCAGAATCTGATAGGTAATGTTCTCTATGGCCCGTCGTATATATCCCGGCTGACGGCGCTGCGTGACTATGGTCTGATTCCGGAGCGGGTGGAGGTAGTAGAATCTATGACCACGCATCTGACGGTTTCCTTCCAGAATGACGCTGGACGGTTTGAGTATTATCATTGCGCCAAGGATTATTATCCCATTGGCATTACTCAGCGCGAAGAAGAAGGTGTCTCCTATCTGATAGCAACACCTGAAAAGGCTTTATGCGACTATATCATCACTACCCCCCGTCTTCCGATACGTTTCCTAAAGGATACTTATGTGTTTCTGGAAGAGGACCTGCGTCTGGAGATGGATGCCTTTAAAGAAATGAATGTGGACATCTTCCGGCAATGTGCTGCTGTAAGTAAAAAACAACAAGCAATTCACAACCTTATAAAACTTTTGGAAAGATGAACGAGTTTTTTGAAAAGGCGCTACAGCGTTATCAGATTAATAGCGCCAAGGACAAGCAAAATGCCATCTATGAGATTACTCAACAGGTAGTGTTGGCAGGCCTTCATCGGGGCGGATTCTTCGACAAGGCCGCGTTCTATGGAGGTACTTGCCTGCGCCTGTTCCATCAACTACCCCGCTTCTCTGAAGATATGGATTTCTCGCTGCTAACGCCCAATGAAGGCTTTGTGTTCGAAAACTATTTCCAACCGATTATTGACGAGTTTGACAGTTTGGGGCGTCACGTTGAAATCAAGAAGAAAGATAAGAAAGTCTTCGGCAGGGTCGATTCCGCTTTCCTGAAGGACAATACCGATGTTTATAATGTAGCGTTCCAGACCGAGAAAACAGTGAAAGTAAAGATTGAAGTCGATACTCAACCGCCTCTGATGTTCCAAACAGAACAAAAGGTACAGACGCTACCTTATACCTTTATGGTGCGTTGTTTCCAGCTCCCCGACCTCTATGCAGGAAAGATGCATGCCTTGGCGTTCCGTAATTGGAAAACACGTGTAAAAGGGCGCGACTGGTATGACTTCGAGTGGTATGTTCGATGGCAGGTGCCTCTTGATTTCAAGCATTTGCAAGAACGCATCCGTGAATTCAATGGGCAGAACCTGTCCGTAGATGATTTCATGGCAGTCCTGAAAGAGCGTCTTGCCACCACAAACATAGAGGACGTAAAAAACGATGTCCGACCTTTCCTAAGGAATGATCCTCACGAACTGGACATCTGGTCGAATGATTACTTCCTGCAGTTGGCAGATCGCATCGTGTTCTTATGAACAGATTGGCAGGAACAAGCCGTCAAACCGCCACCTTATGAGGTGAGGGCTTGACGGCTTTTGTGCATTAGTTGAGATTTGATCCTTAGCAGAACACGAGGTGGTCGGCGGCAGCATCAACGCGGATGTCGTGGTCGCGGCTGACGGTGCCTGCGAGGATGGCCTTCGAGAGGTCGTTGAGGAGCAGACGCTGGATGGCGCGCTTCACGGGACGGGCACCAAACTCGGGGTCGTAGCCCTCGCGGGTGAGCAGGTCGAGGGCGGCGTCAGTCAAGTTAAGGGTGATACCGTTCTGGGCCAGCATCTTCTGCACGGAGGCGACTTGCAGCTTCACGACTTCGCGGATCTCCGTCTGCGTCAGCGGCTCGAACATGATGGTCTCGTCGATGCGGTTCAGGAACTCGGGGCGGATGGTGCGCTTGAGGAGGTCGAGGACATGGGCTTTGATGTAGGCCTCTGGCCCCGCTCCCCGCTCCCCCCGTGGGGGGGAGGGCCGCATAGCAGTGTCATCCTGCACCTTGGAGGATAAGGAGTCCTCCCCCCCACGGGGGGAGTTGGAGAGGGGCTTGAGCTTTGCATACTCTTCCCTTATGTAGTCGCTGCCGAGGTTCGAGGTGAGGATGATGATGGTGTTCTTGAAGTTGACGGTGCGGCCTTTGTTGTCGGTGAGTCGGCCGTCGTCGAGCACCTGCAGGAGAGTGTTGAAGACATCGGGGTGCGCCTTCTCGATCTCGTCGAAGAGGACGACGCTGTAGGGCTTGCGGCGCACAGCCTCGGTGAGCTGACCGCCCTCGTCGTAGCCGACATATCCCGGAGGGGCACCGATGAGTCGGCTGACGCTGTGCTTCTCCTGATACTCGGACATGTCGATACGCGTCATCATCGTCTCGTCGTCGAAGAGGAACTCGGCGAGGGCCTTGGCCAGCTCCGTCTTGCCGACACCCGTGGTGCCGAGGAAGATGAAGGAGCCGATGGGGCGCTTGGGATCCTGCAGGCCGGCACGCGAGCGGCGCACGGCATCGGCGACGGCGCGGATGGCTTCGTCTTGCCCGATGACCCGCTTGTGCAGCTCTTCTTCGAGGTGCAGCAGCTTCTCGCGTTCGCTCTGCAGCATCTTCGACACGGGGATGCCCGTCCAGCGGCTGACCACTTCGGCGATGTCGTCGGCGGTCACTTCCTCCTTGACCATCGCCTCGGTGCCCTGTGCCGAGCGCAACTGCTCCTGAACTCTCTGGATCTCAGCCTCAAGGGCCTGCAGGCGTCCGTAGCGGATCTCAGCCACACGGGCGAAGTCGCCTTCGCGCTCGGCGCGGTCGGCCTCGAACTTCAGCTGCTCGATCTGCTGCTTGTTGGCCTGGATCTTGGAGAGGAGGGCTTTCTCGCCTTCCCACTTGGCGCGCATCTGCTGCTCCTGCTCTTTTAATTCGGCGATGTCGCGGTTGAGGGCTTCGAGCTTGGAGGCGGCGACGGAATCGCCGCCCACACTCTCGGCTTCGCGGCGTATGGCCTCGCGCTCAATTTCGAGCTGCTTGAGGCGGCGGGAGATCTCATCGAGCTCTTCGGGCACGCTGTCGCGCTCCATGCGCAGCTTGGCGGCGGCCTCGTCCATCAGGTCGATGGCCTTGTCGGGCAGGAAGCGGTCGGTGATGTAGCGGTTGGAGAGCTCCACGGCAGCGATGATGGCATCGTCCTGGATGCGTACGCGGTGGTGGTTCTCGTAGCGCTCCTTCAGGCCGCGCAGGATGCTGATGCTGGAGAGCGTGTCCGGCTCATCGACCATGACGCTCTGGAAGCGTCGCTCGAGGGCTTTGTCCTTTTCGAAGTACTTCTGGTACTCGTCGAGCGTGGTGGCACCGATGGCGCGCAACTCACCGCGTGCCAGGGCAGGCTTCAGGATGTTGGCGGCATCCATGGCGCCCTCGCTCTTACCAGCACCCACGAGGGTGTGGATCTCATCGATGAAGAGGATGATGCGACCCTCGCTCTTCGTGACCTCATTGATGACGCTCTTCAGCCGCTCTTCGAACTCGCCCTTGTACTTGGCACCGGCGATGAGGGCACCCATGTCGAGCGAGAAGAGCTGCTTCTCGCGCAGGTTCTCAGGCACGTCGCCGCGCAGGATGCGGTGGGCGAGGCCCTCGACGATGGCGGTCTTACCCGTGCCGGGGTCGCCGATGAGGATGGGGTTGTTCTTGATGCGGCGCGAGAGGATCTGCAGGACGCGGCGAATCTCATCGTCGCGCCCGATGACGGGGTCGAGCCGTCCAGCGCGCGCTTCCTCAATCAGGTTACGCGCGTACTTCGAGAGGCTCTGGTAGGTGTCTTCGCTCGACTGCGACTTCACCTGCTGTCCGCCGCGCAGTTCGCGGATGGCGGCTGCGAGGTCTTTCTCAATGATGCCTGCGTCCTTGAGGATCTTGGCTGCTGTGCAGTTGCTGCCCACGAGGGCCAGAAGCATCAGCTCGATGCTGACGAACTCGTCGCCCTGCTTCGCGGCGAGCTCCTCGGCGCGGGTGAGGATTGTATTGGTTTCGCGTGCGAGGTAGGGTTCGCCGCCCTCTACGCGCGGCAGGCTCTGCAACTGAGCTTCGAGAGCCTGGCTGACGGCCTGTTCGTTGACCGACAGCTTACGGAACAGGAACTGAGTGACCTGCTGCCCCGTCTTCATGATGGCGGCGAGCAGATGCTCGGGCTCGATGGCCTGCTGGCGGCGGGCCTCGGCGGTGCGCACGGCCTCCTGTACGGCCTCCTGCGCTTTGATGGTAAACTTGTCGAATGTCATATTTGTAGAGTTTAAAGTTTCCATATTTCGACATTTCGAGATGACGACATTTCGAGATGGCGAGGTTTCTATTTTCTTTGCGGCAAATGGCGTGCGAAGAAAGAGGAAGCGGCCAAAAAGTCAGTGAATCAGACTTTTTGACCGATTGAGGGGAGGGGCCGGCGGGAGGGGGTTCCGGCGGACGAACCGCCGGACACGGGGCATTACTTGTGCCTCATGATGCCGAAGAAGGCATCATTTGTGGGTCATGATGTTGAGGACGAAGCGGTCGGTCTCATCCATGCCGCGGGAACCGATGCTGGTGAGGTTGTGGATGCTGCGATCGACATCCTCTTCGATGATGCCTTCGGCGCTGGTGACGTGCTTGTTCTGGATGGCGAGCATCGCACTCATGACGGCAGTGCCGACGCCCGTGGTGAGCTTCAGAGCGCACGAGGGTTTGGCACCGTCGCAGATCATGCCCGTGAGGTTGGCAATCATGTTCTTGACCGAGTAGGCAATCTGCTCGTAGGTGCCGCCCATCAGATAGGTGATGCCAGTGCTGCTGCCCGTGCTGGCGACCACGCAGCCGCAAAGCGCGGAGAGGCAGCCCAGGGACTGCTTGATGTAGATGGCGGTGAGGTGAGAGAGGGTGAGGGCGCGGATGAGTTCCTCTTCTGTATTATGGTTCTCGCGCGCAAAGACCACTACGGGCATCGTGGCGCAGATGCCCTGGTTGCCGCTGCCGCTGTTGCTCATCACGGGGATCATGGCCCCCGCCATGCGGGCATCGCAGGCACAGGAGGTCACGGAGAGAATCTTGGAGAAGATACTGTCGCCCATGATGCCGCGCCCCAGTGGCGAGCACATCGTCTTGCCGAGCTGGTGGCCGTAGTTCTCGCGCAAGCCTTCCTCGGCAGCCGCCTGGTTCAGCTTCTTGGCTTCCAAGAGGAAAGCGATGTCGGCAAGGGGTTGCGTGGTGGCGAAGTCATAGACTTGGCGGAGGGTGAGAGAAGGAGACCCCTCTCCTCGCTCCCCTGTGAGGGGGAGAGCCTCGCTTCGCTCGTGCGGCTGTGCTCCTGTTTCTCCCATCCCTTCACGGGAGGTAAAAGGGGTGGTTTTTTCTATGAAATTCGTGTGTGTGCCTTTGATGGTAGCTTCGGCTTCCTTGCCAGCGGCCTTGACTTGCACATGGATATAGAGCTTGTCGGGGTCGTGTTCCTCGAGGGCGATGTGGATGCGTTCCTCAGCGACGTAGCGCTTGGCAGCTTCGAGGTCGGCGGGCGAGCAGTCGCGCAGCACCTCCAGGCCGAGGCAGGACTTGCCACCAACGGTGCCGAGGGCAATGGCGATAGGCAGGCCCACCATGCCTCCCGTGCCCGGGATGCCTACGCCCATCGCATTTTTCAGTATGTTCGCACTCAGGCGGAGGTCGATGCGCTCCGGCAGCACGCGGGCTGCGCCGCACTGCGCACTGAGCAGCTCCGTGGCACGCGCCACGCAAAGCGCCACCGCCATCGGCTCCGTACATCCTATTGCCGGCACCACCTCGCGGTGCAACAGGGCCAGGATCTCTTGTTGTTCTTCGGGAGTTAACATCTCTGTTTTATGTTAAGTTTCTGCAAAGGTAATCATTTTTGGGCAGATGCTACCACTTTTTCAAACTTTTCCGCTATCTTTGCACCGCATTACACATTAAAAACGAATCATACTATGGGAAAAGTCCTGATGATTGGCGCCGGTGGCGTCGCAACCGTAGCTGCGCACAAGATGGCGCAGAACCCCGAAGTGTTCACGGAACTGATGATTGCCTCGCGCACAAAAGAGAAATGTGACCGCCTGGCCGCAGCCGTGGAGAAGGCCACGGGCTACAAAGGCATCCAGACCGCACGCGTTGATGCCGACAACGTCGAAGAGTTGGTGGCACTGCTCAGCAGCTACAAGCCCGATATGGTCGTGAACCTGGCCCTGCCCTATCAGGACCTGACCATCATGGAGGCCTGCCTGCAGACGGGCTGCAACTACCTCGACACGGCCAACTACGAGCCGAAGGACGAGGCACACTTCGAGTACTCCTGGCAGTGGGCCTACCGTGAGCGCTTTGAGAAAGCCGGCCTCACGGCTATCCTGGGCTGCGGCTTCGACCCGGGCGTGACCAGTATCTACACCGCCTACGCCGCCAAGCACCACTTCAAGGAGATTCAGTACCTGGACATCGTCGATTGCAACGCCGGAGATCACCACAAGGCTTTCGCCACCAATTTCAACCCCGAGATCAACATCCGCGAGATCACGCAGAAGGGACTCTACTGGGAAGATGGCAAGTGGGTGGAGACCGAGCCGCTGGAGATCCACAAGGACCTGACCTATCCCGAGATAGGGCCGCGCGACAGCTACCTGCTGCACCATGAGGAAATCGAGTCGCTGGTCATCAACTACCCGTCCATCAAGCGCGCCCGCTTCTGGATGACCTTTGGCCAGCAGTATCTGAAGCACCTCGAAGTGATCCAGAACATCGGCATGAGCCGCATCGATGAGATTGAGTACGAAGCGCCGCTGGCTGACGGTACCGGCACCGCACGAGTGAAGATTGTGCCGCTGCAGTTCCTCAAGGCCGTGCTGCCCAATCCGCAGGATCTGGGCGAGAACTACGAGGGACAGACCAGCATCGGCTGCCGCATCCGCGGTATCGGCAACGACGGAAAGGAGCACACCTACTACGTCTATAACAACTGCTCCCACCGTGCTGCTTACGAAGAGACGGGGATGCAGGGCGTCAGCTACACCACCGGCGTGCCCGCCATGATTGGTGCGATGATGTTCCTCACGGGCAAGTGGGTGAAGGCCGGCGTGCACAACGTCGAGGAATTCGACCCCGATCCCTTCATGGAACAGCTCAACACACAGGGGTTGCCTTGGCACGAGCTGCATGACATCGACCTGGAGCTGTAAAGAGATGTAGATATGTCGAAATATCGAAATGACCAAAAAAATCAACTTTAAACTATAATATAATATGGCAAAACAAACAGAAGAAAAGCCTCTTGACGAGAAGGCTGCACGGCTGCAAGCGCTCCAGATGGCCATCAACAAGGTCGAAAAGGACTTCGGCAAGGGCAGCATCATGCGCATGGGCGGTGAGGCTGCCGTGAAGGTAGAGGTCATCCCCACCGGCAGCATCGGCCTCAACCACGCCCTCGGCGTGGGCGGCTACCCCCGCGGCCGTATCATAGAGATCTACGGTCCCGAGTCATCCGGTAAGACCACGCTCACCATCCACGCTATCGCCGAGACGCAGAAGGCCGGCGGCATCGCAGCCTTCATCGACGCCGAGCACGCCTTCGACCCCACCTATGCACAGAAGTTAGGCGTGAACCTCGAAGAGCTCTGGATCTCACAGCCCGACAACGGCGAACAAGCCCTCGCCATCGCCGACCAGCTCATCAGCTCGTCGGCGGTCGATCTCGTGGTCATCGACTCCGTGGCCGCCCTGACGCCCAAGGCTGAAATCGACGGCGACATGGGCGACAACAAGGTAGGTCTGCAGGCACGCCTCATGAGTCAGGCGCTGCGCAAACTCACTGCCACCATCTCCAAGACGAAGACGTGCTGCATCTTCATCAACCAGCTGCGCGAGAAGATTGGCGTGATGTTCGGCAACCCAGAGACCACGACCGGCGGCAACGCCCTGAAGTTCTACAGCTCCGTGCGCCTCGACATCCGCAAGGTCACCACCCTGAAGGACGGCGACGAAGCCATCGGCAACCAGGTGCGCGTGAAGGTGGTCAAGAACAAGGTGGCTCCTCCCTTCCGCAAGGCTGAGTTCGAGATCAGCTTCGGCGAAGGCATCTCCCGCGCCGGCGAGATTGTGGACTTGGGCGTGGAGTACGAGATCATCAAGAAGTCTGGCTCCTGGTTCAGCTACAACGACTCCAAGATTGGACAAGGGCGTGACGCCGTCAAGAAGATCCTGCAGGACAACCCCGAACTCTGCGATGAAATCGAGGCTAAGATCATGGAGGCCCTGGAAAAGGGACCTGTCAAGAAGGAGAAGAAATAATCCGACAGCAATAATCACAAGGAAGGGCACCCCGCGGGGTGCCCTTCCTTGTGATTATTGCTGCAAGAGGTAGGCCTTGAAGTCGGAGAAGTCCTTCGACATCGCTACGGACTGCTTCTGTCCGCGCATGAAGGCCTGGAGCTTCTCGGGGATGGGCAGGTCGATGCCCAGGATGCGATCGACGGTGTCCTTGAACTTGGCGGGGTGAGCGGTCTCCAGGAAGATGCCGACCTCGCCGGGCTGTAACTGCTCCTTCAGGGCGCGGTAGCCGCAGGCACCGTGGGGGTCGAGGACGTAGCCGGTGCGGGCGTAGCAGTCACGCATGGTCTCAGCAATCTGGGCGTCGGTGTAGGTGGCGCCAGAGAGGAAAGACCCACCCCCCACCCCTCCCGTCAGGGAGGGGAGAGGCTGCGCGATGTCGCGCTTCGCAAGGATGTCCTTCACATCGGGACGGCTGTAGAGGTCGAGGATGCGGGCGAAGTTGCTGGGGTCGCCGACATCCATCGCATTGGCGATGGTCTGCACGGAGGGCCGCGGACGGTATTCTCCCGTCTGGAGGTACTCATAGAAGACGCTGTTGGCGTTGTTGGCGGCGATAAAGCGCTTCACGGGAAGTCCCATGACGTGGCCGAAGAGGGCAGAACAGATGTTACCGAAGTTGCCAGAGGGAACGCATACGGTGAGATTCAACGCCGTTCCGCCGTTTAACCTCACCAACTGTGCGTATGCCCAGAAGTAATAGAAGGCTTGGGGGAGGAAACGGGCGACATTGATGCTGTTGGCGGAGGTGAGGCGCATGTGGGTGTTCAGCTCCTTGTCCATAAAAGCGGACTTCACGAGGGCCTGACAGTCATCGAAGACACCATCTACCTCAATGGCGGTGATGTTCTTGCCAAGGGTCGTGAACTGGCACTCCTGGATGGGTGACACCTTCCCTTTCGGGTAGAGGACATAGACATGGATGCCCTCAACGCCGAGGAAGCCGTTGGCGACGGCGGAGCCTGTGTCGCCGGAGGTGGCGACGAGGACGTTGACGGGAGAGGTTCCGTCGGGCAAACCTGCGGGCGCACTCGCCGCTGTGGAGGCACCGATGAAGTACTGAAGGAGGCGAGCCATGAAGCGGGCACCGACATCCTTGAAGGCGAGCGTGGGGCCGTGGAAGAGCTCGAGGGCATAGATGTGATCTTCGACCTTCACGACGGGGCAGTCAAAGGCGAGGGTGTCATAGACGATGCGGCGGAGGTCGGCGGCGGGCACATCCTCGCCGAAGAAGGCATCGGCCACGCGATAGGCAACTTCCTGGAAGGTGAGGTCGCCGATTTCCTGCCAAAAGGAGGCGGGAAGCTGTTTGATGACCTCAGGCATGTAGAGGCCGCGGTCCTCAGCGAGGCCACGGACGACGGCGTCGCGCAGGGTGGCACGAGCGGCGGTATGGTTGGTAGAATAGTACATCATTTCATAAACTCTTTGATAAATTCATCACCTTTGAGGAGGCCGTAGGAACCATCGCGGGCGGCATCCTCGTCGAAGGTCTGCACGCTGTCGGGCTCGATGCCGGGGGCGTAGATGCAGAAGGGGATGGGCTCGGCGGTGTGGGTGCGGTGCTCGCAGGGGGTGGGGTGATCGGGGAGGAGGGCGATGGAGATAGGCTCACCGCAGAGGGCTTTGAGGATGGGCTGGATGAGGCGGTGGTCGAGGTCTTCGATGGTCTGTAGCTTGAGGGGCACAGAGCCGTCGTGACCGGCTTCATCGCTGGCCTCGACATGGAGATAGACGAAGTCCTCGCCGCCAGCAGGGCCAACGGGGTCGGTACCGAGGAGAGCATCGATGGCGGCCTGCGCCTTGCCTTCGAAGTTAGTGTCGAAGAGGCCGGTGGCACCGGGGACGTTGATAACGCGCAAACCGGCATAGTGCCCGATGCCGCGGATGAGATCAACGGCGGTGATGACGGCACCGTGGCGGATCTGGTCGGGGAAGCGCTCGGTGAGCGGTGTCATCTGCGGCCGGTAGCCGCCGCCCCAGGGCCAGATGCTGGAAGCCATGTCCTTACCCTCGCGCGCGCGTTCCTTATTTAATATATGCGCGGGAAGGAGCTCCTGGGAGCGGAGCACGAGGTCGCGCAGGAGGGCGGCGGTCTCCTGGGGAGAGAGGCGGTTATTCCCGACGGGTAAACCGTCGGGCACACTTTCCGCCTGGATCTGATAGTCGCGCCACGGCTGGAGGGGGATGTCGTGGGGCGGGGTGCAGAGGATGCGCTTGTCGCCGCCCTTGATGACGAGGAGGTGGCGGTACTGGACGCCGGTGTAGAAGCGCACGCGACCACCGTAGCGCGGGTCGCTGGCGAGGTGCTCGTTGAGGTAGCGGATGAGCTGGTCGCCCTCCTCGGTCTCGAGGCGCCCACAGGAGTGGTTCTTGAGGATGTCACCCTCGATGCAGACGAGGTTGCAGCGCAGGGCGAGGTCGTCGGGGGCGAGCTCTACGCCGATACTGGCTGCTTCGAGCGGGCCGCGACCCTCATAGACGACATGCTGGTCGTAGCCCAGGATACTGCTGTTGGCGACCTCGGAACCTGGGTGGAAGCCGTCGGGGACGGTCTTCAGGAGGCCGTTGCGGCCATGTGCTGCCAACCAGTCCATCGCGGGCGTGTCAGCATACTGCAGGAGGGTCTTACCGCCGAGAGCCGGCACATGCCAATCGGCCATACCGTCGCCAAGGATGATTAAGTGGCGGACTCTCCCCCCGCCCTCCCTATAAGGGAGGGAGCTGTTACTGTTGCTATTTGTATTCTTCTCCATTGTTCTTCTTCAAGACATTCCCCCTAGTAGGTATATACTCCCTCCCTGATAGGGAGGTCGGGGGGAGAGTCTTCTTAAATATTAGCAATACTCATTATATCCGCGAACACGCCGGCAGCGGTGACGCTGGCGCCAGCGCCGTAGCCCTGGATGAGCATCGGGTATTCGCGGTAGCGCTCGGTGGTGAGCATGACGATGTTGTTACTGCCTTCGAGGCCATAGAAGGGATGGTTGGAGGGTATCTCAGCGAGGGCTACGCGGGCGTGACCGTCCTCGTACTTGGCCACGAAGCGCCAGCGCTTCCCGTCCGCCTCCACGCGCTGCCGGCGCTCCTCGAAATCGGCATCAAGGGAAGGCAGGTTGTGCCAGAACTGCTCGACATCGCCGCAGAAGAACGACTGCGGAATGAAGAGGTCGGCCTCAACATCGGACTGTTCAATCTGGTAGCCCGCCTCACGCGTGAGGATCACCAGCTTGCGGATGACGTCCTTGCCGCTGAGATCAATGCGGGGATCGGGCTCGGCATAGCCTTCTTCCTTGGCCATGCGCACGGTCTCGGAGAAGGGCACATCGGCACTAATCTTATTGAAGATGAAGTTGAGGGTTCCGCTCAGCACGGCCTCGATACGCAGGATCTTGTCGCCCGAGTGGATGAGGTCGTTGATGGTGCGAATGATGGGCAGGCCAGCTCCCACGTTGGTCTCGAAGAGATATTTCACGCCGCGACGCTGTGCGATGGCCTTCAGCTGGTGGTAGTTCTCGTAGTCGCTGCTGGCTGCAATCTTGTTGGCTGCCACGACATTGATGTTATGCTCCAGAAAGTCCTTGTAGAGGCACGCCACCTCGGGCGAGGCAGTGCAATCCACGAAGACTGAGTTAAAGATGTTCATTCCGATGACCTCATCACGCAGTCGCTGCACATTGCTGGCAGGTGCCACGTCGAGGAGCTCACGCCACCGCGAGAGATCGATGCCATCGCGGGTGAAGAGTGCTTTCTTGCTGCTGGCCAGTCCCACGACATTGAGCTTCAGGCCATGTTCCTTCATCAGCTTCTCCTGCTGCGAGGCGAGCTGCTCGATGAGCGAGCGGCCGACGGTGCCGACGCCGCAAAGGAAGAGGTTCAGCACCTGGTACTCTGAGAGGAAGAAGGCGTCGTGGATGACGTTCAGGGTCTTACGCAGGTAACGGGAATCGACGACGAAGGAGATATTCGTCTCGGAAGCGCCCTGGGCACAGGCGATGACGCTGATACCCGAGCGGCCGAGCGTGCCGAAGAGCTTACCGGCAATGCCCGGTGTGTGCTTCATGTTCTCGCCCACGACGGCGACGGTGGCGAGGCCGCCCTCGGCCTGCATCCGGAACATGGCACCCGTCTCGATTTCCTTGGCAAACTCCTCGTTGAGGACGCGACAGGCCTCGGCGCTGTCCTCGTCGCGCACACCGATGCTGGTGCTGTTCTCCGACGAAGCCTGCGACACCATGAACACCGAGATGCCGTTCTCAGCCAGCACCGAGAAGATGCGACGGTTCACGCCGATCACGCCGACCATCGAGAGACCGCTGACGGTGATGAGCGTGGTGCCCTTGATGCTGCTGATACCACGGATGCTGCGCGAGTCACCCGCGACCTCCTTCTTGATGATGGTGCCGGGCGCCTCGGGGTTAAAGGTGTTCTTGATGAGGATGGGGATGTTCTTGACGCAGACGGGGTAGATGGTAGGGGGATAGACCACCTTGGCACCGAAGTTGCAGAGCTCCATCGCCTCGATATAGGAGAGTTCGGGGATGACGTAGGCATTGGAGATGACACGCGGGTCGGCGGTCATGAAGCCATCGACGTCCGTCCAGATCTCCAGCACGCTGGCATCCAGCGCCGCAGCGATGATGCTGGCGGTGTAGTCCGAGCCTCCACGCCCGAGGTTGGTGACCTCGCCGCTCTCGGCATCGGTGGAGATGAAGCCCGGCACGAGGGACACCTGCGGCAGCGTCTGCCACGTCTCACGCACGAGGCGGTTGGTGAGTTCGCTGGCCAGCAGCGAGCGGCCGCCCTTGACCTCGGTCTTGACGAACTCGCGGCTGTCATACCACACGGCATTCTGGATGAGGGTGGCGGTGATGCGGCTGCTGAGGCGCTCACCGTAGCTGACGATGGCCGCCTGCGTCTTGGGCGAGAGGTCGCGGATGAGATAGACACCCTGATAGATGGAGCGGAGCTCCTCAAGCAGTCCATCGACAATGTGGAGGAGCGTCTCGCGCGCAGCCCCCTCGGGGATGACGGCGTCGATGATGTCATGGTGACGCTGCGCCATCTCGGCGAAGGAGGTGAGGTAGGCGACATCGCCCGCCACCGCCTGCTGCGAGGTGCGGATGAGCTGGTCGGTGATGCCTCCGAGGGCGGAGACGACCACGATGACGGGCTCCGTCTGCGCCTCCACGATGCGCTTCACGTTCAAGATACTTTCTGCGGAACCGACACTGGTGCCGCCAAACTTAAGGACTTTCATGTCAATGCGAACTTATTTTGGGCGCAAAAGTAATAAATTGTCACCAAAAACACGACTGAAACAGCTACAAAATCCTCGTGGGAGCCCAAAATACAATTTATGTCAAGAATGGAGGCAGCTGCTCCTCCTTCATCATCCGGTGCAGGAGCTCCCCTACCCTACTGTCGGGCACGTCGGGGAAATGAATCTGCAGGAGCGAGGTGACGCCCTCACGCTCGATGAAGTCCAGGATGCGCTTCCGCAGGGCTGCCTCACGCTCCGCCTCGCTGGGCGGCCGCTGTCCGTCGGCCGCCAGACAGTTGTCGCAAACGCCGCACGGCGCCGCCTCCTGCTCGCCGAAATAGGAGACCAGATAGCGGCTGCGGCACTCCGTGGTCTGGAGATAGGCCACCATCGTCTGCACCCGCGCGGCAAGTTCCCGCTTGCGGTCGGCATAGACGGCCTTGGGCAGCACGATTTCCTCGCGCTCCACGCGGCGCTGCACGAAGGTGATGTAGGGGATGAACTTACGGGGTATGTACTTCAGGATATGGCGCTGGCCGAGCTCGAGGAGCAGCTCGGTCACCTGCTGCTCGGTCATGCCGAGGGTATGGGCCATCTCCTTCTCCTCGACATAGGCGTACTCGCTGAAGATACCCGTGCACGAGCGCAGAAGGTAATGGATGATGCGTTCAGGCGCTGGTGCGAGACGGAAGGTGTAGAGCTCCTGGCGGTCGCAGACCATCATCACGCGGCTGTGGTTCTCCTCGGCATCGGCCCACTCGATGTAGCCGGCGCGGGAGAGGAGCTGCAGGGCGTTGTAGGCCCGCACGGGGAAGTGGTGGAAGGCGGTGCAGAAACGATCCAATGCGAACTCACGCGTGACGCCCGCGCCATCGCCCATCGCCAGCTGGAGGAAGAAGCAGACATCCTCATAGACCTGCGCCACGTAGTCCTCGGGCGGGAAAGTGTCCTCGATGCGGCGCAGGAGCGTGCCCACGGAGCGGCCGTCATAGAGAAGGACGGCGTGAGCGGGCTCACCGTCGCGCCCTGCGCGCCCCGCCTCCTGGAAGTAAGCCTCGGGGGAGTCGGGGACGTCGTAGTGGATGACGCTGCGCACATCGGGCTTGTCGATGCCCATCCCGAAGGCGTTCGTGGCCACCATCACGCGGATGTCGCCGCGCTGCCAGGCGGCTGCGCGCTCGCTCTTCTCGCGGTGGGTGAGGCCGGCATGGAAATGGGTGGCCGAGATGCCCTGCGCCGTCAGCCACGATGCCAGCTCGTAGGTGCCGATGCGGCTACGCGTATAGACGATGGAGGAACCGGCGTACTCTTGGAGGAGCTCCTGCACCTCCTGCTCGCGGGTGCTGGCGACGCGCCGCACGCTGTAGGCGAGGTTGTGGCGCACGAAACTCATGCGCTTCACGTTGCGCTCCTTGAACCCCAGCTGCCGCTGGATGTCCTCGACGACGGCGGGCGTGGCCGTCGCCGTCAACGCCAGCACAGGTGCATCGGGCAACAGCTTGCGGATCTGCGCAATCTGCGTGTAGGAGGGGCGGAAGTCATAGCCCCACTGCGAGATACAGTGCGCCTCATCGACGGTGATGAAGCTCACCCGCATGTGGCGGAGCTTCGCCTGAAAGAGCTCGGAGCCGAGGCGTTCGGGCGAGACATACAGGAACTTGAAGTTCCCGAAGATGCAGTTCTCCAGCGCCACGATGACCTCGTCGTGGGTCATGCCCGTGTAGATGGCCGTTGCCTTGATACCGCGCTGGCGGAGGTGCTGTACCTGATCCTTCATCAGGGCGATGAGGGGGCTGATGACGACACAGATGCCCTCCTGCGCCAAGGCCGGCACCTGGAAGGTGATGCTCTTGCCGCCGCCCGTAGGCATCAGGCCGAGGGTGTCGTGCCCCGCGCCGATGCTCTCGATGATCTCCTGCTGAATGCCACGGAAGTCATCGAAGCCCCAGTAGTTCCGAAGAATCTCGCGATAGGTCACTCCTCGCTGGGCTTGATGTCCTCGATCTGCAGCTGCACCTCCCCGCGCTTGTGGGTGTTCTCCTCAATGGCGTAGCAGATGTCAAAGGCCCGGCGGCTCTTGATGAAGCGGGCCTGGGAACTCTGCCCGAAGGCGATGCCGCTGACAACGTTATGGCTCTTGTTATCCACGAGCTCCAGCTTGATGTGCTCCTGGTGGTGGCCCACGACCTTGCTCGTGCCGAAGTCATAGACGCGCTCCGTGCAGAACAGCGGCCGCGGGTTATCGGGACCGAAGGGCGCGAAGCGGCGCAGGGCGTTGTAGAAGCGGATGGTCACGTCGCGGAACTCCAGCTTACCATCGATGTTCAGCTCAGGCTCAATCTGCGTGGGCAGGATGTGCTCCTCCACATAGGCTTCGAAGCGGCGCTTGAACTCCGGCACGTTCTCCACCTTCATGGAGAGGCCGGCGGCGTAGGTGTGGCCGCCGAAGTTCTCCAGCAGGTCGCGGCAGCTGTCGATGGCCTTGTAGATGTCGAAGCCCGCCACCGAGCGCGCCGAGCCCGTGGCCATGTCGTCGGAGCGCGTGAGCACCACGGCCGGGCGGCAGAAGACCTCCGTCAGGCGCGACGCCACGATACCGATGACGCCCTTGTGCCACTCTTCGTTATAGACCACCAGCGACTTGTGCTCGTGGCCGGGATCCAGACGCTCGACGATGTTGTTGGCCTCGTGGGTCATCTCCTTGTCGAGGTCCTTGCGCTGGTCGTTGTAGGCATTGATCTGGAGCGCCATGTGATGGGCGCGGTCGGGATCTTTCTCCACGAGCAGCGCCACCGCCTCGCCGCCGTTCTGCATACGTCCGGAGGCATTGATGCGGGGCCCGATCTTGAAGATGATGTCGCTCATCGTCACCTCGCGGTCGTTGAGACCGCAGATCTCGATGATGGCCTTCAGGCCCACGCTGGCGTTGGCATTGATCTGTCGCAGTCCGTGGTAGGCCAACACGCGGTTCTCGCCCAGGATGGGCACGATGTCCGACGCGATGCTGACGGCACACAGGTCCAGCAGCGGCATCAGCTGGCTGAAGGGGATGCCGTTGTCGATGGCAAAAGCCTGCATCAGCTTGAAGCCTACGCCGCAGCCCGAGAGGTGCTCGTAGGGGTAGGTGGCATCGGTGCGCTTGGCATTGAGGATAGCCACGGCGGGCGGCAGTTCATCGTCGGGGACGTGGTGGTCGCAGATGATGAAGTCGATGCCGCGCTCCTTGGCATAGGCAATCTCGGCGTTCGCCTTGATGCCACAATCGAGCACGATGATGAGTCCCACGCCTGTCTCGTGGGCATAATCGACGCCCTTGTAGCTGACGCCGTAGCCCTCCTCGTAGCGGTCGGGGATGTAGAAATCCAGGTTGGTCGTGAAGCGTTGCAGGAAACGATAGACGAGGGCGACGGCCGTGCAGCCATCGACGTCGTAGTCTCCATAGACCAGGATGCGCTCCTTGCGCCCCAGCGCCATGTTCAACCGATCCACGGCCACCCGCATATCGCGGAAGAGGAAGGGATCGAGCAGCTCACTGATGGCGGGGCGGAAGAAATGTCTCGCCTCCGATGCCGTCGTGATGCCACGGTCCAGGAGCAAGAGCCCCAAAGCGGGGTGAATCCCCACTTCGCGAGCCAAAGTCTTAGCCGCTTCCTGCCGCTCGGGTGTCGGAGGTACATAATTCCATTTGTAGCTCATGTATGTATGTCATTTTGTCTTATTTCTTTAGCGAATGCCATATTAAGCGGCCAAAGGTACGAATAAATTCCGTAAGCTGTACACGATTTCATGCTAATAAACGCTAAAACGCCCCAAAAGCTTATGGATGGAAGCTCGCGAGCTTATCGGCTTAAGCTCGCGAGCTTCCATCCATAAGTACGCGAGCTTACGGTCATAAGCTCGCGTGCTTCAGGGGAGTTCCATGCGTGAGACTCCCAATCAGATGCCCAGCTTCTTGCGAATGTCCTTGGGGATGGCGTTCTTATTCACGAGGAAATCCATCGTGCGGGCGGCGACGTAGTTCTTGGTCATATACCAGGAGCCCTTGTAGTCGCCGGTATCGCCCCACGAGTTCTTCACCATGTAGTACTCGCGACCGTTCTGGTCCTTGGCGAGGCCGTAGATGTGCATCCCGTGGTCGTCGGTGAGCGTCCAGTTGTCGTAGTCCTGCTGGCGCTGCTCCTGCGAGGGCGTGGCCTCGGGGGCGTTGACGCCGAGCTCCTCGAGGAAGTTCTTGCGCTCGCCGGGCTTCAGGCCGAGCCACTTGGCCTGGTCGCTGCCGGTGAGGCTCTCGCCGCTGGCCTTCATGTCGTAGAGGACACCGAGGCCGTTGCGGGTGAAGCCGTCGTCGCTGACGTCGCCGCCCCAGGCGATGGTGTAGCCTTTGTCAAGGGCATTGTCGATGATGGCCATCATCTCGTCCATCGGCACGTTGTAGCTGTGGTCCCAGCGCCAGTTGTCCTGCACCTCCACGGCGAAGCTGGTGTAGAAGGGATGGTGGGTGTAGCTGGTGATGCTCACGTAGTCGTTCCAGTCGATGCCGAGGCTGGCGGCGAACGTCTTCGGGGTGTATTCCTTGCCTTCGTAGGTGAACTTCTCGGGCGTGGCGCCGATGTAGGAGTCGATGATACCCTGCAGACCCTTCTTCCACTGGTTGGAGATGGTCTTGCTCTTACTCTTGGCAACGGCCTCCACGTAGGGTTCCATGACACTGAAGAACTCGTTGAAGTTGGCCAGCGTGTCGCCGATCATCGTGCCGGGCAGCGCCATCGCTGTCTCGGGGATGATGCCGTGGTTCTTGATGATGAGGAGCACGTCACCGGCGCTACCGCCCTGCGAGAACTGGCTGTCGCCGTGCATACGCACGGTGACCTCGGCGCGCTCCAGATAGTCCTTGTTGGCGATGAACATCTCGGCCAGGTCGTAGGTCTTGCCGGTGGCCTTCAGGATCTCAGACTCGAAGAAGCTGAGGGTGCTGTAGGCCCAGCAGGTGCCGCTGCGGTTCTGGTTCTTGACGCTGGTGATGGGGTTCTGCTTCACGACGGTGAAGACGGGCTTGTTCGACGGCTTCTCTGCGTCTTGAGCCATCGCGGCGCTGAGGCAGCACGCTGCCAGCAGGGCCAGGGAAAGGAGTTTTTTCATTGTTATTGAGTTATTTGATGGGTTGAAAATGACAATGGAATTGATAGGGCTCATAGAGCCAATGGGTACTTAGCGGTTCTCTATGAACGCTTCCAGCTCCTCAACGTGGTAGGGGATCATCTGCTCGCCGAGATAGCGACAGCCGTCGGCGGTGATGAGCAGGTCGTCTTCGAGGCGGATGCCGCCGAAGTCGCGGTACTCCTCGACCTTGTCGAAGTTGATGAATTCCTTGTTGTGACCGCTGGCCTTCCAGTCGTCGATGAGGGCGGGAATGAAGTAGATACCGGGCTCGTCGGTCATCACGAACCCCTCCTGCAGACGACGGCCGCAGCGCAGGCAGTTGGTGCCGAACTGCTCCAGGTTGGGGCGTACCTCATCGTCGAAGCCGACGTAGATCTGTCCGAGCCCCTCCATATCGTGTACGTCCATGCCCATCATGTGGCCGAGTCCATGCACGAAGAACATCGCGTGGGCACCGGCAGCCAGCGCATCCTCGGTGTTGCCCCGCATCAGTCCGATGTCCTTCAGGCGCTCGGTGATGACGCGGGCCGCCTCGAAGTGGGCATCCCACCACTTCAGTCCGGGGCGCGCAATCTCGCGCACGCGGTCATGGGCATCGGCCACCGCCTGGTAGATGTCGCGCTGCTTCGGGGTGAAGCGTCCGCCGATGGGCGTGACGCGGGTGTTGTCGGAACAGTAGTTCTCGTTGGTCTCGGCACCGCAGTCGCACAACATCAGGCGCCCGGCCTCCAAGGGACGGGGCGACGGGTAGCCGTGCTGGATCTCGCCGTGCATGGAGAGGATGGTCTGGAAGCTGGTGATGCAGCCCTTCGACTGCGCGATGCCGGCGAGCGTGCCGGCGATCTCCTGCTCGGTCACGCCGGGGCGGCAGAGGCGCATCGCCGTCGTGTGCATCTCGTAGCCGATGGCGCAGGCGCGCTCGATCTCGGCCACCTCCCCGGCACTCTTCACGGCACGCTGATCCACGACGGCCTTGATGAGCGCGAGGCTGGCGCGGGCGCGCTGGTCGCGGGGATGGACGCCCGTGAGGTCCATCAGCTGGATCATCCAGTCGTGGCGGTAGGGCGGCAGGAAGTGGATCTCGCGGCCCTGCTTGGCGGCGGCCTCCACGAGGACGGCCAACTGGCTCATGGGCGCGCTCTTCGCCACCCCACTCTGCGCTGCCATATCGGCCACGCTATCGACGGCGCCGAACCACACGATATCATCGAGCGAGATGTCGTCGCCCAGCAGCCACTCCTCACCCGCATCGGCATCGATGACGCCGCAGAGGCCCTCGCGGTGCTGTCCGAAGTAGTAGAGGAAGGTGGAGTCCTGACGGAACTTGTAGGCGTTTGCCGGATAGTTCATCGGGGCATCGTTGTTGCCCGGGAGCAGGATCAGTCCGCTCCCTATGCGCTCGCGCAACACGGCGCGGCGCTGGCTATAGGTTTCCTTGGTAAATAACATAGTCTGTATGTGTTGAAAGGTGATACATGTTCTTGGGGTCGTCACTCGCTCTCCTGGAAGTCCGGGAGCTCGCGCACGCACTTCCGGATCTGCAGCAGGACAGCGAACTGTCCGCTATAGACGGCGGAGTTCGCCGCGCGCTGCGCCAGGTTCGTGAGCATCTGCCCGACGGTGCGCCGGAGATCTCTCGTCGTCAGCGCCTCGTCAATCTCCAGTGTGGCGGGCAGGCGGTCCATGTTCTTACGGAACCACGCAAAACACTCCTCGGTCTCCTCCGGGGTGTAGCTCGGTTTGAAAAAGGGATTTCTTGCTGCCATGATGCGGTTCGTTCGTTGGTGCGGGGAAGGGGGTCACCAGCCGGTGGCGTCGAGGCCAGTGGCGTGGTACCATTCCAGTGCGTGGTATTTGTCTATCCAGCCCTTCTGGGCGTGGTGTTCTGTGGGCACGAAGACGGAGACGCCGCCCGTGTGCTCCAGGTCGGTGATCTCGCAGAAGCCGTCGGCCGTAGGCCCGAACATCGAGTACCAGGTCGGCGTCAGCAGGATGTGGGGCACGGCCGCCGCGTAGGCCTGGTGCCAGGCCTCGTATTCCTCCTCCGGGAGATGACGGAAGAGCAGGTTCTCGAGGTCGTAGAACTCCGTGTATTGGGTCTGCGTGGTGCTGAGGAAGTAGCGCTGCACATCCTGGCAGTACGGGGTCGTGCGCCCTCCGAAGAGGCGCTGCAGGTGGGGCGCCGTAGCCTCCGCCAGCCGCTCCAGGCCGCTGGTGCGGACGGCGCTGAGCTCCACGCCGGAATAGGTGCTGCGCCCGATGCCGTTGGTGTAGTAGTCGGCATAGTTCGCGAGGATGCCTTCGATGTGGGAGGGCACCTGGCTCATCGGCTGCAGGATGTTCTCGTAGGGGGCGCCGTCGCCGGGGATCTCGGCGGGCGAGGCGATGACGTAGTCGGTCACGTGGCGCAGCTCGTAGGCAACCTCCACGCACTGCATGAAGCAGGCGTCGAAGAAGATGAAGTCCGCGTGGGGCTGGTGGCTGAGGACGTGGGCCAGCGTCGTGATGTCCATCCCGATGCCGGTGTTGCTGCGACTGCGCTGGCCGTTGTCGATGCCGAAGCTGCGGCGCGGCGCCTGGGCCGTAGAGGTCCTGGCGGCGGGCTGCCAGCCGGAGCCGTGGCTCCAGAAGACGAGACCGTAGTGCTCCGCCGGGTAGGCGCCGACGATGTCGCGGAAGACCTGTTCCATCGAGGCGCTGTCGGTGCTGCAGACGTTCCCGTCGTAGGTCTTCACCGTCTGCAGCGGCTGCTCGCGCATCCCCACGCAGAGGCGGCTGGACTTGCCGTCGTCGATATACACGACGACGCGGTGGTTCACGCCGATGGTGCTCAGCCCGCGCGCAATCTCCAGCGAGTCGGCGGCGACGAGGTTCATCAGGCTGTTCTCGCCGATCATGTAGATGATGAGCGTGCGGGGCAGCGTGGTGCTGGGCTGACCGGGCTCCACGGGCTGGGGTTCCTCGACCTCCTCATCGTGGCACGACGCGACGGCCAGCAAGCACATCACGGGCACGCATATATAAATAAGGTAGGTCCAAAATCGTCTCATCGGCCGCAAAATTACATTAAATTCCGCAAAACAGCACACTAAATGCCCGTCTATTTCGTTTCTTTAAGAAAATCTCCTTAACTTTGTGCCCGATATGCAATGGACTGACAGAATGAGACAGGTGAAAATCCTTCTTTCTTGTGCCGCGGTGATCATTTGCGCGCTCTCGCTCATCTGGTCACACGTGCTCGTGAGCGACCTCGCCCTCGAGGAGCAGCGCAAGGTGGAAGTGTGGGCCGAGGCGATGCGCTCGCTCGAGCAAGCCGACGAGCAGACGGACCTCGCCCTCGTCCTGAAAGTCATCAACGGTAACCACACCATCCCCGTCGTCGTGCTCGACACCGACGGCAACGTGCAGACCTACCGCAACCTCGAAGTGCACGCCAAGTCCGCCGACGACGTCGAGGGCGAGGTGCTGAAGAAGGCGATGGCCATGCGCGAGCAGGGCAACGTCGTCCGCATCAGCCTCAGCGGCAACGAGTTCATGGAGGTGTGCTACGACGAGAGCATCATGCTCCGCCGCCTGGCGCAGTACCCCTACATCCAGCTGGGCATCGCGCTGATCTTCGTCATCGTGGCCGTCTTCGCCCTCCTCAGCAGCAAGCGCGCCGAGCAGAACAAGGTGTGGGTGGGGCTCTCCAAGGAGACGGCCCACCAGCTCGGGACGCCCATCTCCTCGCTCATGGCATGGACACAGGTGCTGCGCGAGACCTACCCCGACGATGAGCTGCTGCCCGAGATGGACAAGGACGTGAAGCGCCTGCAGATGATTGCCGAGCGCTTCTCCAAGATCGGCTCACGACCCGAGCCGCAACCCGAGAACCTCAACGAGGTCATCAGCCACGTGGCCGACTACATCGGCCGCCGCACCAACAGCCGCGTGCACATCACCACGCGCCTGCCCCAGCAACCCATCTACGCCAACCTCTCGGCATCGCTCTTCGAGTGGGTCGTGGAGAACCTCTGCAAGAACGCCGTCGATGCGATGGACGGGCAGGGCGACATCACCATCACCGCCCTCGAAGAGGCCAACCGCTACGTCATCGAGGTCGCCGACACGGGCAAGGGCATCCCCAAGAGCCAGTTCTCCAGCGTCTTCCAACCCGGCTTCACGACGAAGACCCGCGGCTGGGGCCTCGGGCTCTCGCTCGCCAAGCGCATCGTGGAGGAGTACCATCGCGGACGCATCTTCGTGAAGTCGTCGGAGATCGGGAAAGGCACCACTTTCCGCATCGAATTGCGCAAGAACTGACGCCGTTGCAGCCCCCATTTGGCGCTCCAAATGCAAAAAACCTTAAACTTTAAAGCCCCTACTTTAAACTTTTTGCGTTAATTCTTTGCCACAACAAAAAAAAGACCTACCTTTGCCGCCCGTATGGACACATCAGGACGTTTTCAGCTCGATATCAGAGACCTCGACGGCGATGAAATGAGCCGCTGCTGGCAACTCGACGATTCGTTCTTCAGCGCCCTCGATGAAGAGGACATCAAGCATGGGGAGCTCACTGCCACGCTTCGGGTGAAAAAGAAGGCGGCCAGTTACCAGCTTGACATCCACGCCACAGGAACCATCGAGATTCCATGCGACCGCTGTCTCGAGCCCATGACTCAACCCATTGAGGCCGACGACACCATCGAGGTTCGCTTAGGCGACACCTTCGAGGACGATGGCGAGCGCATCACACTGCCCGAGGACCAACCCGTCCTCGACGTCAGCTGGAACCTCTATGAGACCATCGCGCTGGCGATTCCCACCTTCCACGCACATCCCGACGGGGAGTGCCCCGAAGATGTCAGCCAGTATCTCGTCAGCGACGACGAACCCAGTCGCGACGACAGCGAAGGCGGCAGCAGCGGCACGGAGGAACCCACCGACAGCCGGTGGGATGCGCTCAAGGCACTGCTTGACAAATAAATAGTAAATCGTAAATAATCAAATAGTAAATCAAAATGGCACATCCTAAAAGAAGACAATCAAAGACACGTACGCTCAAGCGCCGCACTCATGACAAGGCCGTAGCTCCCGCACTGGCCGTATGCCCCAACTGTGGCGAGTTCCACATCTACCACACCGTTTGCCCCGCCTGCGGATACTATCGCGGCAAGGTGGCTATCGAGAAGGAAGAAGCGTAACCAATCCACCATTGAGAATTCACAATTCACAATTCACAATTCACAATTACATCGCTGTTAGGGCATCATCCTCATGCATGACTGTTCCGGGACTGTGAATGATGAATTGTGAATTGTGAATTGTTTTTTTACTATGGAAAAACTTCATGCTATCATCACGGGTGTTGGCGGCTACGTGCCCGACTACATCCTGACCAACGAAGAACTCAGCCGGATGGTCGATACCACCGACGAGTGGATCATGACGCGCATCGGCGTCAAGGAACGCCGCATCCTCAACGAGGAGGGCCTGGGCACCAGCTACATGGCACGCAAGGCCGTGCGGCAGCTGCTCGACAAGACGGACACCGACCCGCTCACCGTCGATGCCGTCATCTGCGCCACCTCCACCGCCGACTACCATTTCCCCTCCACCGCCAGCATCGTGCTCGGCAAGTGCGGCATGACGAATGCCCACGCCTTCGAGATGTCTGCCGCCTGCTCCGGATGGCTCTACGCCATGGAACAGGCCGTCTGCATGATTGAGAGCGGACGCTACAAGAAGGTCGTCGTCATCGGCGCCGACAAGATGTCGAGCATCATCGATTACACCGACCGCCAGACCTGTCCCATCTTCGGCGACGGCGCTGCCGCCGTGCTCGTGGAGCCGACCACCGAGGACCTCGGCTGGCAGGACAGCTACCTCCGCACCGACGGACAGGGCCTTCCCTTCCTCGTGCAGCAGGCCGGCGGCTCCGTAGCACCTCCCTCCTACTTCACGATGGAGCATCGCATGCACTACGTGCACCAGGAGGGCCGCACCGTCTTTAAGTTCGCCGTCACCAACATGTCCGATGCCACCGCCCTCATCGCCGAGCGCAACGGCCTCAACAAGGACAACATCGCATGGGTGATTCCCCACCAGGCCAACATCCGCATCATCGAGGCTGTGGCCAAGCGTCTGGAACTCCCCATGGACAAGGTGATGGTCAACATCCAGAAGTACGGCAACACCTCCGCCGGCACACTGCCGCTGGCACTCTGGGACTACGAGAAACAGCTCCACAAGGGCGACAATCTCATCTTCACCACCTTCGGTGCCGGCTTCACGTGGGGCGCCGCCTACATGAAGTGGGGCTACGATCCAAAATAATGCATAAGTCCGGCTTCGTCAACATCGTCGGCAACCCCAATGTCGGCAAGAGCACGCTCATGAACCTCCTCGTGGGCGAGCGCATCAGCATTGCCACCTTCAAGGCACAGACCACGCGCCACCGCATCATGGGCATCCTCAACACGCCGGATATGCAGATCTGCTTCTCCGACACGCCCGGCGTGCTCAAGCCGGGCTACAAGCTGCAGGAGCAGATGCTCCAGTTCTCGGAGAGCGCCCTGGTGGACGCCGACGTGCTGCTCTACGTCACCGACATGGTGGAGACGCCCGACAAGAATGCCGACTTCCTCCAGAAGGTGCAGCAGCTGCGGGTGCCCATCCTCGTGCTCATCAACAAAATCGACCTGACCGAGGGCGACGCCAACGTCGTCCTCGGTCAGAAGGTACAGGCGTGGCACGAAGTGCTCCCCACGGCGGAGATCTACCCCATCTCCGCCCTGCACAAGTTCGGCATCGATCAAGTCCTCGCCCGCATCAAGGAACTGCTGCCCGAGTCGCCCGCCTACTTCGACAAGGACGCGTGGACCGACAAGCCCGCGCGCTTCTTCGTCACCGAAATCATCCGCGAGAAGATCCTCCTCTACTACGACAAGGAAATCCCCTACTCCGTCGAGGCCGTCGTGGAGAGCTTCAAGGAAGAGAAAGACCTCATCCGCATCGAAGCCGTCATCTACGTCGAGCGTGAGTCGCAGAAGGGCATCATCATCGGCCACCAGGGCGTGGCCCTCAAGCGCGTCTCCACCGAGGCGCGCCGCGAGCTCGAACGCTTCTTCGGCAAACGCATCTTCCTCCAGTGCTTCGTCAAGGTCGATAAGGACTGGCGCAGCAGCGAACGTGCGATGAAGCAGTTCGGGTACGACCTGGAATAAAATTACTCACCATACACAAACAACAAGCAAATGAAAAACGTACAATGGATGTCTCTGCCTCTGATGGCAGCAGCAATGATGGCGGGCGTAGGCCTCAGCCTTTCAATGACAGCTTGTGGGGATGATCCCGTGGAGGAAACGATTCAGAACGTCGAAGACAATGGCGGACAAGACGGACAAGGCGGCCAAGGCGGACAAGGCGGAAGCGGAAATACGCTGACGCCCGAGCAACACAAACAGCGCCTCATCGAGATCGGCGAAGCGTTCATGAACAGCATCCCCGAGAGCGACTTCGAGGAGCTGGCCAGTTTAGCGGAGCACATCGCAAATAAATATTGCAGCGATGACGACCAAGTAGATCCCATTGCCGACTATGTGGAAGACGTCTATGAGTCTATCACGGGCACATCGATGGGTTCGGTGTCTCATGGATCCAACACGATATATAACTATACCCGTCGTCTGTTCCGGGCAAGTCAGTTCCATGCACACGCCCGCTGGAATGGTTCTCAGTGGGTTGTTACAGAGAAGAACACGCGCGACACTCGTCTGGAATGTCCGGATCAAAACGGACGCACGGTCGTGGCCACCCTCACGACGAGCGGACAGGAGAAAGAGGTATATATCTATGATTTTGACGAAGGTCGCGAAGACATCTATGATAATTATGGATATTATACGGGTTCTTCAAAGGAACTGGCAGTGGCCTACGCGATGGTCCCGGAGAAGATCCATGCCGTGGTGACACGCGATGGCAGCACCCTCGCTGAGGTGGACGTGACGCTGGACCTCAGCTCCATGAGCGGTACCGACTACAATTTCTCGAGCGATGCCTTCGGCGTGCAATACACGGTCAAGGCTGCCGGCTACGAATTCCGGAACAACCGCATCGCCGCCAAGCCTGGCCAGGAGGATGGCATCCAGTCAGACATCACCATTCTGAAGGGCGGGAAGACGCTGCTCACCATGACGGTCAGAGGATCCGCAGAGGTGCAGAACGACACGTGGAGCCACGATACGGCCGACGAGCTGGAAATCGATGAGGATTTCGTGCGCTCCGGCAAAGTGACGGTGGCAAACATCGATGTGCTGGGACAGCTACAGGTGAAGGCTATTTGCAAGGATGTCCGCGGCTACGTGGATGCGATTCTGGATGCTGACGACGCGCGCTACGACGAGTCCCTGGTAAAGTCCTACGTGCAGACGGCCAACAATCTTGTGACAGCCAACTTCTTCTATGACAAGAGCGATGTGCAGCAGGGCTCCTTCCGGCTGGATGCTTTCTTTAAGCGCGACCACTTCGACGTACACCCTGTGCTGGTCTTTGCCGACGGTTCCTCCTACAGCATGATTGACGAGACCTATTTCAACGAGGGTAATTTCCAGAGCCTCGTAGATCTCTTCAACCGCCTCGAAGAGGACTACGAGGATCTGGGCGAGCGCATGGAGGATTGGGGCGACAGCACCCCGGATTATTACAAATGACGCAGAACCTATAAATCGTAGTGACCTGCAGGCCCTACCATCTCCTGATATGCCTCCTCCTCCCAGCCACGGTGCAGGGGGAGGAGGCTTTGGTTGATACAACGCGCGAGTTGCACGCTGTAGAGGTGGCTGTCCAGCGATACACCGCACCGCTGCGGTCACGGGCAGACGGCGTGCGGCAGTGGCAGATGAGCAGCCTGCAGGCCATGCCGCATATCGCCGGGAACACAGACCCGCTGCATGTCGCCGAGATGCTGCCTGGCGTGCAGACGACAGGAGAATATGATGCCGGACTGCACATCTGGGGCTGCGACAACGCCCACAACGAGGTCGCCATCGACGGGGCTACGCTCTATGGCGTGCAACACCTGCTGGGCTTCTTCTCCATCTTCAATGCATCGCATTTTCCGACGATGACTTTTGCGCCTGCAGCTTCGCTGGCATCATCATCCAACCGTCTGGGTGGACTGCTGAGGATGGAGAGCATCGACGCCCCGCTGACACACACCACTGGCGAGCTGTCCGTGGGGCCACTATCGTCGCAGGCTACGCTGCGACTGCCACTCGGCGGCCGCACGGCCGTTGTCGTATCGGCGCGTGAAGCGTACATGAACCTTCTCTATAGCCGATGGATGCGAATGGACGGGGAACAGATGGGCTACAGCTTTGGCGACTATAATGTCACTCTCCTGCATGAGTTCTCGGAACGCGACCGCTTGCGCGTGAACGCCTACGCGGGTCACGACCGTGCCACCTTGGGAGCAGGACTGTACCTGGCTGAGGGGCTCATGCGGTGGGGCAACCAGATGGTCAGCGCTGACCACCGCCACACGTTTCGCGACAGCCTGCAACTGACACAGTCGGCGTCTTTCTCGCGCTATGGCAGTCGCTTCAGCCTCTCGCAGGAGGAACTGGACCTGGCGATGGAAGCCTCCATCGCCGACCTCAGCTATCACGGCAGTCTGCTGTGGCACTCATGGCGGGCTGGCGCAGATGCCTCCGTGCTGTGGGTGCAGCCGCAGAACCCGGACCTCCACCTCACCGGGCGCCACACCTACGAGGGTGAACCCCGCCAGCGCGTACAGCAATATACACTGTATGTCGAGCGGCCCTGGGTACTGGCACAGGGACTGACACTCCGCCCCACGCTACGCGGAACGCTCTATGTCGATGACCTCCAACAGATTCACCTGCTGCCATCGCCTTCGGTGTCTGCCGAATGGCGCACTGCACGGGCCGGCACCTTCACATTGCACTATGCCTGGCAACATCAGCCGCTGTTTCAGACCGGGATGACCACCTCCGGGATGCCCACGGAGTTCTGGCTGGCCGCTGGCCGCTACAGCCAGCCACAGAGCGCACAGCATATCTCGCTATCCCACGAGGTCACGATGGGCCGCGGTCGCTGGGGGCTTTCCGCGGCCGTTTACTACAAACGGCTGCGGAATCAGCTGGAATACCAGGGCACGGTGCTGGACTTCCTCAACACGCGCTACACGCTGGAACATTCGCTACTGCGGGGCGACGGCTACAGCTATGGCGTCAACGTCATGCTCCTGCGCCGTACAGGCCCCGTCACGGGATGGGTCAGCTATGCCTACACCCGCTCGCGCCGCACCGTCTCCCATCCCTCTTTCTCAGACAGCCACCCCAGTAGCCACGAACGCCCGCACGAGGTGAACGCGGTCCTCACCTGGCGCATCAATCCCCACTGGAGCCTGGGAGCAACCTATGTATTCTGCTCCGGCACGCCCTTCACGCCGCTACGCCATCTGTATCTCATCAACCACACCCTGCTGGTGGAACAGGGAGCCCTCAACAGCTACCGCCTGAAACCCTACCAGCGGCTCGACCTGTCTGTGAGCTATGACATACGGCATACGGAGCGGATGGAATGTGGCGTGAACCTGTCACTGTACAATGCCACCTGCCAGCAGAATGAACTTTTCTATCACCTGCGCAGCTACAACGGCCATTTCTCCTACCGCCCACGCGGCTTTCTGCTCCCCCTGCTGCCCTCGGTCAACTTCTATATGAGATGGAAATAAGAAGAATGACACATACGACACTCGCACGTCGCCTGCTCCTGTGGGTGGTGCCCATGCTGATGCTCTGTGCCTCATGCGGCGACGAGGTGCACATCGAGGAACAGGAACTTGTCATCGAAGGATGGATTGCCGATGGAGAGTTTCCCGTGGTCATGGTAACCACGACACTGCCCATCATGTACAATGAGGTCTCAACAGATTCCATTGCACGCTACGTGGCACAGTGGGCGCGCGTGGGCATCTGCGTGGATGGACAGACGACCTACCTCACAGGCATGTACGACCGCGACTATTTCATCCCTTACGTCTTCACTACGTCGGCCTTCCGTGGGCAGGCGGGCAAGAGCTATCGCCTCATCGTGGACTGGCGCGACCAACATGCCGAGGCGGTGACCACCATCCCGGAGAGCGTGCCGATTGACGACGTGTGGTGTGAGCCGAGTCAGGACAACGATACGCTGAGACAGGTGATAGCCCGCTTCCACGACAACCCCTCGCAACACAACTATTACCTCTGGTTTTCACGTGCCGAGGGAGAACCCTATAATCCGCAGCTCTGTATGTTAGGTGCACTGGACGACGAGACGCTGACCACGACGGAGGTCGTACAGCATATCCGGCGCAGCGGACCCATCAGCGAGGTTGAGGACTATACTCCTTATTACTCCGTGGGCGCATACGCTGAAGTGTCGCTCCTGCATGTGGACAGCACCGCCTACGCCTTCTGGCACGGTTTCTCGGACACAAAGATGCTGGGCAACTCCAACCTGTTCAATGTCACCACGCCCATCAGCAGCAACATTCAGGGCGGGCATGGCGTATGGTACGGCTGTGGTGTCAGCCGTCGAAGGATAAAGGTGCAATAAAAGCGGGAACGCGCGACGGGGCTGCGCCGCTACTTCTGGCGGATGAAGATGTTGATGGGGGTGCCGGAGAAGTTCCAGCGCTCGCGGATCTTGTTCTCGAGGAAGCGGCGGTAGGGCTCCTTGATGTACTGCGGCAGGTTGGCGTAGAACACGAAGGAGGGGATGCGCGTGGCGGGGAGCTGCGAACAATACTTGATCTTGATGTACTTGCCCTTCATGGAGGGTGGCGGATAAGCCTCGATGAGGGGCAGCATCTCCTGGTTGAGCTTCGTGGTGCCCACGCGGGCGCGGCGGTGCTTATCGACCTCGGCAGCCGTCTCCAGAACCTTGAAGATGCGCTGCTTGGTGAGGGCGGAGGCGAAGATGATGTCGAAGTCGGTGAAGGGTGCCATGCGCTCGCGGATGGTGTCCTCGAAGTACTTGATGGCCGTGGTGCTCTTGTCCTCCACGAGATCCCATTTGTTGACGACCACGACCAGCCCCTTCTGGTTGCGCTGGATGAGGGAGAAGATGTTCAGATCCTGCGCCTCGATGCCGCGGGTGGCGTCGAGCATGAGGATGCAGACATCGGAGTTCTCGATGGCACGGATGCTACGCATGACACTGTAGAACTCCAGGTCCTCACTGACCTTGGACTTGCGGCGGATGCCGGCGGTATCGACGAGCAGGAAGTCGAAGCCGAACTTCTGATAGCGTGTGTAGATGCTGTCGCGCGTCGTGCCGGCGATGTCGGTGACGATGTGGCGCTCCTCGCCGATGAAGGCATTGGTGAGGCTGGACTTACCCACGTTGGGGCGCCCCACGACGGCGATGCGCGGGAGGTCGAGCTCCTCAATGCTGTCGGCCTCCTTCGGCATCTTCTCCAGCACCAGGTCCAGGAGGTCACCCGTGCCGCTGCCGGTGGCCGACGAGATGCAGAAGGGATCGCCCAGACCGAGGCGGTAGAAGTCGGCCGCGAGCCACTGCTGGTCGCCGTTGTCGGTCTTGTTGGCCACGAGGATGACAGGCTTCTTCGTGCGGCGCAGGATGGCGGCCACCGCCTCGTCGAGGTCGGTGACACCCGTGTTGATATCCACGAGGAAGAGGATGACATCGGCCTCCTCGGTGGCGATGGTGACCTGCTTGCGGATCTCCTCCTCGAAGATGTCGTCGCTGTTGACGACCCAGCCGCCGGTATCGACGACGGAGAACTCACGACCCACCCACTCACACTTGCCGTACTGGCGGTCGCGCGTGGTGCCGGCCTCGTCGGAGACGATGGCGTGGCGGGTCTTGGTCAGGCGGTTGAAGAGGGTTGACTTGCCCACGTTGGGGCGTCCTACGATGGCTACTAACATAGAAGTAATTTTTGATGGGTGCAAAGGTACATCTTTTTCTCGAATAAGCCATATCTTTTCCCAAACATTTCTTCGCCACCCCTTCGTTATCCCACCGTTATCGCATCATTATCGCATCGAATCATCCCCCATCACATCGAATCCCCCACCGTCGCACCGCATCCTCTGCTATCACCCCATTCCTGTCAATGCTCTTCCTCGTCTCATCTGTCTTTTATGAATATTCGTCAAAAAAACCGTCAAACCGTCACCTTTGCAGGTAACGATTTGACAATTTGCTGGTTATCGGGTGAGGGTTCGGGTGAGAGCAGGTGAGGGTGGTGAGGGTTTAGGGGCGTTTTAGGGCTTGATTATGTCCTGCACCCAGTATGCTTCGCCGTTTTTTGTGTGCTTGTGCAACAGCCCTTCGCAGCCGTTGAGCTGGCGTCCGAAGGTGTTGAGGGCGGGTGGCTGGAAGGCAGAGCCGGCACGATGCTTCAAATCCTCGAGCAGGGCGGCGGCGGTGAGCCAGCGGCCACGGGTCGGGGCGCCCGGCTCGAAGTGTTCGAGGAAGAACTGGAGGGCGCTGGAGAGCTGCTGGAACTGGCGGTTGTGCTGCATGATGGCGGTCGTCTGGGCATCGTCGAACCAGTAGCGGGCGCCGTCGTCGAGCTCGGCGAGTGCCTGCGCGAAGAGCTGCTCGTGGTTGGGCTTCGCGCTGACGTCGATGCTACCCGTGACGCGCACTCCCAAGAAGCGGCGCGAGCCGGAGGGATCCGTCAGCACGTCGGCCATGTTCGTCGTGGCGATGAACGACGCCAGACGCGGCACCTCCTCGATGTGCTTGGCGTAGAGGCGCTTCACCTTCACCGACGGCAGCTGTAGGATGTTCTTCAGGAAACCCTGCTGCTTCGCGGGGGAGATGCGGTTGAACTCGTCGAGGTTGATGAGCAGCATCTGCGACATGGCCAGATGCACGGGGCGCTCCTCGCCGAGCGAGAGGTTGTCGGTGTAGCCCCATGTGCGGAGCTCCTGCGGCAGCAGGTTGCGGCAGAACGTGCTCTTGTGCATCCCCTGTGCCGAGATGAGCAGCGGCACGATGGCGTTGCCGAAGCGGCGGTTGCGCCCCTGCCACTGCGCCACCATCGCCAGGAACCACGTGTGGAACCACTCTGCCCACAGCTCCGGCGTGTCGGTGGGCACGGTGGCAGCGAGGGCACGGATGCGGTCGCGGCCGTCCCACTTCCCGTGGCAGCGCCAGAGATAGTCCTCGATGGGGTTGTAAGCCCGGATGCGCGTGGAGAAGACGTAGCGGCGCACGTCGCGGTCCCATACGTTCAAGCCGCTGAGCATCAGGTCGGTGGTGAACGTGTTGACGACCTCGTCCGTCACCGGCTGCCAGGGCGTCGGCCACGTGTGGTTGGGGCGGTACTCGGGGTAGCCCATGACGGTGTTGTAGCGCAGCACGTAGCGCGTCTCAATACGGCGGATGAGGGTGCGCATCAGGTTGTCGGCTGTGCCGTCGGCAGCACTGCGGCGCGGCGCGGCATCGGCGTAGGCAGCCTCCGCAGCACTCCGCACGAAGTCCTGCGTCAGCCCTGGCTCATCCTTGAATTTCAGGTTGTTCCATACGACGCAGACGGCTTCCTCCTCCCCTACCCCTTCAAGACAGAGTGTCGTGAGGACGCCGGAGACGAACTCCTTCCACCAGCCGTTCGTGTAGCGCGCCTTCGGGTCGAGGCGTCCGGCCACCTCGCGGGCAGCCAGGGCGTAGCGTTGGGCATGGAGCTGGTAGGTGTCCATATCCACCTCGCGGTGGTCGCGCGGCGGCTCGGGCAGCGCCAGCAGATGCAGCTCGGCGTCGTCGGCAGGCGACGCCACGGCGGTGTTGATGCGGAAGGGCACGGCCTCGCGGTTCACGAGGGGTGCCTTGTCGAGCGGCAGCAGGAAGGCATAGCGCAGGCGCGGCACGATGCGCGTCACGCGGCAGCCGAGGATGCCGTCATAGACGGCCAGCAGCTGGCGGTAGGCGGCGATGTAGAAGTCCTCGGCCTCCACCTCGGCCTGCGGCAGCGCCCCCTGCTGGGGAGCCACCCGCACGAGAATCTTCACCGTGCGGCCGCTGGCGCCGATGAACGCCGCCCACGTCGAGGGCAACTGCATCGCACGCTGCTTCAGCACTTCGCAGGCGTCGGCATCAGCCAGCTCGCGCACCTCCAGCACGACGAGACCGCTGTACGCCGCCAGCATCACGTCGCCCGTCGGCGTGCGCTTGAACTCTCCCGCCACGCACAGGCGCGGGATCTCATGGATGAACCTGTAGCTGCCCCATTTCATGGAGCCTTTCAGGTACTCGCGGAAGCCCGTCGTGAAAAAGTCGTTCGTCTCGTGAGTGATGCGCTGCATGAACCATTCGGCGTCGTGCACGCCCACTTGCAACCCCTTCTTCCGGGTTGTCTTGAAGCTTGTGAATTTCATTGTATCTGTCATTTTGATAAGTCGGTATTTGAAATGAGTAATGAGGGTCCATTCGATGGATGCTGTTGAGCGCTCGAGGCCATGCTGTTGAGTACAGGCTATGATGCCGTTGCGGGAGGGTGTCTCACGGGTGAGACAATCGTGTCTCACAGGTGAGACGAGTTTGTCTCACGGGTGAGACAGCCGTGTCTCACGCGTGAGACACTCACTCTTTCGGGAAGAAGTACTCCTCCGTGATGCGGTCGTAGTGCGGTTCGATGCGAATGCCCAAGCGCCGGAAGACGGCAGCCACGCGCTGTTGCTGGCGCGGCGTGACGGGCCAGCGTCCGGAGCGGTAGCGGTAGTACTGTGCACGGGAGCCGAAGACACCCTCGAGGGCGTGGCGGACAGGCATGGCATCCCACTGATTCCAGCCCCTCAGCATCGTCTCCATGCCGCGCGCCATGCGCACCGGTTTGTCCTCCACGAAGAGGGCGCAGCGGCCATCGACGGTGCGGGCACCGGGCAGCACGCAGTTGTGCTTGCGCAGGTCGGCGGGAGCCAGGGTGGCAGCGTGGTGGCGCAGACAGGTGGCGGCGAGCGGACAGTCATGCTGGAAGCAGATGGCCCAGTCGCGGGGAACGTCGGAGAATTGAAGTGTTGGTGTGTTCATGAGCAAAGATTTGATAGTGATACAACAGGTTTTCTAACTCGCCTACAAAGGTACAACAAAAAATCCGGAAATGCAAGTTTTTCCGACATAATTTAGGCATAAAACGCACAAAAACCGTCACCATCCTCACCTACCATCACCCAAACCCTCACCCATCAAATTACATGCAATCAAACAGATACAACGAAAGGTGATGGATTGACGGTTATATTCAGCAAAACATTAAAAGAAAATCAAGAACCACTTAAATATGTCCCGCGTTCCGCCCAAAGAGAGGCGTACCCCTTTTTCTCCGCTGCACCATGTTTTTCTGCCCCACATCAAAATAAATCCCCTTTCCCTTTGCCAACTCCCCAAACTTCCCTATCTTTGCGGCGTGATACCTCCCTCACACCGTTAATATTATAATGATTATGGCAGGCGACGAACGCGAAAGATACATCAACCCCTATACCGACTTCGGCTTCAAGAAGCTCTTCGGCACAGAGATGAACAAAGACTTACTCATCAGTTTCCTCAATGCCCTTCTCAGCGGCAGCGCCAAGGAGATTGAAGATGTTCAGTACCTGAACGGGGAGAACCTCGGCGACGGCTATGGTGACCGCAGATCCGTGTTCGATGTCTATTGCATGGCCAAGGACGGCAGCCGCTTCATCGTAGAGATGCAGAAGGCTGAGCAGGCATACTTCAAGGACAGAAGCGTCTATTATGCGACCACACCCATCCGTCAGCAGGCCCCCAAGGGTGCATGGAACTATCATCTGGAGAATGTCTATACGGTAGGCATCCTCAACTTTGAGTTCCCGCATGGCGAGTATCCGGCTGACAGCTAT
>JAFUYT010000025.1 GCA_017470425.1 Bacteroidaceae bacterium | reverse complement strand
TACGACGCCACACTTCAGCGTCAGCGCGTCGCCGCTGACCATGGCGTAGAGCGGATAGGTGCTGCACAGGTAGCCGGGAGCGTCGCTGCCGCCGTCAATGCGGGCGTAAGTCTTGTCGATATAGCTGCTGTTATACGTTGTGCCTCGCTCTCCGAGAACGGCATTACAGCGATTAAACATATAATCACTCGTGGTGACGTTGGCGGTTGTCCACTGCGCTCCGACAATGATGACTGCGAGGTTGGTGTCATCGTAGAACATACGGCTCATGTTAGTCACCTTGGCGGTGTTGAAACTGCGGAGATCGAGCGCGGAAAAACCAGAGCAGTCGTAGAACATATTGTTCATGTCGGTGACGTTGGAGGTGTCGAAATTGCTGACGTCCAGCGAGGTCAGACCACGGCAAGAGGCGAACATATGATTCATGTTAGTGACGTTTTCGGTGTTGAATCTTTTGACGTCGAGTGAGGTAATCTTGCTGCACAGGTCGAACATATCGGCCATGTTGGTGACCTGGGCGGTGTTGAAACTGCTGAGGTCGAGTGAAGTCATGCTGCTGCAGTTCCTGAACATATCGCTCATGTCCGTGACGTTCTCCGTGTTGAACGCCGAGAGATCAAGCGTGGTCAGTGCCGTACAGTAGTTGAACATCAAATTCATGCGGGTCACATTGGCGGTGTTAAACTGGCTGACATCTATCGAGGTCAGGCTTCGGCAGCCGCTGAACATATAGGCCATATCCGTGGCCTTGGAGGTGTCGAAATGCCTGACATCCAGCGAAGTCAGGCTACTGCAGCCGCTGAACATGTCGGCCATGTCGGTGACATTGGCCGTATTGAAGGTGCTAACATCCAGCGAGGTCAGACCACGGCAATAGTAGAACATACCATCCATGTTCGTTACGTTGCTGGTATTGAAACTGCTGAGGTCGATGGACTTCAAACTCTCGCAATGGAAAAACATATCTTCCATGGAGGTAATCCCACTGGTATTGAGGTTACTGAGCCCGCTGATGCTTTCCAGTTTGGTGCAGTAGTAGAACAAATTATCCAGCGAAGAGCCGCTATAGTTTTTACAACTCGCATCGATGACGGCAGTGGTGACGGTGCTGCTGAAGCCTTGGGTCCACCAATAGGTGTCAGGGTCGTACTTGGTGGCCTTACTAATTGAAGTTTTGGAGGCTTTCAGCGTCATCTTCGTCCCGTCAATGACGGCATAGAGACTGTACGTTGCTGCCTGTGCAGACACCGCGAGCATCGCCATGAGTAGTAGCAGTAGTTTCTTTTTCATGATGTTTTATAGTTTATAGCGTTCAAATTGGCGCGAAGGTACGAAAAAAGCGGGCTCCCGCCGTGGGGAGCCCGCTGGTTGTGGTTCAAAATTAGCCAAAAGCGGGTTCAAAATTGGCTAAATCGCCATTATTCGCTGCCTTTTCGGTACTCAGAAGGTGTCATGCCGTAAGTGTCGCGGAAGAGGCGGATGAAGTTCGACTTCGACTGGAAACCGCTGTCCTCCATCACGGCCTGGATGGTGTAGTTGGGCTGCTCGCGCAGCAGTCGGGCGGCATGGCGGATGCGCTTCTGGTTCAGGTAGTCGTTCATATTCTTGCAGCCGCTCTGCTCCTGGATGATACGGCTGAAGGTGGTGCGATCTACGCCCATCAAGTCGGAGAGCATCTCACGGCTGAGGTCGCTCTGGGTGTAGAGACGACCTTGTTCCACAGTGCGGTCGAAGGTGGCAAAGCGGACGGTTTCGGAATCTCTTGTTTGTGCATCGTCGGTCATGGTATCCAACTCTGACATTTCGATGCTTGTTGCTGGCTGTGCCAAGCTTCTTGCCACATCAATCAGTGCCTTGTTCTTTCTCTTGCGTACAGTCTTGATCCTGTATGCCAGCAGCATGACGGCCAGAACGGCTGCTATTCCGCCGAGTATGATAACCCACAGGCGCAAACGGCTGATCTGCTCTGCCTTCAACTGGTTCTGATACACCGCCTCCAGTTCCTGCGCATTCGCCTCGGCTTGCCGTGCCAGCAGCGTGTCGTTGATCTCGTACGACTCCTTCAACAGCCTGTAAGCCTCGACGCCGTTACCCAAAGCGGCCTCCGCCTCAGCCATCTCGTATTTCGATGTGCGCTCAGACGCCGTCCACAAGCCTTTCTTCTCGCGCACCCATTCCACATATCGTCTTTGGATATCGACCACCTCCTGGTATCGTCCGCGGCGGGTCAGGTAAGGACAGATGTCACGCTCAGAGCAGACGGCTATGGGCTGGTGCTGCTGCCAGAGGGCGTAGGTACTGTCGGCTTTCGCTGCGCTGTCCGTCTCGAGGTAGAGACAAGCCCTCGTAGCCAAGGTGCGGATCAGCATCTGCTCACCATTCTCCGGTTGTCCGGACTTCTGCAAGTTTGCTTCTACCGCCTTTGAATCGATGAGGGCTTGGGCATAGTCTTGATCCAGCGCCCTGCGCTTCATCAGCACATAGTGGTAGTAGGCCAGCAGATAGGGCGCATCGGCAGCGTCGCTCTTCTCCATCAGGCTGACAGCCTGGGTCATATAGTCGTAGCCTGTCTGCTTGTCACCCGTGTCGTAGATTTGCATACCCAGGGTGAGCATGGCCTCGGCTTCCATCTGAATGTTGCCAGCCGCATGAGTCTCTGTCAGTTGGGCCTTCAGCAGTTCGCGGGCCTTCGTCTGGTTGCCCAATGCCTGATAGCAGTCGATGATGTCTTGTCGGAGCGTCAGTTTGTCGTTTCCCAGTGCTTTCGACAGTGCTTTGTCATATTTTTCAAGGGCTTCCTGATATTGCTGGCCGTTGTATAATTCATTAGCCTCCTCACGCAAAGCCTGCCAGTCATCGGCCTTTCCCCCACCGCAAGCGGTCAGCATCAGGGCAGCGCAAAGCAATAAAAACCAGATGCATCTGCCCCTGTTAGCAATGAGACTGGGAGCGACAGCGGGGCTATATGTGAGGGTGTGCAGGGGCATGGGGAATCTATTTCTCGTTGAACACCAATTCCAGGCCTTGGTCTTCGTAGAACTTGAATTTGCGGTCGCTCGAAGCCAAGGGCATACGGTTGGTGATGGCGTGGGCTATGATGACGTGGTCGCTGGGGTCGCGGTGATCCTCGGCAAGGTTCAGCGTCAGATGGGCGTAGGTGTCCATATGCTCCTCGCCCACGGGTAGGATGCGGATGAAGTAGCGGTTGGTGATGTCCTTCACCATCTTGGCAGCCGTGTCCCAGAAGCGCGACACGAGTTTGCCTTTGTTGAAGCCGACTATCAATTCCTTGACGCTCTCGCTGCTCATGTAGAACGTGTTGTCGTAGTCGTCGAGGATGGCCTTCACGTCGCGGCTAAGCTGGTCGCGGTCTATCGCTGCATAGATGAATATGTTGGTATCAAGCAGGTAACGCATGGGTCAGTCGTACATTTCGGGTGCAACGTATGTGAACGCTCCTTTATACATGCCAAAGGCCTCCCATGTGGGATTGTGCCTTTTCTCCTCTTTCACCTCATTGTGGGTGGTGGAGGTGTTGTTCTTTGTTTCGTTTGCCATAATTATGTGCATTTAAGTGTTATAACGGCTGCAAAATTACAACTTTTTTCAGAATTACAGCGTATTTCGCTGTTAAAAGTGCGAAACGGAAAAGAAATCCGCGGAACTTGTTACGGTTTCGCGGATTCGAGGGGAGTTAGTGGGTTGCTTTCAAATTAACCGTATGTCTCAATCAGATACTTCACGAATTGTGGGTCGCCGAAGTTGATGGTGCCCGTGTCGTGCTGGTTCATGGTGGCTATCTGTGCCATCTCGTCAGCGGTCAGCGAGAAATCGAAGATGTCGAAGTTCTGCGCCATACGCTCCTTGTGGCTGGACTTGGGAATGGCCACGATGCCGCGCTGCGTGAGCCAGCGGAGGGCAACCTGGGCTGCACTCTTGCCATCATACTTTGCGCCGATGCCTGCAAGCACGTCGCTCTTCACAATGCCATCTACGCCCTGTCCGCCGAGCGGCCCCCATGCCATCATCTTCGTGTCGGTCTCAGCGAGAATAGGCTCGATACCCGTCTGCTGAATCATCACATTGCACTGCAACTGGTTCACCATCGGCTTGACGTCCACGTAGTGGGCGAAGTCGAAGAAGCGGGCGGCCTGGAAATTCGACACGCCGATGGCACGCACCTTACCGTCGCGATAGGCTTTCTCCATTGCCCGCCACGAGCCGAACACATCGCCGTAGGCCTGATGGATGAGCAGCAGGTCGATGTAGTCGGTCTGCAACTTGCGCAGGCTCTCGTCGATGCTCTTGGCTGCCTTCTCCTCGCCAGCATTGGATATCCACACCTTCGTCACGAGGAACAGGTCTTCGCGCTTGATGCCACTCTTGCGCCATGCATTGCCTACGCCTTCCTCGTTGGCATAAGCCTGAGCCGTATCTATCAGACGGTAGCCCACACTCAGCGCATCCGCCACACATCGCTCACACTCGTCTGGACTTACGAGAAACACGCCGTAGCCCAATGTCGGCATCTCAACGCCGTTGCTTAACTTAATGTACTCCATAGTGCTTTGTTTTTTCTATAACACGAATGGCCATTAATTATCCATAAATTTGTCATGAATTATTTATGGCTAATTCATGTTTAATTCGTGAAAATTCGTGTTTAAAATCCTAAACCTCTCAACCACTTCTCCACCTTCTCCTTACCTGTGCGCACATCGTGGCCATAGATGCTGAAGCCCTTCTGCACGTTAGCCCCGGGGAATGCAGCCTTTACGTCCTCCACACAGCTGGCCAGGCCGCTTCCCTCATGCGTGGTGAAGGGGATGACCGTCTTGCCCTTCAGGTCGTTCGCGTGCTTCTTGAAGAAGGTGAACATCACCTGCGGATAGGTGCCCCACCATATAGGACCGCCGATGAAAACCGTGTCGTACTTGCTGAGGTCCACGTCGCCCTCGTACTCGGGCAGTTCGCCTTTGCGGGCTTCTTCCTTCGCCAGCTTGATCAGTGGGTTGTAGGCCATGCCATCGTACTTGTGCGTCACAATCTCAAACTGTTCTGCACCAGCAAACTCCGTGATATAGTCGGCCATAATCTTAGTATTGCCGACCTTGATGTCTCCTACTGCGTAGTTGTCTCCCGCATGCGAGAAGAACACAACCAATGTCTTTCCGTCTTTTGCCATAACCTTAGTTTTGTTTGTTTTTGTTTGTTCTGTTTCTTGTTTTGCGTTGCCGCTGCATGCTGTCGATACGAGCAGTGCTACTGCAGCCGCGATCATACTTTTGATGCTCATCATTTGATTGAATGATTGAATGATTTACGATTTAAAGATTTACTTTTCACGCTGCAAAGGTACGGTGATTTCACGACGCCGCACTTTCACTAAAAGCCCCATCATTTTCACTTTCTGCACAAATCATTCGTTTGTTAATTATATAATGTGTAACTTTGCGCTCAAATAACAGCGACTATGAAGACCGATTTCATCTACTCGACCGATTTCTACGGCATCAATGCCCGCGAGCTGAGCCATACCTGCATGCACGTGCTCTGCACGGCGGGTGAGGGCAGTTTCGTGTTCAACGAGCACTGCTACCACATCGTGAAGAACGACCTGGTGGTGATACCCTACCCCGACCGCGTGCGCAACCTTGCCGCCCACAACGACATGCAGGTGGAGTGGTTCGCAGCCGACTACAAGTTCCTCCAGAACCTGTTGCCCTCGAACAACTACAGCATCGGGGGCAGCATCTCTCTGAACCAGGACCCTGTTATCCGTCTCACCGACGAGCAGGCCCGGCATCTGCTAACCGACTTCCACCGCCTGCGCGACCGCATGGCCGAGCATCACCTGCAGTTCTACCGCGGACTGATGGGCAGCCTCTGTCTGACGATGATATACGACATCTTCGAGGCCCACGCCCAGCGCGACGCTGCCGACACCCATACCGACCGCACAGCCTACATCGTCAAGCAGTTCATGGCCCTGCTCGCCAGTGGCATCAGCCGCACAGAGCGCGACGTGCGCTACTATGCCGAGCGACTCAGCGTGTCGCCCAAATACCTCTCGGCCACCATCAAGCGTATGACGGGGCACAGCGTCACCTCCTACATCGACCGCCACACCGTACCCATACTAAAAGACTATCTGGATAACCAACGTCTGTCCCTTACCCAGATAGCCGACCTGATGAATTTCACCTCACTCTCCTACTTCAGCCGCTACTGCACCAAGCACCTCGGCCAGTCGCCCAGCGAGTACCGACAGAGCCTGCAGCCGAAGTAAGAGCAGCTATTCTATCACGGCTGCCCAACCGCCATTGCGCTCCATGTGGATGTAGCCTCTTATAGTATGTTGTGCTTCATAGATGCCGTCGTGAGCGCCAACTCATAGCATTGCCTTTATCATTCCATCATCATGGAATAATCATTCCTTCATGATGGAATAATCATTCCGTCATCATGGAATGATTAAAAGATTGTAGTGACAGGGGCTGAGGATTGTAGTGACAGGGGCTGAAGATTGTGGTGGCTGCGTTTTTTTCACATAATATATTTTGTTATTCGGCGGCATCATCGTATCTTTGTCGCGGAATTCAAGAAAGGAATCAGAAGAATATGGCAAAAGCGAAATGGATAGGGGGCTTCCTGGGCCTGCTCTCAGGTGGCCCCATTGGCGCACTGGCAGGTTTCATCCTGGGCGCACTCTTCGACACGGTCGCCGATGACAACGGGCTCCAGGGCGACGGCACCACGACGGGCGAACAACCCTACGGCTTCAACGGCTACAAGGCGGGAAGCGGCGGCTACAACGCGGGCGGGAACGGCTACGATGCGGGCAGCGACGGCTACGACCGCACGGGTCGCTCGGAAGCGCGCGTCAACCAGGGTACCCGCAACGGTTTCCTGTTCTCACTGCTGACGCTGGCCAGCTACATCATCCGCGCCGACGGCAAGGTGATGCACAGCGAGATGGAGGCGGTGCGGCAGTTCCTGCGGATGAACTTCGGCGAGCGGGCTGTCGAGGAGGGTAACCAGATCATGCTGAAGCTCTTCGAGCGCCAGAAGCAGATGGAGGCGCAACAGCCGGGCTCCTACCAGGCGACCATCCTGGAGTGCTGCCAGCAGCTCTCCAGCGTCCTCCCTGCCGCACAGCGACTGCAGCTGCTCAGCTTCCTGGCAACACTGGCGAAGGCCGACGGCCACGTGGCCGCCGAAGAGATTGCGGCGCTGCGTGAGGTCACCCGCTACATGGGGCTCTCCGAGGCGGAGCTGAACTCGATGCTGGGGCTCGGCAGCACATCACTGAAGGATGCCTACGCGGTGCTGGAGATCGACGAGAGCGCCACCGACGACGAGGTGCGCGCTGCCTACAAGCGCCTCGTCGTGAAGCACCACCCCGACCGCGTCGCCTCGCTCGGCGAGGATATCCGGCAGGCGGCCGAGAAGAAGATGCGCGAGATCAACGAGGCCAGAGACCTCATTTACAAAGCCCGAGGACTTTGAGGGTTCTCCAAACAAAAGGACACGTGCCCTGTAAGGGCACTCTATTGAGACAATGAGCACAAAGACAAAGGCCTATTCCTGGGTGCCAACAACCTATCTGGCAGAGGCACTACCCAATCAACTCGTAACCATGATCTCCATGTTCCTCCTGTTGGACATGGGTGTCACCAAAGACGTGGCTGCCTTCTACATCGGCTGGCTGCAACTGCCTTGGGTGTTTAAGTTCCTCTGGAGCCCGTTCATCGACACCTTCAAGACCAAGCGCTGGTGGATTCTCACCATGGAGGTGGTAATCTGTTGCGGCTTCGCGCTCTGCGCGTTCCTCCTGAACACCGCGTTCTGGCTACAGGCCATGTTGGCGTTGTTCTTTATCATCGCCTTCAGCAGTGCCACTCACGATGTCGCCGTTGATGGCTTCTACGTGATTGCGTTGTCACAATCCGATCAGTCGCTTTACGTAGGTATCCGCAATTTCTTCTACCGCGTGGGCATGGTGATTGCGAAATTCGCCATTGTAGCACTGGCAGGTGTACTGATGAACCCCGACCGTTTCGGACTTCCGATTGCCACTTCGTGGATGATAGCGCTGCTTGCGCTGACGGTGCTCTTCGTGTGCATCACGGTCTGGAACTTCGTGGGCGTTCCCAAGACAGAGGAACCTGCACGCGTGCATCTGAAAACCAGCGAGGTGGTCGAAGACCTGCTGGACACCTTCCGCGTCTTTTTCCGCAAACCCCATCTGGTGTCGGCCTTGCTCTTCATCTTCCTCTTCCGTTTCCCCGAGGCACAGCTGAACATGATGACGACGCCCTTCCTCAAGGACACGCTGGCCAACGGTGGCCTGGCGATGACCAATGAGCAGATGGGTGTACTCACAGGCATTCTCGGCGTTGTCGGTTTGCTCGTTGGTGGCATCGTAGGCGGCATCTGCGTCAATCGTCACGGTTTCAAGCGCTGGCTGTGGCCGATGGTGCTCAGCATCTCGTTGCCGGACCTTGTCTATGTCTATCTGAGTCTCACGCAAGTGACAAACCTGTGGATTGTCGGCGCCTGCTTCTTCATTGAGCAACTCGGCTATGGTTTCGGTTTCACGGCCTGCTCTCTGTTCCTGGTGTATTTCGCGACAGGTCAGAAGAGCACATCGGTGCTCAGCATCTGTACCGCGATTCAGTATGCCGGAATGCTTGTACCGGGTATGTTTGCAGGCTACATCTGCGATGCGCTGGGCTACCAGAACTTCTTCTGGTGGATCATGCTCTGTTGCCTTGTCACCTTCGTCGTCTCCGCCTTCATCAAGATTGACCCGTCGTTTGGAATAAAGGAAAAGGAATAAGAGTTTTTATTGTTTGACACCGCAAAGGTAGTGCCTTCTGCGGGATGCTGCAAGCGGGTTTCCCTATTGTCGCAGGGATTTACCCCAGAGCCCGGCCGCCAGCGCCGGCAGCGCCGTGAAGGCATCGAGGGCGAAGAAGAGGCGGAAGCCGGTGCAGGACAGGAGCCAGCCCGAAAGGGACAATGGCACCAGCATCACAAGGGCTACGAGGGGGATATAGAGGTAGTTCAGGGTGTTGCGGTAGCGGTTGCCGGAGAGGGCACGGACGTACGGGATGCAGGCGTTCAGTCCGAGACCGAAGGTGCCCTGCGCCACGAAGGTAGCCACACACAACATCGCCAGACTCTGCGGCGGCCATTGCGTCATACACCAATAGACGAAGGGCGAGAGGACAAGGGTGACATGCGCGCTGGAAAGCCGCGAGAAGGCCCGGGATTTGCGCTCCAGACGATGTCCCAGGCCGAGACCCGCCGAGAACGCGATGACGCCCACCGTGCCCTGTGCCAGCGCAATCCACTGCAACGAGCACCCCAGGCCGCCATCAGCGACGGGGGCAATCAAGAAGAGGACGCGCGTGTAGAACAACAGCGACTGTGGCAGCAACAGCAGGAAGAGGCAGAGAACAGTGACAACGAAGGCACGGCTCACCGTGCGTCCGCTCTCCGCCTGCGCGGCACCGCTGCTCCCGTCTCCCTTCGGCGTCCTTCTCAGCCAGAACAGGTTCAGGCAGAACAACAACAGATAGAAGCCGGCCAGGAGATAGACGGCGGTGCTCCACGAGAGGGCGATGGCCTGCGAACGGTTGTGATAGAAGACTTCCAAGGCTCCCACCGCCATCAGCATCAGCCCGTAGGTGACGATGGTGCTAGTCTGCGAGGCGGCAGTCCTCTGGCTATGATAGTAGCGCTGTTCGCGCGGACTCAGCATCCGCTCGAAGTAGTACCCGGCGGCCAACTCATGCCACGCACAGAGCAGGCACATCACGAACAGCACGGCAAAGACGCTGTACGCTGCGGCCTGTCCACCGCCGAAGCTGAAGGCCAGCGCGACCAGCAGCCCGAAGATGGCAGCCTCCAGCGTACACAGCACTGGCCGGAGGCGTCCGATGCGCTGCACGCGCTGGCGCACCAGCGACTTCAGCACCCACGGCAGCGTCAGCAGACCGCACAGCAGGGTACTCATCCCCCACCCCACGCCTAACTGCACAAACATCAGCAGTGCCACGAAGGTGATCATGGCACTGGGGATGGCCTCAGCGGCGAACAGGGTGGGGAGCCAGCGCATCAATACGAACGGGCGATGAGGACGCGGTACTTGGCGGGCTTGCCGCTGACCATGTCAGTGCCGGGCGTCTGCTCGAAGGCGAAGGGCACGCAGCGGATGGTGGCCTGCGTGTCTTCCTTGATCTTGGCCTCGGTCTCGGCGGTGCCGTCCCAGTGGCATAGGAAGAAGCCGCCGTCCTTGATGCGCTCCTTGAACTCCTCGTAGTTGTCGCACTCGTAGATGCGCTCGTCGCGGTACTTGCGGGCCTTCTCGAAGATTGCCGTCTGGATCTCGTCGAGAAGGTTCTTGACATAGCCTGCGATCCCATCGCAGGACACAGTCTCCTTCTCGAGTGTGTCGCGGCGCATCACTTCGATGGTGCCGCTCTCGAGGTCGCGGCCGCCCATGACGAGGCGCACGGGCACGCCCTTGAGCTCGTAGTCGGCGAACTTGAAGCCGGGACGCTTCTGGTCGTTGTCGTCGAGCTTCACACTGACGCCCAGCGCCTTGAGCTCATCGGCGATGGAAGCCAGCTTCTCACGGATGGCATTGAGCTGCTCCTCGGTCTTATAGATAGGAATGAGCACGACCTGGATGGGTGCCAGGGCGGGCGGCAGCACGAGGCCGTTGTCGTCGGAGTGGGTCATGATGAGGGCACCCATCAGGCGCGTGGAGACGCCCCACGAGGTGGCCCAGGCGTACTCGGGCTGGTTGTCCTTGTTGAGGAACTGCACCTCGAAGGCCTTGCCGAAGTTCTGCCCCAGGAAGTGGCTGGTGCCGCTCTGCAGCGCCTTGCCGTCCTGCATCATCGCCTCGATGGTATAGGTGTCGAGGGCACCGGCGAAGCGCTCGGTCTCGCTCTTCACGCCTTGCATGACAGGCACCGCCATCACCTTCTCGGCGAAGTCGGCATAGACCTTCAGCATCTGCTTGGCACGTGCCTCGGCTTCCTCGCGGGTGGCGTGGGCGGTGTGACCCTCCTGCCAGAGGAACTCGGCGGTGCGCAGGAACAGGCGCGTGCGCATCTCCCAGCGCATCACGTTGCACCACTGGTTGACGAGCAGCGGCAGGTCGCGGTAGGAGTGGATCCAGTTCTTAAACGTGTTCCAGATGATGGTCTCGGAGGTTGGACGGATGATGAGTTCCTCCTCCAGCTTTGCCTCGGGATCCACGACGACGCCGTCGTGCGTCGCGTTGGTCTTCAGGCGGTAGTGCGTCACGACGGCGCACTCCTTGGCGAAGCCTTCCACGTGCTCGGCCTCCTTCGAGAGGAAGCTCTTCGGGATGAGAAGGGGGAAGTAGGCGTTCTGAACGCCCGTCTGCTTGAACATATCGTCGAGGATGCGCTGCATCTTCTCCCAGATGGCGTAGCCATAAGGTTTGATGACCATACAGCCGCGGACGTCGCTCTGCTCTGCGAGGTCGGCTTTCACGACCAGTTCGTTATACCATTGCGAGTAATTCTCGCTGCGTTTTGTTAAGTTTTTGAGTTCTTTTGCCATAGAAATAATATCCTTTTTCCTAAATTTGGGTGCAAAGTTAGTGAATTTTTCGCGTGAAGAGATAAAAACTTCCATCTTTCACGTCCTATCTCTAATCTTTTTTGTACTTTTGCAGCCAGAAAATGTCTTTTTAACTATTTATACTTAAACAAAACAACTATGAAAGGTTTAAAATTCTATGCCCTCGGCCTCGTCGCAGCACTGCTGCTGCAGTCCTGTGGCATGAGCAACACCACGAAGGGCGCCCTCATCGGCGGTTCCAGCGCTGCTGCTCTCGGTGCTGCCCTCGGCGGTATCATCGCTAAGAACAACAAGGGTCAGTGGGCTGCCATCGGCGGTGCCGCCGGTGCTGTAGCCGGTACGGCTGCTGGTGCCATCATCGGCAACAAGATGGACAAGGCCAAGAAGGCTGCCGAAGAAATCGAGAACGCTCAGGTAGAGACCGTCACCGACGGCAACGGCTACCAGGCCGTGAAGCTGACCTTCGACAGCGGCATCCTCTTCGACTCGGGTAAATCCACCCTCCGCGCCGTGGCTCAGAACACGCTCTCCAAGTTCGCCAACAACGTGCTGAAGCAGAACACCGACATGAACGTGGGCATCCTCGGCTACACCGACAACCAGGGCTTCAAGAGCGCCAAGACTGCTGCCGAGAGCAAGCAGATGAACGTGCAGCTGTCTCAGGATCGTGCACAGTCCGTCTGCAACTACCTCCTCGGCCAGGGCATCAGCTCCAGCCAGATCAAGGAAGTCGTAGGCTTCGGCGAGGACAACCCCGTGGCCAGCAACGAGACCGCTGAAGGTCGTCAGCAGAACCGCCGCGTCGAGGTTTACCTCTATGCCAGCGAGGCCATGATCAAGGCCGCCCAGGAGGCTATCGCCAAGTAACAGGATTTTCCTATACATAATAAATAAGGTACGCGCATACGCGCGTACCTTATTTATTATGTATCATTCGTCATTCGTCACTCCTCAATCCCTTTGATGTAGGGCAGGCTCCAGTGGTACTTCACGGCCAGCATACGGATGCCGATGGCGACGGTACAGGAGAGGAGGGCACAGCCCTCGGGCGTCCAGCCCATCCGCAGAAAGAGGACATAGACGATGCCGCCCGCCAGGCAGCAGGTGGCGTAGATCTCCTTGCGGAAGATGAGGGGCACCTCATTGATCAGGATGTCACGCAGCACACCGCCGCCGGCACCCGTGATCACGCCCAGCACGATAGCAGCCCACGTGGGGAAGCCCAGCCCCAGCGACTTCTCGATGCCGATCACATTGAACAGCGAGAAGCCGATGCAGTCGAAGAGGAACCACGTGTTGTTCTGGCGCACCAGCCACTTGCGGAACAGGAACACCCAGATCAGACCGAAGAGACAGGTCAGCAGGAAGATTGGGTCCTCCAGCCAGAAGGGCGGCTTCCCGATCATTAGGTCACGGATCGTACCGCCGCCGCAAGCCGTGGCGATACCCACGATGAGGGCTCCAAACAAGTCAAACTGCTTTGCGGAGGCCAAACGGGCACCAGAGACAGCACCTGCCAGCGTGCCTATCAGTTCAAGAATCACGAAAGACCAGGGCTCGTTGAGGATCGCGCCCATGTTCTGAAAAAACTCTTTAATCCAGTCCATTGGTTATTTATTATTCGATATTGCGGTATTTCGACATTTCGAAAATCTGCCTTTCAGCCCTTAAATCCTTAAATCCTTCAATCCCCCAACCTGGCCACTCCCACCAGCGCGTCATAGCGGGCGCCCTGTGGGCGGTGATAGACGAGGATGAGGTATTCGTTCTCGGTCTGGTAGAAGTCGCCCTCGGTGCGGAGTGTGCGGCCGCGGCTGTTGCCACCGTCGTAGTGCCGGAACTGGTAGTTGTAGTACCCCTGCTTCAGGAGCACGCCGCACTCGTAGGCCCGTAGGCTCTCGTCATACTGCATCCTACATTCCGGGTTCCGCTCACCACCACTCCACTGCCCGCAGACATACACCTCCTCGCCCACGAGCTCCGGCATCTGCAGCAGGAAGTGCACGAAGAGGTATTCGCTCTGGGTGGCGTTGTCCTCATCGCCCGTGTGGCGGATGACATAGCCGCCATTCACGTCGCGGTCGCTCGTGTAGTTGTGCTGCGGCGACTGCGCGAAAAGCGTGGCATGATACTGCTCGCCGATCCATTCCATGCGATCCACGTTCATGCCGTTGAGGCGCACATCCAGGATCTCGAACTTATGGAACTCCGCCCCCGCATCGAAGATCAAATCGCGACGATGGTTCCACTCCACGCCCGTGGCGTGGCGGATGTTGGGCGGCAGGTTGATGACGGCCGTGTCCCAGCGCCGGTTCTGCATCACCACCGTGTGCAGCTCCCGCTCCGGATCTACCACGCGCTGTCCGCCGAAGCTGACGGCGTAGCTCACCTGTTGATGGCGCTGCTGGAAATCAATGTCGGTGTTGTCGCTCACCTGCCCCGTCACGTTCATCAGCGGCTGGTAAAGCGAGAAGCACGCCTCCAGCACCGGCTCGTCAGCGGCAGCGCGCTCGTCGGCAAAGACCCGCACGCGGTAGTTGCCCGGCAGGAGCAGGCGCACGTCCTCATTGGGGAACACGACGCGGTAGTGGGTATAGAGCACCGTCGTGTTGAAACTCGTCTCGTAGTCCTCGATGGGACGGCCGTTGAAGCCCTCTAAGTAATCGCTCTCGAAGACCTCCGTGGCCGGCGTCCAGTCGGCATTGCAGAACTCCACCTGATAGACATAGCGCGTATATTCATGCGATAGCTCGTCGAAGGCGACCTCCACCGTCGTGCCCAGCGGCGCCACTGGCGGTAGCAGCGGGTCGTCATCTACGATGACCTGCACCGTCCGCACCTGTTCCGAAAAGCTCCGCGTCTGTTGCGCCACGGCCAGCAGCGGCAACAGAAGCATCAAGGCAAACCAATAGATTCTTTTCATTGCTTTCGGCATTTCGTTACTTCGACATCTCGAAAACCCAATTATTCAGTTTCCATTAAATCAATGTGCCTCATCTGCCGCATGATCCACGTCTGCCGCTTCAGCATATAGCCAGAGGGATGGGCACTACTGAAGCGCAGCGGGTTGGGGAGCGTGGCGGCAATCAGCGCACACTGCGGCCGCGTCAGATGCGCCGCCGTGCAGTGGAAGTGCCACTGCGCCACGGCCTCGGTGCCATAGATGCCGTCGCCCATCTCGATGGAGTTCAGATAGACCTCCATGATGCGTTGCTTGCTCCAGCATAGCTCGATGAGGAAGGTGAAGTACGCCTCCAGACCCTTGCGCACCCAGGAGTGGCCGGGCCACAGGAACACGTTCTTCGCCGTCTGCTGGCTGATGGTGCTCGCACCGCGCTGCCGCTTGCCACTTCGGTTCTCCTCGATGGCTTTCTCAATGGCATCGAAGTCGAAGCCGTGGTGCTCCATAAAACGCTGGTCCTCTGATGCCATCACCGCCACGGGCATATACTTCGACATCTCCGTGAGCGGCACCCAGTGGTGGCGCAACCGCACCTGCTCGCCGCGGCTCACCTGCTGTACCGATCGGATGACCATCAGCGGCGTCAGGGGCACAGGCACCCAGCGGTAGAGCACCACCGCCCCGATGCTGGTGGCGAAGAACGCCACCACCAGCCACTGCAGCACCTTCTGTATCTTCTTTAGCATGACAGCTCTCTCATTAGCCCCATGGATCTCAGTGACCCTATTTGCCTCATTAGCCTCATTGGCCTCATCAACTGGCCAGCCCCGCCTCGCGCCACTCGTCCATCATCTTGGTCGCGTCGCGCAGTGCCGTCGCCTCATCGACGTCGTACTCCTCGGTGAGCAGATGCGCCAGCATCGGTGCATCGAAGTCCTTACCCTCGACGGCGCGCCAGAGGTAGGCAGCGCTCTCGTTCAGGTTGATGATCTTGGAGAAATCGATGTTCTCCTTGCCGTGAGCCACGACGATAGCCTCGCCGCAGATCACCCTCAGTTCAAATCCGTCCTTGATTCGCATAATATCTATCTTTTTTATTGGAAAGCATGTTAAGCGGCGTGTTAGGTGCGCTGCGGTTGTGCCGCAGCGTTTACACCGTCTGTTTATACACGAACAGCAGCCACCGCCGAACAGGCAACAGCCGCCGCCAGATTCTTATTTTCCTTTGCAAGCCCCGATCGCTGGCATAGAGCACATGGCCACCAGGCCGCAGATACTCCGTCACCACGCCGCAGACATCGTGCACGGTGCAGGCCTCCGTGCCGCGGATGTTACCGTCGCCCATGAGCGTCAGCCGCTCGCCGTCGATCCCGATGATGCGATGCAGCACGAAATGGCCGGGGCTGATCTCCGCCAGCACCGCGTCGCCCACGTGGAGCTCCGTCCACGGCGACAGCTGCACGCGGTCCCGCAGGTGCTCCAGGAACGGACGCATACTGTAGCCCTTCACCGAGATGATGACCGACTCCCCCTGCGCCACATACTCCCGCACCAACGGCAGCAACTGGTCATTGGGCAGTTCCTTGCGCGAGAGGCCGTCCAGCGACGCGTCAGCGTAGCGGCGCTGCTTGGCGTGCCGCCACGGCGTCGCCATCCAACGCGCCATCCTCTTAATAAGAGATCGGAAATCCTTCAATTTTTCAATTTTCAACTTTCAACTCTCAACTCTCAACTTTCACCGCCGCAAAGCACACACGCACCGCCTCCTCGTCGGGGCGGCAGCCCAGCCAGAACACGGGCGTCGTGGGCAGCAGATGGCCGATGGCCTGGCAGATGCCGTTATAGACGCGACGGTCCCATTTCATGGAGCTCACGGCGGGCAGCAGCGTGGCGAACGCCTCCACGACCGCCATGCGGCGGATCGTGTTCTCAAGCTTCTGCTCGATGCGCGTGATGGCACCGATGGGTGCCCAGATGTTCCGGTAGCAGGGCGTCTTGCCGCTCCACGGCGAGCCGTAGATGCGGGCCTCACCCTCCACGACGCGCACCACGGGGTTGTCGTCGTTCATCAGGTCGCAGCCGGGGATATACTTATGCCACAGCCATGTGTGGGTGCTCTTCCCCGTACCGCTCGGCGCCGTGAACAGATAGCCACGGCCGTCGTGGCGGATCACGGAGGCGTGCACGAGCAGCGTGTCCTGCTCCGCGGCGGCAAAGGCGAAGGCCATCATCAGCGCATTGTTCAGCCCGAATTGATGCTGCCGCAGCGCGTCGCCCGTCAGCACCGCCTCGCAACGGCGGAAGTCGTCGCGCGCCGTCATGCAACAGCTCAGTGCGCCGCCGTCGCAGTCGGGCAGGCTGATCTCAAAGGCATAGCTGCCGTCCGGCTGGCGATAGACGCCGTGGTTGGCGCCGCCGCAGTCGAACTGCCCAATCTCCTCCCATGCGGAGAAGTCAGGTGCCGTGCCCACGGAGACCTCCATCGTAAAAAGCACATCGCCCTCCTCCTCGCTCACAAAAGGCGAGAAGGAGGGGATGATGTCGCGGGGTGTCATTGTGTCGGGGAGGCGGACCTCAAGCAGGTGCTCCGCCACCTTGTAGCGGGCTGTCGTCATGGTGTCGTCTCCTCCTCCAATGTGATAATCGGCCGGTATTCCTCCGCGTGGAAGCGGAAGTCGCTCTCCGGCACTTCGTGATAGCGCAGGTCGGTGCTGCCTACATAGCGCTTGTACATCTTGCGCCACAGGCGCTGCAGCTTCCGGGGATTCTTGTCGAAGAACACCGAGCAGATGGTGTTCTTGTAGCCCTTCTTCTCCAGATGCATCTGCAGCTGGAGGCTGTAGAGCGAGCGATCGACCAGGAACTTACGAGCGTCTAACCAGATACTGTCAAGCACCTGCACATCGGTCAGGCAGGCCGCCGAGTCGGAGAACGACAGGGCGAAGCCCATCATCGCCATCCGCCGCGCCACGGGTTCCTTCTTCTCCTTGCCCTCCGGCGTTGCGGCCGCGGCCGACAAGGACAGCAAGCAGCAAAGCACCACCGCCCATCGCCTCATGAGCCCCATTGGCCCTGATAATCTCGACTGCCTCATCCCAGATACGACTTCAGCAGTTTACTCTTCGAGTTATTGCGGAGGCGGCGGATGGCCTTCTCCTTGATCTGGCGCACGCGCTCACGGGTGAGGTTGAACTTATCGCCAATCTCCTCGAGCGTCATCTCCTGGTGGTTGATGCCGAAGAACATCTCCACGATCTGCTTCTCGCGCTCCGAGAGGGTGCTCAGCGCACGGTCAATCTCGCGCGAGAGGCTCTCGTTGACCAGACTCTTGTCGGCCATGGGGCTGTCATCGTTCACGATGACGTCGAGGAGCGTGTTGTCCTCGCCCTCCACGAACGGCGCATCGACGGAGATATGGCGGCCGCTGACCTTCAGCGTGTCGGAGATCTTATCGACGGGGATATCCAGTTCCTCGGCCAGCTCGTCGGGACTCGGACGACGCTCGTTCTCCTGCTCGAACTTCGAGAGTGCCTTCGAGATCTTGTTCAGCGACCCCACCTGGTTCAGGGGCAGGCGCACGATGCGGCTCTGCTCGGCCAGCGCCTGGAGGATGCTCTGACGGATCCACCAGACGGCGTAGGAGATGAACTTGAAGCCACGCGTCTCGTCGAACTTCTCGGCAGCCTTGATCAGACCGAGGTTACCCTCGTTGATCAGGTCGGGGAGGCTCAGACCTTGGTTCTGGTACTGCTTGGCAACACTCACTACGAAGCGCAGGTTGGCGCGCGTCAGCTTCTCCAGCGCAGCGCGGTCACCCTTGCGGATGCGCTGTGCCAGTTCCACCTCCTCCTCCACCGTGATCAGGTCCTCGCGGCCGATTTCCTGGAGGTACTTGTCCAACGAAGCACTCTCGCGGTTGGTGATGCTCTTGGTAATCTTAAGTTGTCTCATTCCTTGATGGTTAAAGTACAAAAAAACTAAAGTGCTCCTTTCAAAAGCGCGCAAAGATACAATATATATTGTACGCGCGCAAGAAAAATTCAATCTTTTCGCCAAGAAAAATGCGAAAAGCGTGAAGATTTTCCTTTTTCTTCACGCCTTTTCGCTTTTATGTCACTTTTGGCTTGCTTTTTGCAAAGCTCACTTCTTCTCGCTGCTCAGGTCGATCGCTGTTGCCACGCGACGGCCGCTCTGCGTGATGGCGCGGATCCAGAGCACGCGGTCGCTCGACTGGTTGGCAGCCTTCACGGCCTCCTCGAAGTCCTCGACGGTACGCATCTCCTTGTCGTTGACCTGTAGCAAGATCATGCCCTTGGTGATGCCGGCGTCGGCGAGCTTACCTTTCTTGATGGCGGTCACCTCCAGGCCGTAGCGCAGTGCCAGCGCCTGCTTGGTCTCGTCGGTCAGCGGCTTCAACTGTGCGCCGAACAGGTCGATATCCACTTCCTCCAGCACCTCCGTACCGCCCTGCGCATTGCGCAGCGTAGCCGTCTCGGTGTGGCGCTTCTTGTTGCGCAGGTACGTCACCGTCACCTTGTCGCCGGGTCGGCGCTGCGAGAGAGCCTCTTGCAACTCGGCCATCTTCGTGACCTCCTTGCCGTCGATGGCAGTGACCACGTCGCCCTTCTGCAGACCCAGCTCCTCGGCCGTCGATTTCGGCTCCACATCCTGGATGTAGATACCCGTGTTGGTGCCCAGATCGACCTCGTTGCCCTTCTCCTTCTCGCTGTCGATGTAGTTGGTCACGTCGCCGCCGCGCACGCCCAGCATGGCGCGCTGCACCATTCCGAACTCCTTCAGATCCTTCACGACCTTGTTCATGATCGTCGTGGGGATAGCGAAGCCGTAGCCGCTGTAGCTGCCCGTCTGGCTGTAGAGCATCGCGTTGATGCCCACCAGCTCGCCGCGCTCGTTGACGAGTGCGCCGCCCGAGTTACCGGCGTTGATGGCAGCGTCGGTCTGGATGAAGCTCTCCACGCCGTTGGCGCCGAGCGAGCGCGCCTTGGCAGAGACGATGCCGGCCGTCACCGTAGAGGTCAGGTTGAAGGGGTTACCCACGGCCAGCACCCACTCCCCCACCTTCAGGGCGTCGCTGTTGCCAATGGCGATGGCGGGCAGGTCCTTGGCCTCCACCTTGATGAGTGCCAGGTCGGTGGTCTCGTCGAGGCCGATGACGCGACCCTTGTACTCGGTGTTGTCGTTCAGCTTCACCAGGATCTCGTCGGCACCAGCCACGACGTGGTTGTTTGTCACGATGTAGCCGTCAGCCGAGATGATGACGCCGCTACCAGCGCCCTGGCGCTTCGGCTGTGTCTCGATCTCCTGCTGGCGTCCCTGTCCGCGGCCGCGGTTCCCGTAGCCGAAGAAGTCGCCGAAGAAATCTTCGAACGGGTCGCGCACCGTCACCGTCTGCCGCTTCGCGTTCTGCGTCACCTTAATATATACTACCGAGTTCACGGAGCGTTCCGCAGCCGTCGTGAGATCCACGAGCCCTGTGGGCGTGGCGGCAGCGGGAGCCGCCACGGTCGTGGGTGCGTCGGCGGCCACCGCCGCGGTGCCCATCGTCACTCGGTTGGTCATGATTGCGCCTGTCAGCAGGCTGCTGCTCAGCACCAGCGCCGCTGCGCCGAGCCATGTCTTTGTCTTCTGTGTCATCATATTCATTTACGATTTAACAATTTACTATTTAAATCATGGGGGGTTCCACGATTTCGGACACAAAAGTAGTGCAAAAGTTTAGCCCACTGCCGTTTTGTCCGCCATTTTTTCTTTCTTTTAACGCCCCGTGGCCCATGCTTAACAGCGGTTAAGTTGTGAGCCTGCCATTTTTACATTTCTTTTGTCACAAGATAAAAAAGTGGCCAGGATGTCATGCGGTTCAAGAAAAAGTTTGTACCTTCGCGCCGCAAATCGCGAAACAGACCCATCGTAAATCGTCAAATCGACCAATATAATGACCATCGCAGTTGACTTCGACGGCACCATCGTGCGCCACCGCTACCCCGCCATCGGCGAGGAGCGCCCCTTCGCCATCGCCACCCTCCGCTTGCTCCTCGAGGAGCACCACAAGCTGATACTATGGACCGTGCGCGAGGGCGAGCTGCTCGACGAGGCCGTGGAATGGTGCCGCCAGCGCGGCATCGAGTTCTATGCCGTCAACAGGGAGTACCCCGAAGAGGACACCGACCGCAACCCGCACTACTCGCGCAAGCTCAAGAACATCGACCTCTTCATCGATGACCGCAACATCGGCGGCCTCCCCGACTGGGGTACCATATACAAGCTCATCCATGAGCACAAGAGCCTCGAGCAGATCCTCACCGAGGAACTCCGCGCCGAACGACCTGCCCCCAAGCGACATTGGTGGCAGCGTCCCTTTAAACTTTAAACCTTAAACTCTAAACTAAAAAAAGCAGTGGGGCGGCTTGCCGCTGGCCGTCGCCATTCGTGGCGAGGGCGAGAGGAAAGTCCGGGCAACATAGGGCACTCCGCTACCTAACGGGTAGAAGTCCGCGAGGGCTTGCACGTGCAGAAGAAAACAACCGCCGACCGCGAGGGCACCGCCGCAAGGCGTCCCCCGCGAGGTAAGGGTGAGAAGGTGGGGTAAGAGCCCACCAGGCGTATGGCGACATACGCGCTGTGCACACCGGAGGTTGAAAGTTCGCGTAAACCGGCGACGCGCCGACTACGGCCACCCGTGGCCGCAAGGGCGAGAGAGGGCGGCCCGTCCGAGCCGGAGGGTAGAACGATGGAGGCGCGGCGAGAGCCACGTCCTAGATCAATGGCAAGCACTGCCTGCGGCAGCCCCCAACCCCTGCCGCCGACAGCACAGAACCTGGCTTACAGCCCCACTGCCTTTTCTTTTTTCGTTAATAATCCTTAACAGCCCTCACTTTTCACGCGGCAAAGTGCGGGGCTATATTTTTTAAGTGTATCTTTGCCACCAAATAGGGCGAAATATGCCCTGATTGAACCGCTTACATATATAAATACATTATTTACTAACTAATTTTATTAACTGCTTTATGAAACACAAGTTACTCTCTCTCCTTGCACTCGCAGGTGCAATGTGCTTGAGCACAAGTGTATGGGCACAGGACGAGGAACCCACCTTCGTTTCCAAGTGGGCAGATCCCGTCAAGCCGACAGAGCCCGTGCGCGGAGCCTATGAAGGCTCCTGGGTGACACCTGTCGCAGGCAAGAACTACTACATCTATAATGTAGGAGCCAGCCAGTTCATGGGTTGCGGTCGCGACTGGGGTACCCGTACCATCGCCACCGTGGACTCCATCGCCTCTCCCACAGGCTCGAAGATAGCCCACGCCACCAACAAGAACTTTGCCATCTCCTATTCAGCATCTGCTGACGGCAGCACGGGCAACCTGTTCTTTAGCCCCTTGAACACAGACATGAACGGCTATGTCACTGGTCTTCAGGACGGAAATGCCTCCTGGCAGGATGGCGATACTGGCCGTGCTGGCCACTATGAGCTCGTACCTGTCGAGGACAATGGCTTCCTTCTCCACGACGCCAAGAACGAGCCCTATGATGGCACTGTGGAAATCACAGACGAGAACATTGACAAGTATCGTCTTCTCGGTATAGATGCCGTTGAAACGGCTTCCTATACATGGAACGATGCATGGGCAGGCGAGAACGCCGACGGCAAGAGCTACAAGGTCGTCTGGAAATTCGTCGAAGCTACCGACGATGTCGCCAAAGACATCCGTGCATGGCGCGATGATCCTGAATTTGCAGCCCTCCAAAAGGCGTATGAGGCTGCAATGGTCATTTACAACGCTAAGGTCGTGCTGCACGCCACGCTGGACACCGCTGATGTAAAAGGTATCAGCGAAGCTGACATCAATGCTGCCGTCGCTGTCTATGAGAGTGAAACGGCAACTGAAGCTGAGATTCTTGCCGCCAACACTGCTCTGCAGCTCGCCATTACACTGGCCAGCGCTACAGAGTACCCCGTAGATATCACGGGCGTGCTCCAGAACCCCGACTTTGAAATTGCCACAGCCAATGGCGTACTGCCTCCCGGATGGGATATCACAATTACCGGTAACAATCTCGGCCAGCAGAATCGAACGGACGTAAACCCGGAAGATGGATATTCGATGACGAATTTCATTGAAGCTTGGGCCAGCGGTTCCCTCGGCGACGGTGTCATCGCACAGACCATTTATGGTCTGCCCGCAGGTACCTATCGACTGGAGTGCGACGCTTCCATCTGCCACGACCCCGCCAGCGGCGACGGTTCTGACATTGTAGGCGCCGGCCTCTTCATCCAGTCTGGTGTCCTCAGAGCTACTACCCCCATCGGCACCCCACGCCTTGGCGTGGCTCACTTCACCGTTGACTTCGACAACGACGGCGGCAAGCCCATGACCTTCGGTCTCTATGCAGAAGGCACCAACGCTAACTGGCTGAGCGCAGACAACTTCCAGCTCTTCTATGTAGGCGAACTGAAAGAGTCTCCTCACTACAAGAACCTGAAGGAGTATCTGGAAACGGTGACGTCTGAATATGACGAGAACAGCACATACTGCTCAGCTGTTGCCAAGGAGCAGATGAACAAGGCCATTGAAGATGCCGAAAATATCACTACGGATGCCACCGATGACGAGTGCGATGCTGCTTACACCGCTTTGGAGGAAGCCCTCAAGGTCGTAAACGCATCAGTTGCAGTCTATGAAGAGCTCAACACCTATGCACAGTCTGGCGGTCTCCTCGAGGAATATGCTTCGAAAACTGCCGACAATGGGTGGGACAGCTTGAGCGAGCAGCTCAGCCAGATGCAGCAAGATTGGCAGGACGCCTACACCGATGGCACCTTCACCGACGAGCAGGTTGCCGAAGCCATCAGCAGCATTCAGGGCATCATCATCAACTGGATGACCGAGAATCCCGATGCCGTCAAGGAAGGTAACGACCTCACACTGCTCTTGGTGAACGCCGACTTTGAGAGCGGCAAGTACTTCGCAGGTTGGGATGTAGCCGACGATGAAGTACAGCCCGACAAGGACTATGGCACCATCCCCGGATGGACCATCTCCAGCGGTAACATCACACAGATGAGCCACGTCATCGAGACCTACCACCGTAAGTTCGACTTCAACCAGACCATCAAGAACATGCCCGCTGGTGTCTATGATATCACCGTTCAGGGCTTCGTGCGCCACGACGGTTCTGCCACCGATCAGACCATCTTCTACGCTGGCGACCTCGAGACACAGCTCATGGAGCGCAGCGCACAATGGAGCGTTGATGGCTACTACAATGATGGTGACGGCAAGGGTGACCCCTGTGGCGGTGCCAACAAAGACCAGACCATCACCAACTCCCTCGGCGAGTCCGTCAAGGTACCCAATGGTATGAGCGGTTTCTACTGGTGGGAACAGGAAGAGAACACCGACGGTGCAAACATGGACTATCCCAAATGGCAGGAAGGTGACAACTACTACACCAACCACATCAAGGCTGTGCTCAAGGAAGCTGGTGACTTCACCATCGGTCTGAAGAGCCTCGGCACGACTGACTGGATCATCTGGGATAACTTCCAGATCAAGTACATCGGCAACGATGGTAGCATCTATGCAGAAATTGCACAAGAGAAATGGGAAGAGCTCACGAAGGTCTATGAGTCTGAGGCTAACGCCATCTACCTCACTGAGAAGGCTGCCAATGACTACAACACCATCGGAACGATTGACTATACTGGCATCAGCGACCTGGAAGGTTACAATGAGTATGCCGCCCTGTGCGACGCGCTGATTGCCTACATCAAGGAAGGTACGGAGCTCGGCAAGGCTCTGCAAACGCTTCTGGAGGACTACGGCAACAGAATCACTGCCACCGAAGCGGAAACCTCTGACTTCGTGAATGGTGTCTATTCCGATTTGAGCGATAAACTGGAAGGCCTGTCCATAGCAGACAACGACGAGCTGAAAAACGCTCCTGCTGCTCTGGCAGAGGCATGGACCAAGTGCATCATGGATAACGCCACCGAAGGCGAATTCGGCAACGTCACCGAAGTCATCTACAACCCGAACTACGTTTCCTACGAAGATGAAACCGTTGGCAGCCTTAACGGCTGGACGATGGAGAAGGCTGACGATGTCACCTTCGGCAACTACCTCGCCGACAACGGCGTGGCTGAGGCTTGGCACGCCAGCGGTGAATACACCAGCAAGCAGCAGATTGTCGGCCTGACCGAAGGCTACTACCGTCTGACCGTGAACGGCTGGTTCAGCCCCTCCGAGGCTTACACCGCCGCCACTCACAAGGAATGGGCAGCCATCAGCAGAGCTTATATGTTCGGCGAGAGCAGCGAAGGCCGCTATACCAAGCTCCTCAAGAACGTCCTGGCATACGGTTCCGAGAGCGACGAAGGCACTGAGGGTCAATCCACCTTCACCTACACCGACGAGGAGGAGAATGAAGTGACCATCTATGCTCCTGGCAGCCGTGTATCTGCAGCCTACTACTTCCAGAATGTGATTGCAGCAGTGGAGCCCACCGAACTTTCGGGCGAAGATGAGAACGTGCCGACCTATCGCAACACGCTCGACGTGCAGGTAGGCGAAGACGGCATCCTCACCATCGGTATCTCCAACAAGGGTCTCTATGTGGATGGCCAGAACAACGACTGGGCAGTGTTCTCGAACTGGACACTGAGCTACCTCGGCACCGAGGCTCCCGACGGCATCGCTGTCGTGGATGCTAAGACGCAGTCCGCTCCCGCCGTCATCTACACCATCGACGGCCGTCAGGCTGCCCGCCTGCAGCGCGGCCTGAACATCGTCCGCACGGCCGAAGGCCAGGTGCAGAAGGTGCTCGTGAAGTAAACATTCCTTTCTGGAAACGGATAAAAAGAGGGTCTGGCAGGCTTGCCAGACCCTCTTTTTATCCGTTTCTTTTGGTCATTCCACAAAAAGCCACTATCTTTGCGGCATGAAAGGTAAGAATAAACAAAGTATTGAGCACACAGCGCAACAAAAAGAGGCACACAAAGCTGTCTTGTTTGAAGCTGGTAAATTTTGCTTAGATATTGCGAAACTGGTTTTCGCAGGCGTAATTATCGCAGGCCTAGTGAAGCAAGATATAGACTACTCTCTTCAGTTCACACTTGGGATTCTGGCTGTAGGCGTCTTTTGCTTTTACGGCTTTTTACTCATACATTCATCAAAATAATATATTTGCAATGGAACTCATCATTTTATTCTCTACTATGATTGTCGTGGGCCTCATTGGCATTGCCATAGAATTTCATCGGATTCATAGTCAGTCAGTAGAATAAAACATATTGCTGCAATGAAAGGAATTGTATTGGCGGGGGGCTCCGGGACACGGCTGTACCCCATCACGAAGGGCGTGTCGAAGCAGCTGTTGCCGATCTTCGACAAACCCATGATCTACTACCCCATCTCTGCGCTGATGCTGGCCGGCATCCGCGACATCCTCATCATCTCCACCCCCACGGACCTGCCCGCATTCCGGCGCCTGCTGGGCGACGGCTCGGACTACGGCGTGCACTTTGCCTACGCCGAACAGCCCTCGCCCGACGGCCTGGCACAGGCGTTCATCATCGGCCGTGAGTTCATCGGAGAAGACAGCGCCTGCCTGGTGCTGGGCGACAACATCTTCTACGGCTCCGGCTTCAGCGCAATGCTGCGCGAGGCGGTGCGCACGGCCGAGGAGGACGGGAAGGCCACCGTGTTCGGCTACTGGGTCAACGACCCGGAGCGCTACGGCGTGGCCGAGTTCGACGAGCAGGGCAACTGCCTCTCCATCGAGGAGAAACCGGCACAGCCCAAATCGAACTATGCCGTCGTGGGACTCTACTTCTACCCCAACCGCGTGGTAGATGTGGCGGCGACCATCCAGCCGTCGGCACGCGGCGAGCTGGAGATCACGACCGTGAACCAGCGCTTCTTAGAGGCTGGCGATCTGAAGGTGCAGACGCTGGGACGCGGCTTCGCGTGGCTCGACACAGGCACGCACGACAGCCTCTCCGAAGCCTCCACCTTCATCGAGGTCATCGAGAAGCGCCAGGGTCTGAAGGTGGCCTGCCTCGAGGGCATCGCCTACCGCCGCGGCTGGATCGATGCGGCGAAGATGCGCGAGCTCGCACAGCCCATGCTCAAGAACCAGTACGGGCAGTACTTGATGAAGTTGATAGCTGAGAGTTGACAGATTAAATCGCTAAATCATTAAATCGTTAAATCATTAAATCAGATAATGTCATTCTTTAGCAAACTATTTGGCCGCAAAGCGGCCGACGAAGTGAAGGTGGGGGGCATGGAAGATTTCATGACCCTCATCCGCGTATATCTGCAGGCTGGCATCGCCGCACAGGTGGGCATCACCAACCTGGCCGCCCTCCCCGACCTGCGCGTGTTCAAACAGACCCTGAAGGTGCCGACGCAGAACAACAAGCTGGGCGTGGCCGAGAAGAAGCGGTGCGCGAAGATGCTCGGCGAGGTCTATGGCATCACCGACACGTTCACCCAGGAGATCGACGCCAGCGTGAAACGCCGCTGCAAGCGGATGCAGGACGTGCAGACGTACCTGCTCCAGTTCCAGGGCTTCACGCAGGACTTGATGATGCTCATGGGCAACCTGATGCAGTGGAAGTTCCGCCTGCCGTCGTTCATGCGCAGCACCCTGCGCACGATGACGGAGAAGAGCGTCCACGACATCATGACGAAAACGGACTGGAACGACGACAACGTGCGGCGCACGGCGGCACAGGTGCGCAAGTACCAGCAGGCCCTCGGCTTCTCCGAGGGCTGGATGACGGAGTTCGTGCACACGACCGTGATGCTGGCCAAGAAAGAGAAGCGGCCGGAGATTGAGAATTGAAAGTTGAGAGTTGAGAGTTGAAAATTGACCCTTGTCCATTGAAAATTGGGCGAAAAGTTGCATAAACCGAAAACATACGCTATCTTTGTGGCGCAAAATGCCCAAGGGGCACGAACAGGCTCACATGACTGCAGAGGAAGAAAAAACCATCAAGACGCTTGAGACGCGTGTGCGACAGCTCATCCTGAAATACCAGCAACAGCAGGAGGACAACGAGGAGCTGCTCGCAGACCTCGTAGCCAAAGACGAGGAGCTGCGCCACGTCAAAGAGCAGAACAAGCAGCTGGAAGCCGACTACGCCAACCTGAAGATGGCGAAGCTCATGGAGATCGGCGACACCGACCTCGCCGCCGCCAAACAACGCATCAACCAACTCGTGCGCGACGTTGATAAGTGCATCGCACTGCTCAAGGCCATAGGACCGGAGGCAATTTCAGTTGAGAGTTGAGAGTTGAAATTGAAGATTGAAATTGATAGATTGAAAATTGGAAGTAAGTGATACTTTTCAGATAACGCTCAAGCTGGGCGGCCAGAACTTCTCGATCACGATTCGTCGCGACGAGGAGATCTTCTATCGCGACGCGGAGAAGCTCATCAACCAACGCTACAGCTACTACGCCAACCGCTACCCCGGGCAGGCCAACACGACGTACCTGCTGATGACCATCATCGAGATTGCGGTAAAGCTCAAGAAGCAGGAGGCCGACAGCAACCTGCAACCCGTCATGGCCACCCTCAACGGCCTCGTCAATGAACTTAACACGGCGCTGAAATAATCCCCGGCGCCGCTATTCGTATATTTATCTTATATAACTACACATGACAACCATTGGACTCATCATCACCATCGCCTCAGCCATCATCGCCATCGCGATGCTCATCTATCAGATGGTCTGGTATCGCCATACTCGCCCGAACCAAATGCGTGAGCTGCACGACGAAGCCCAGAAGAATGCCGAGGTGATCAAGCAGAAGAAACTCCTCGAAGTGAAGGAGAAGTTCCTCAACAAGAAAGCAGAGCTGGAGAAGGAGGTGCAGCAGCGCAACCAGCAGATCCAGCAGAGCGAGAACCGACTGAAGCAGCGCGAGATCAGCCTGAACCAGCGTCAGGACGAGATCACCCGCCGCAAGAACGAACAAGAGAACGAGCGCAAGCGCATGGAACAGCAGCAGGCACTGCTGCAGAAGAAGGAGGAGGAGCTGAGCCAGCGCCTCGAGAGCCTCATCACGCAGGAGCGCACACAGCTGGAGAAGATCAGCGGCCTCACCGCCGAGGAAGCCAAGGAGCGCCTCGTGGAGACACTGAAGGACGAGGCCAAGACGGCCGCCGCCAGCTACATCAACGAGATCATGGACGACGCCAAGATGACGGCCAACAAGGAGGCCAAGCGCATCGTGATCCAGACCATCCAGCGCGTGGCCACGGAGGCCGCCGTGGAGAACTCGGTGACGGTGTTCCACATCGACAACGACGACGTGAAGGGCCGCGTCATCGGCCGCGAAGGCCGCAACATCCGCGCCCTCGAAGCTGCCACCGGCACGGAGATCGTCGTGGATGACACGCCCGAGGCCATCGTCATCAGCGGCTTCGACCCCGTGCGCCGCGAGATAGCGCGCCTGGCCCTGCACCAGCTCGTGGCCGACGGCCGCATCCACCCCGCCCGTATCGAAGAGGTGGTGGCAAAGGTGAAGAAGCAGGTCGATGAAGAGATCATGGAGACGGGCAAGCGCACCGCCATCGACCTGGGCATCCACGGCCTGCACCCGGAGCTCATCCGCATCGTGGGTAAGATGAAGTACCGCTCCAGCTACGGCCAGAACCTGCTGCAGCACGCCCGCGAGACGGCGAACCTCTGCGCCGTCATGGCCAGCGAGCTGGGCCTCAATGCCAAGAAGGCGAAGCGCGCCGGACTGCTCCACGACATCGGCAAGGTGCCCGACGAGGAGCCCGAACTGCCCCACGCACTCTATGGTGCCAAGCTGGCGGAGAAGTACAAGGAGAAACCGGACATCTGCAACGCCATCGGCGCCCACCACGAGGAGATGGAGATGACATCGCTCATCGCGCCCATCGTGCAGGTCTGCGACGCCATCAGCGGTGCCCGTCCCGGAGCCCGTCGCGAGATCGCGGAGGCGTACATCAAGCGCCTGAAAGACCTGGAGAACATTGCCATGAGCTACCCGGGTGTCACCAAGACCTACGCCATCCAGGCGGGTCGTGAGCTGCGCGTCATCGTGGGTGCCGACCAGATCGACGACACGCAGATCGAGAAGCTCTCCACCGACATCGCCACGAAGATCCAGAACGAGATGACGTACCCCGGACAGGTGAAGATCACCGTCATCCGCGAGACACGAGCCGTGAGCTACGCGAAGTAAAACAATAAAGAATAAAGAAATCCCCGCCGACTGGCGGGGATTTCTTTATTCTTCCGACAGCAGTTCGAGGAAGGATTCGCGGCGGTGGACGATGCTGTAGGCCACGACGAAGAAGAGGAGGTAGAGGGCCGCGTCGATGAAGAAGATGACGGTGAAGGGAACCTCCACGGCATCCAGCCACAGGTTGCCGGCGATGAAGAGGACGACGAGCAGGAGGATGACGGCAAGCGTCTGGTGCATCGTCAGCCCACAGCGCATCAGCACATGATGGATGTGGCGGTTGTCGGCCTGGAACATCGGCTGGCCGTCCAGCACACGCGTCACCGCCACGCGCACCAGGTCATAGACCGGCACGATGAACACGCTATAGGGCAGCAGCAGCGGATTCACGTCCGTGTAAATGTCCTGCTCCGTCATCATCATATACTTGATGGCCAGGTACGAGAGGACATAGCCCAGGATGAGGCTGCCCGCATCGCCCATGAAGATCTTATGCCCTCCGAACTTACCGAAGACATTGAAGCAGAAGAAAGCAAGGACGGAGCCCAGCAGCGCCGCCGACAGCGACATGAAGGTGGCCGTGCGCAAGTCCCAGAAGAGATAGGTGAACACCACGAGGCAGATGGCGGCGATGCCGGAGGCGAGGCCGTCGATGCCGTCGATGAGGTTGATGGCGTTGACGATCGTCATGATGATGAGCACCGTGAGCGGATAGGCCACCCACAGCGGCAGCTCGCCGATGCCGAAGAGACCGTAGAGGTTGTCAATCTGGAGGTTGCACACCGGCAGGATCGCCGAGCCGATGGCCAGGATGACGAACTTCAGGTTGGCGGGCAGATCCAGCAGATCATCGACGAGCCCCAGGAGATACACGATGGTGGCGCCGACAATCATCAGCGCCGCCGTGAAATGGAAATCGGGAGGGGAGAGCGTGTTGGAGAAGTAGGCCAGCAGGGAGATGACGCTGCCCATCGCCATCGCCGGCAGGAACGCCAGTCCGCCGAGGCGCGGCACCGCGACATGGTGCACCTTGCGCTGGTTGGGTTGGTCGAAGTAGCCGAACTTGCGGCAGAAGGCAATAATCAGCGGGATGACTATCGCCGTGACAGCCGCCCCGATGACCAATGCGAGCAGGATATAGATACGCAGTTCAGCCATATATAGATGTTACCATCTATATAACGTATCGGACCATACATTTATTATATCCGGGAAATAAAAATAGAAAAAAAGTCAGAAACAGTCGTTGGTCTCAGTGTTATTCGCTATCTTTGCACCCGTCAACAAGCATCCTTCACCGCACATCATGCAGCATCTCCGCATCAGCATCATCACCGTCGCCTACAACAGCGCAGCGACCCTCGAAGATACCATCCAGTCCGTCCTGTCGCAGACCTATCCCGACATCGAGTACATCGTCGTCGATGGTGACTCCACCGACGGCACCGCGGCCCTCCTGCGACGGTACGAGAGCCGCTTCCAGGGGCGGCTGCTATGGGTGTCGGAGAAAGACAACGGCATCTACGACGCGATGAACAAGGGCTTCCGCATGGCCACGGGCGACGTCGTGGGAATCCTGAACAGCGACGACTACTTCACGGCCCCCGACGTGATCGCGCGGATGGCGGAGGCCTTCGCGGACGAGGCCGTCGATGCCGTCTATGGCGACATCCATTTCATCCGCGACGGCGAACCAGAGCGGTGCGTCCGCTACTATTCCTCGCGCCGCTTCAGCCCCGGCTGGCTGCGCTTCGGCTTCATGCCCGCCCACCCTTCATTCTATGCGCGACGGGCTGTGTTTGAGCGGGCCGGACTTTACAAGACAGACTACAAGATCGGTTCGGACTATGAGATGATGGTGCGCCTGTTCTGCGTCCATCGCATCCGTGCCCGCTACCTGCCGATGGATTTCGTCACCATGCGCATGGGCGGCCTCAGCACCAGCGGCGTGCACAGCAAGCTACAACTGATTAAAGATGACGTGCGCGCGTGCCGCGAGAACGGCATCTACACCAACGCCCTCTTCATCGCCACCAAATTCCTGTTCAAGATCTTTGAGCTGAGGGGATAAACCGGCCTCCCCTACCCCACCTTCTCCATCCAGTCCAACGTCCGCTGAATCGCTGTCAGCCTATCCACAGGCGGATGGGGCGCGACGCGGTACGTGTTGTCCAGCGGCACGATATTGTCAGTGGTCATGTTGCGCAAGCGGAAGGAGCTCATCGGGAAGGGAATCCCCATCCGCAGCAGGACATCGCCCACGAGGGCGGCACACCGCATCATCCAGAAAGGCACGCGCGGCACGCGGCGCCCCAGCTCGGCCGCAATCTGATTGGCCCACTCCTCGATGAACACCGGCGGTTGGTCACCCAGATAGAAGACCTTGTCGGCCTCGTCCACGGTCTGGGTCATCAGAATCCGGTCGATCTGATAGACCGCATTCCCGATGTAGCCGTAGGTCTTGGTGCAGGAGCGATGACCGATATGGAAGTAGCGGCCAGCCTTCACGATGTCAAAGAAATTACGGTAGGGCACGCCGAACCACGGTCCCCACATCGACGTGGGACGCAGGATGGCCCAGTCACAGGCGGGTTTGTGCGTCCAGACGGTGTTCTCCGTGATGACCTTGCTCTCGCCGTAGCGTGTCGTGGGAGCATAGTCGAACTGGTCCTTGGGGATATATCCCGTATGGCAGACGAGCATCGACGACGTGATGAGGATTTTCCTCAGCCCGTTGAGCATTGCCGCCGCCTTCAGAATGTTCTCCACGCCGACGGTGTTAGCCTTGTAGTCCTCTACGGTCTTGCCTTCGAGGTCGGTGCGTGCCGCCAGATGGATGATATACTCAGGATTAAACTCCTGCACGGCCGCCATCAACGCCGCCTCATCCGTGATGTCGCACTTCACCCAGCATCCCGCCGCCTCAGCCTGCTTCGGCTCCTTAATGTCAATATTCCGCACCTCCCATCCCTTCGAGAGATAGAATTCCACTACATTGGTCCCGATAAAGCCGGAGCCGCCAGTTATTAGTATCTTCAAAGTATGAATGTTTTATTTAAATTCTCACCGCAAAAGTAATCCTTTTGAGCGACAGAGCCAAACATTTCGGGCTTAAATCTACGGAGGCATACAATTTTAGGGTGATGCTCATCAGTTAGTCATATTGTCCATGCTGAGCCCGTGGCATGTGACGGCGTATCGGACGAACTGCCCCGTCGCCCTCTGGAAAGCGGCGACCTTAGCCTGCAAGGTGTCAAGGTTGATGTTCTCCGCTTTCCGCTTCACCTCGAAGAAGTCGGCAATGCGCCGCGTCTCGTCTGCTGCAATGATGTCTATCTCGTTCTCACCCTTGCGATCGGCCCAGAATCCGATGCGCGTGTAAGCCTTTGACTCCGCCAATTTCTCAATGAAATACTTCTCGAGGATGCGACCGCTGTAGGTCTCGTAGTCACGGGCAATGATTTCCTTGAGCTTCTCGTGAGCACCGATCTCCAGCATATAATTGTACTTGAAGATGAAGCGGAACCAGAAGGCGAGGAAGTTGTCGTCGATGGTGTAGTGTACACCTTTGTTGGACGACTTCTCGAAGAGTGGCTGGCGCTTGGTAATCAGTTCGTAGTCATCCATCAGTTTCGTGAGATAGCCCCCGACTTCCTGTTTCAGCATTGTCTCGATGTCACTCCTCGTGTTATGCCCCTGCGCGATGAGCGACAGGATGCTGAAGTAGATGCCATAGTCGCGCCCAAACTCCTCTATCAGCGATGCTTTGCCTTCATCCAAGAAGAGCGAGTCCTCGTGCATAATGGCCGCCAACATGTCCGTGAAGGTGAAATGCCCCCCGTCCATCAGCACCTCCACGTACTTTGCCACGCCGCCCGTGAACAGATAGAGTGCCAGCAGATCTTCCGATGTATGCTGCGGTGCATACGTCCGTAGAATCTCGGACAGCACCGAAGGCGTGAACGGCCTTACGCGCATCATCGCCGTATGCCGGCCGTAGAGCGGTTCTTTCTTATCGCGGAAAATCTTGTTCATCATCGCGTTTACCGAGCCGCCTACGATGAGGTTCATGTGCGCCTCCTGCTTGTTAAGATCCCAGATGCGCTGCATGTCTGAGAACACAGACTTATTCACCTTGTAGAACTCCTGAAACTCATCGATGAAGAGCGTGATATGCTGCTTCTTAGACAGTTTCATCAGATACTCAAAGATGTCGGCGAAACGCCCGCTATGCCCCAGCATCGGGATTCCCAGCCTCTCCTCTATCTCTGCTACGAAGCTGTTGCAGAGTTCCGCCTCTGCCTTTCTGGAGACAAAAAAATACAGCACGGTAGTGTCCGCCAGCGCATGGAGCACCAGCGTGGTCTTCCCGATGCGTCGGCGCCCTGTAACCACTGTGAACTGCGCCACCTCCCGTGACTTCTCCCAGGTGCGCCGCAGGCTCTCAATCTCATGTTGTCGGTCAAAGAATCTCATTGCTCTTTTATTTCATGTTGCGCAACCGCCGTTTCCGAAACCGCTGTTGCGGTCCGTAACCGCATGATTGTCCTTTGCTTTTGCCGAGGCAAAAATACTCCTTTTGAGCGACATGGCCAAACAATTCGGACAGAATTCTATGGCAACGCACAATTTTCCATGTCATCAATAAATCGTCTTCCGGCTATTCATCACCCTTCGGGCGATGTTGAAGCTGATGGCAAGCAGGATGGCAAGTACCTTGCGTTGGAAACCAATGGGGGCAAAGAGCAATGTGAAGAGATTGTCGCGATGCTCTTTTGTCAACTGTACGATGAGTTCATCCTCATTGATTTCCTCTGTCTTGACACCATAGCGCGCCATGCGGCCAAGCAGGGAGAAGGCGGTGCGAGCGCGCTTGACCTTGCCCAGACGTCTCACGACCGGGTCGCTGCTCTGCTGCGTCAGCTCATAGATGATCTGATCCGCCAAGCGGACCTCCAAGCCTCTGCGCCCGAGCCTTCCAGATGTGGTGCTATTACCTGTGATGTAGTAGATGTATTTGACCTGATTGGAGACGACAATCCTCTGGCAGCGCGCCATGAACTTATACTTGAAATCGACATCCTCGAAGAACACACCTTCCCTGAAACGCAAATCTCCCAGCACCTCACGCCGGTAGAGGCAGAGGCAGGGGCTGTAGAGGCGGGCCTGGCGCGTCGATTCCTCCATGAAGAAACGCAGGATCTCGTCGCCGCTGAAACGGCGCAGTGTCTCCTGCGAAGCGGGGATCACGGCCTCACGGTTCTCTGTCATCAGGCAGTCGAAGAGGACGGCATCGGCGGGTGCCTGTTCCTGGAGGCGGAGGCAATACGCCAGCGTATCCAGCGCTATCTGGTCATCGCTATCGACAAACAGCACGTAGTCTCCGGTGGCGCGGTCGAGACCCAGGTTTCTCGCCTGCGCCTGCCCGCCATTCACTTTGTGGACAACCTGCACACGCGGGTCTGCCAGGAAACGGTCGCAGATAGCCCCGCTGCCATCCGTGGAGCCGTCATCGATGAGGAACAGCTCCAAGCGGCCATAGGTCTGCCCGAGAATGGACTCCACGCAGCGCTCCAGATAGGGAGCCGCATTATAGACCGGGACAATGACCGAAATCTTCACATCCTCCATCATGCCGTCTATTCTGCAATGACACGGTGAATGGCATCCAGGAAGCCATGCCCGTATTTCAAGTCCGGTTCCACATAGTTGCCCTCGGCCCACTCATTCCAGGAGCGCAGGAAGATGATGCGATGCTCCAGGTCTTTCTGCTCCACCATGCTGAGGGCATCGCGCAGGTGCTGCTCGAAATGCGCAGGGGTGGCATCCACATACACGCCTTCCGCCTTGCCCACGCGCGGACTGCGATCCCACTGCGGGAAGACCGTCGGGAATACATTCTCCCACCGATCCTCGGGGGCGAAGAAGTTTCGGATGAGACGCGAATAGCGGAAACGCGTGGCAGGGATGAACGGGAGGTACTTACGCAACGCGATGAGTGCCAGGTTCACATATTTATTATAATAGGCCATCTCGGCGCGCACCTGCCCCGTGGAGTTCAGGGCATCGTAGCCCTGTGCCAGCATGGCACGATAGTCCTCGGCGCTGCTCTTGAGGTCGGGCATCACACGTCCGACCGTGCCGTCGGGCATGAAGCGGTTGAAGTTGGAGGAGCGCGTGATGGCATAGAAATAGATGCCCTTCAGCCCGTTCTCCACGGCCAACCGGCGCCATAGCTCCATGAAGCGACGTACATGGGGATGATGGAAAGGCTCATAGATCCCGAAGACGGGCTTCCCTTCGACCGTGATGTAGCGGGCATCCTTGAAGGCGGGCAGACAATAGCGGAAATGCGCGATGTCATCCTCCTCGCCGGGGTAGCGCTGTTCAGCGATCATGGCATCCTGCATCTTACTGCTGTCCTTGTCCCATGTCTTGGTCGTCCAGCTGTGATTGGCCCAGCACAGGCAGAACGGGAAATCCGGCTTGCCGCTCGCCAACACCTCCTCATAGGGACGCTCCAGCAGCATCCGTCCGCCGCCAAACCAGTAATGCCAGTAGCAGAAGCCCTCTACCCCAGCCTCGCGCGCCAGCTCCGCCTGCTGCTCCCGCACCTCCGGCAGACGCAGATCGTAGAAACCGAGATCCGCCGGAATGCGCGGCTGATAGTGTCCCCTGAACAGCGGCCTGGCCTTGGCCACATTCGTCCATTCCGTGAACCCCTTTCCCCAGAACTTATCGTTCTCTGGTATCGGGTGGAACTGCGGCAGATAATATGCTATAACTCTTGCTTTCATAGGCTACATACCCCACACCACAATGGTGCGGCCTTGATAATCATAAGAACGATGCCATATGCGCTCTTCCCATGTCTTCTCATTGGATCGGTCGAAGATGATGAGGTGCCCCTCATCTACAGCGCCCACGAGATCCATATACTCTGCCGTCTGCTGCAAACCTTTTTCAATCACTGTTTCCAGCGCTTCGCGCTTGATTTTCAGCTCAAGTACTACACGCTGAACCGGGCCGCCATAGCCCTCTGTCAAAGGCTTGCGAATAAGCAGGTCGGTACGCTTACGGCCAAGACCGTATTCACGGTCAATATAGCCACCGCCATTGACGATGCGCTGCAGGAACGCCTGTAGAAGCAGTTGCGGGCCAGCCTCGGCGTAGTCGAACTTCTGAATCCATGAGTCGGAGTTCTGGCGGAAGAATTGCTGGAAATCCAACAGCAGTTTCTCCACATCGATGCGACCATCGGGGCGCTGATACCATTGCGGCTGCTGTACCAACGAATCCTGTGTACTCCATGTCAACTCGCGTGGTATAATTTCCCGATAGATACCATTGGCGATACGACGCGGCTTGCCTCTCTCGACCGCAATCAGCCCCATATCCTGAACATAGAGTACATCATCACTGGGAATAAGGCCCTCATCGGCTTCCTCGCTATTGGCGAGGATGGGCTCAATGACACGTTTCACCCTTGGTTCTTGTAGCTTGTATATCAGAATGTCAATGTGTGTGTCTCTGCGGTAGATGATGCGCTCCTGAGCGCGATAGATCATTTCCGGTATGATGCGGATGCTGCGGTCGCGGTTTTCCTTCATCTTCCATGTCACCTCATATGCCAAGGCATTCACCAGCCAGGGCTGTCCTTCGGTGGCATCCCACACCATCGGGAAGCAGGCCTCGTCGAACTCCTGTCCCGTCTCACGGGTGTGCTGCATATAGAGCTCATGTATCTCTTCCTTAGTGAAGTTGCCGAGCCGCAACGACTCTGCTTTGATGTTGAAGGCCGAACCGCCCGTGACGATATCCTGGTTTGAGAGCACAATGCGATAATCGCGCACATCGCGTACACCGCACAGGATGATCGTCTGCGGAAAGGCTGCAGGGCGGTTGGCATAGCCCGAACGAATCTGGCGAAGCACAGCAACCAAGGAGTCGCCGACCAAAGCATCTATCTCATCGAGAATCAGCACCAAAGGCTTTTCCAAGGACTGACAGAGGAGGGACAGGAACTGAGAGAGCATAGAATCTGCACCCATCTCTTGCACTGCATCACGGACAACTTCGGCCTTATTATTCTTGAGTATCAACGAAATCTCCCCTGTCAAAGTATCCACGGTTGATTTCACGACCGTCATCTTGTCGTTGCGCGATGCTTGCCCGCCTTCCACGTTGGCATACACCGCGATGTAGTCGCCCTCCTTGTTCAGATAGTCGCGCAGAGCGAGCATACAAGATGTCTTACCCGTCTGCCGGGGAGCGTGGAGCACGAAGTACTTTTTCTGGCGTATGAGCATGAGAATGTCATCCAAGTCAAAACGGCTCAGAGGATCAATCGTATAACTATCTTCCGGGTTGTTGGGACCCGCCGTATTAAAGAACCTTTCCATGCGACCTATCTTCTTTCATTGTCATATTATCCATGTGCATCGTATCAATCCTACACGTGTGCACCTTCGTCTGGCGGTCGTAGGTGATACCTTGCTTTCTATTTCGGCACAAAGATAGCGCTTTTCTGTGAAGTGACAAAAAAATAACTCAGACATATTGTCTCTACAAATAATTTTTGCCCTTCTTTTTCTCTCATTCCCTCACACGGTTTGATTATCAGGAGAATCCAGTGAGGGAACGGTGAGAGAAAGGGGTGATTGGTGATGGAAACGGCGGATTTCGGCGCTTCCAGCCCCCCCGTTCGCACCCGTTTCAACCAAAAACACGTCTATTTTTTCTGAAAAGCCGTCCAGCTTTTTCCTAAAAGTCGCCCAGTTTTTAGCCTTCATCTCACGAGTTCTTTCTCTTCACCTCGTGGACTATCGCTCGGCACCCCGTGTGCTTACGTCCATAACCTCGCGTGCTTTCGCCCATAAGCTCGCGAGCTTATGCCCTTAACCTCGCGAGCTTACGCGTCAAACCAAGCGTGCTTCAAGGCAGTTCCATGCGTGGAACTGCTCTGCAGCCAGCGAGCACAGCCATCACGACGCGGAAAGCGGAGCAATCTGTTCTGGGGTCAATCCTGTAACTTGCGCGATGACATCGGCCGTCAGGCCAAGTTCCTTCATCTTGCGGGCAGCCTCTATTTTTTCTTCCGCACGGCCTTCTGCACGGCCCTCTGCACGGCCTTCTGCACGGCCTTCTGCGCGTCCCTCGATTTTGGCGGTCGAGAGGACATCCTCCTGTACCATGATGGCATCGAGGTGACGGTCGTAGGCACGGCGGTCTGCGGGACTCATGGTCATTACCTGTAGCTTTGCCCTTGCTTCCTGGAGGCCAGGCGTGGTGGTGTCATCGCGGATGTAGCCGTTCTTGAGATAGTCGAGCCATTCTTCCAAGGGCGTTGTCGCCACGTCATTGAATTCATTCACGCGGATGATGAAATACTCGGGGAACACCTGAGCCGGTGTCTTCATCTGAATCAGGCGCTCCTCCTTGGTGTTCACGCGGAGTTCGTCGTGGGTGTGTACGCCGATGAACTTCGTCTGCCCGTGGTAGAGATAGTCCGCCCCTTGTCCGAGGTCGAAGTAGATGATACTAATGTGATACACCTTCTTCACCTCGTTGTACAGACGTCCGAGCTGGATGTGCTCCGTCAGCGTCTTGGCCACTCCGTAGAGGATGCGTTCATAATAGTATAGCCTACGGATAAAATGGATTTCCGCAATTGCTAAACCTTTATCGTTTTCTTGGATTATGCAACATACTCTATTTCTATAATCTTGAACGTCACGGATTGTGTCATATTCATCATCAGAAGCGCTCTCAAGGATCTCGACGATGGTCACCTTCTGTCCGAGTAGCACCGTGATGAGCCCCTCGAGTACGGCAGCATTAGCCTTGTCGCGCAACATCCGCTTCACGGCCCAGTCGAATCGGATATATTTATTTTCTACATTCATAAACGCTTCGTATCTTGTTTCTGCGCAAAAATAAGCCTTTTCACGGTAACCCCCAAGAAATCTCACGATTATTTGTTCAAAGGCAGTGAAAATCATCTCTGATAGTTCATCTGTTCATCTGTAGATATGATTTTACGCTTGACCCATTCACTCAACCGCTCCAAGCTGTCATGAACACCCCCCTCATAAGGATAGCAAGAATAGAATTTATCAAACGGCGCTCCCTGTAAGTGATCCATCCTGTTCAAGGAGAGCGGGTTCTCTATGACTTCCACATCCTTCAGAGCCCGAAACTGATAATAATTGCAACGCCCGTCGTACACAAGATCGCCCGTATGGTAAATCCCCGGCTTGATACTCATGTCTTGCCACCAGACTGAATTCTCTTCGTTGGGCAAGTGCCCCCTATTATCAGGGCGAAGCGACTTGTAGCACCGATACTTGTACTTACAAAAACTCCCTTCTGCATACGTGGAGGTCGTTGTCCAATTGCTTTCCAGTCCCCAGAAGGTGATATAGTATTTTCCTGTGTAGCTCCAGTTCTCCGAGATGCCATCATCTCTGTTGCAGGGCATCTCCGGCCATTTCCCGGCCTCTTTGGCGTAGTTCTCCTCGCCGACTCTATCCCACCAGTCTTTCAACAAGCCGAAGATTGTTTCGTAACTGATGACACCTGCAGTCCGTAACTCTGTGTATCTGGCCTTCATCTCATCCCTGTAATATGCCCATACATATCGCAGGGGAGTACTACTTCCGTTTCCGATCTCAGATTTTCCAGAGTCGTAGAACCAGAAGGCCGTGGTGGCATTGACGCCAAAGGCCACATCGATATCATACGGATTGACGTACCATCTGACCGTCCCATCCAGCTCACCCCATGTCGTCCATTGACAGTTCTTATCTATGACGTCACCGTTTCCTACAATATTGGCGAGCAGGACAAAGTCTATCATCCATTCCATCGAGAACCGTTTCTCGATTTCTTTCTTAACACTCGCGAGGGCTGTAGCCTTCTCCGCAGTCGATGCCTCGGAATAGGCCTTTTCAAAGACTGCGATCTCTGACATATAACGGCTTAGCGCGAGGATATGATTCTTGGTTCGTGCCGTATTCACATGGCTGCTGTTTGTCGGGTCATATATGGGACTGTCTGCACCCAACAACTCCTTCGGATAATTACCGTCATAAGGATTGCCATTTACGTCTGTCAATATCCATTTACCTTCCTTTGGTTTCGGATTACGCACCTCGAAACTACTCCATTTGACGGTTCCGTTCCAAATGTCATTCGGTCCGACATTGCCATCCAGGCAGATATGGTCTGCATTGTTCCGTCCCATATTGAAGTTGTCGCGATGCTTCTTCAACTGCCAGCTGAAGATGCCATAGAACTGACCGTTCAGATAGACCACACATGGGAATCCAGCGGGGTAACAGCGGGCAAAGCCCCTCTCCGCAACACTCTCTTCATACTCCATCCACTCCCCCGGCGCATAATCCATATAGGGTGCCCGCTGGTTGACAGGCTTGGTTGCGAGGAACAAATCATAGAGGTGGTAACTAACAGGACATTCTCCCTTTGTAATACTGGTGTGAAAAGCCTTGAAATGGTAGCTATCCTGCGCGACCCAGTCACCGATGCGGATGTCAGTGGGTGTCTTTCCATCCGCCTCATAGAAATCCGCTGAAAAATTCTTCTTCTGAAAGGCACCTGAACTATTTCCCTGCATATCCAGGACGACCTTCTTCTTGAAGTAATGACCATACCCGTCCCATACCTCCATCCAAGCAGAAGCATTTGTGTTTTTCCTTTCAGGCATTTCCGAGATACCCGTGATATTCACCAGCGCACACGAGGGTTGAGCGAAGGAGATGGGATTCTTTCTACTCCATCCCATTGTCTCGCCAACATAATCTGTTCTGAAGACGATACTGTCAACGCCTACAATAGGAAATCCGCAAACACTGTCTCGCATATAAATATAGAATCTCCCGCCTGCATGGTCATCAGCAAAAACAATACTGTCAACAGTTGTTCTATTAAAGACTGCCATTTCTTCCACATTGCCTCGACATATATAGAACATTTCCTGTGGTGCCTGTGCATTTGCGTTCAACGTGAAGAAGACAACGACTGCTGCAAAGAATGACTCTTTCAGCAATACTACATATTGACGGTATTTCATAAAGCACGCATATTATAGAGGTGTGATTTGAAAAGGGGAGACGACTGCATCAATAGCACATTGCCAGGCAATGGGGCGGTTCTCTTCGGTGACAGGCTGCGAGGGATAGCGCTGAGAAGGAGCATCAGAAGTCTGGGGAAGGGCCGTATTTCCGTTGACGCTCATGCCATAGACGGCGCCGAAGAGGGTTTCCACCCATGTACAGGCTGCGATGTAGCGGCCAATACCCGTGTCGAGATGCCAGCCATCACTCGTCAGCTGACTCTTTGAGTTGAGCGTTGTCTTGCGTGCATTCTGTATAGCTGTGCCCACTGGGATAACGACATCAATGCCATCCTCCTGCACCATCTGCACGGTCGTCCTGGCGATAAGGAGCCAGCGCTCATAATTCGTCCAAGGGTGGAAATCGCCATCATTGTATGACCAGGCCATCAGCCAGGCCAACGTAACATCTGGATTCAGACAATGCTGCTGGATGAAGTCGATGAGATGATGCAGGTAGGGATGAAACGAAGCATAAAGGATGCTATTCTCCGAATTCTGTTGCAGAGTAATGACATCCCAATCCTGTGCCAATAGTTCTGCCAGCGTCCCACTCTCCTGTGTCATTCGAAGACCAGCCAAATGGTGAGCCGCCAGCCGCGTTCCACTCTCCGCCTGCCCCCACCAGTATTGTAGCGATGCCGCCTCATGTGACACATAATAAATAGAATAGCTCTGCGCATCGACATCAGCCGTCTCCAGCAAATCTGAGACGAACCATAGGGCATCCTGCGTGAAACTGTTGCCGATAGACAACACCTTCAGCGTCTGTTTTCCCAGGGGTAACGGATGATTCTGGATATAGGAATACGGATGCTCTGGATGTGCCCCGACTTCTGCCAACCTCTTCTCCATGAGTTCAACATTCAGCTCGTCAGCATCCTTGCACGCACTCAGCGACAGGCACGCGGAAAGCATCGCGAACAACGGCACATGACGAAGAAGAAGTTTGAACATAGGGCAGAGGGAGATAAGGATTATTCAATCTGTTTGATGACACGGGCGGGGTTCCCTGCCACGAGGGTATATGGCGGCACGTCGTGCGTCACGACGGCATTTGCACCGATGATGGCGCCACGCCCGATGGTCACGCCGGGCATGATGCAGGCCATCTCGCCTATCCACACATTCTCCTCTATGACAACGGGACCCTTGCTGGCGAGCGGACGGATGTTGGGACGTGTATCCAGCAATGCACGTTCAGAGGCACCGTGGGCATTGTCGGTGATGAAAATCTTGCGTCCCATGCGGACGTTGTCGCCGATGGTGATGCCATTGATGCAGGTCAGATGGCTATAGTCGCCGATATTGACGTAGTTACCGATGGTCACACCGGGCGTGAAGCGCTGTTCACCATAACGATCGAAGACCTCCAGGACGAGGCCACGTCCCATCGTGACGTGGTCGGCGATGTCAACGTACTTGGCACCTTGCAATGCGAGGAACCTGCCGAAGAAACAATGGCGGCCACAGGAGCGGAACTCGTAGCGCACCCAACCGGAGTAGATGCGGCGGAGGACACGGCCGGGAAGGGAGACTATGCGCAACGGGAAGAGGGTATGCAAGAGCTTGAATATCATATTTCCTTCAGATAATATTTCCATAGACAATAGAGACGGCTGACATGTGCCAGCGTAATGAAGCCCACCATCGACCAGCAGACGCTCTCCGGCGCATAGCCCCAGTGGAGACAGAGGCAGGCAACGGGCAGACACAAGATGGTGATGGTCTCTACAATGAGGTGGTACTGCTTCACGCAGCCGACGGCGTGCATAATAATCGTGATGGGCATCCCAAGCATTAACAGCGAGGCCACCACAATCATCAGGCGAGAGAAGATGACGGTCATGCCATCTACATCACCCAGCCAAAGGTGCAGAATCTCCGGCATCCATATTTCCAGCGGCACCAGGATGACGCCGAACGAGGCAATCAGGGCCAGCGTCGAGAGGATGAAAAGGCGGTTGAGCTGGCGGTAGTCGCCCCGCGAATAGTTCATCACCATCTGCGGGCGTACCGCCATGATCACATTGTTGCCCAAACTGCTGAAAGCGTTGTACAGTTGTAGTGCGACGGCAAAGGCTGCGTTCGCCAGAGGCCCCACGAAGACATTCAGCGCCAGCATATTACCTTGCAACATCATAGCGGCAGCAATGCTCCCGTAGATAGTCCATCCAGAGAAGGACAGGACCTGACGGTAGAGACGCTCATCCTGCACGCGCTGGAAGGAGATGTCGCGGATACGACGACGAACATAAGCCTGATACACGAGGAAACCGAACAGGTTGGCCACAATCAGCATTACTGCATAGAAGATCATCCTGCCGCCGGGTACGATGGACAGCAACAGGGCAGCCGCCAGATTGATGACACCCTCGGCCACCGTGACGATGGCGAAGACGCCCATCCGCTCATAGGCCAGCACTACAGCCAGATAAGGCACCTGCAACAGGGTCAGGATGAAGTTCACGACAGCCAGCTGATAGACGATGAGCAAAGCGGTGTAGCGCGACGGCGGACAGTTCATCTGCGTAGCTACGAACCACAACCCCACTGTCTCCATGCCCACAAGCACCAGAAGGGAAAGCAAGCGGCTCAGTCGGACACTGACGCTGAACGAGTCGCGAGCGTTCTCCAGATCGCCCCGCCCCAAGGCCAGGGAGATGAAGCGCTGTGTGGCAGTGGCGAGGATGGACTTCAGGCAGATGACAATCTGCACGATGCCCGTGGCGGCATTCAGGATGCCATAGTCCTCCACGCCAAGTCCACTGCGCACGAAACGCACGGCCACCAGGCTGATGACCATCAGCAGTGCCATGCGCAGGAAAAGCAGCAGCGTGTTCTTCGCTACTCTCCGTTCAGCGGTATCGGTGACAGACCATTTCATCTGACGGCGGGCAGGATGAAGGATACATTATACATATCTCGCAGCGAGAAGTTGATGAAGATGAACGAGACCATCAACAGCAACAGCAGGCCACACCACTTCGGCCGCAGTGTATAGACGATGGTCGGAAGGATCACGATCATGATCGTACGGTACATGGAGCACATACGTTCACCCATGACAGGGATGAACGAGAATACGGCATACGACACCAGCGCCAGCGCCAGAATCTTCAGCATCAGCGGGAAATAGCGGAAGCGCTCGGTCAACGTGTCGGCGAAGAAAAGGAGGTAGTAGAAGAGCAGCACCATCAGCAGGTGCAGGGGGCCGAAGAGATTCAGACTGGAGACTACTTGCTTTCCCTTATTCTCAATCTCGCTGTAGAGGGCAATCTTGTCCCCGATGTAAGGAATCTCCGAAGCGAAATCCAGACCGACCTCAAAGCCGGCGAAAGCAAAGGACAAAGGTATCGACAGTGCCAGAACCGTCTTCCAGAGCCATCCCAACGGCTTATTGCGCAGGAAGAGGAGAGGCAACAGGATGAGCCCGGACATGTGGAAACACGTGCCAATGGCAATCCACAGAAACGCCTTCCAACGTTGCCCGTCGGCGATGCAAGGCACTGCCAGCAACATACAGCCCGATAGTACACCGGCACGGATCTGACAGGTCTCATGCAACTCATAGTAGAAACTGATGTACATGAACACCACAATCAGCCACGAGTCGCTATAGCGGCGGAAAGCACAGAACTTCAACAGGACACCCAGAAAGGCATACACCAGAAAAAGCGGATGAGCATCGCGGGTGAATGAGTTGAAAGCCTGGGCAATCATGATGTACGTGAATTCCACGGAATCCATGACATCAGTGTTGTAGGGATCCAGATAGGTCTTCTCGTACTCTGCCGAGTCTGGGTCAAAGCCAATCTCACGCGTACCAGCCAGAAGAATCAGCAGCACACAGGTACCCCAGTATATCAGTTTCTTATGATTCTCCGGGAGGTAATCCTCGACGAAAATCAGAAGACCATACAGTGCATATAGCACACAGATGGAGAATACCAGGAACACGGTGCTGAGGGAGACTTTAGAAGAATGTCTTGAGATACTCGCGACTGACGATGACGCCCGTGACTATCGTAGCCAGGAACAGCATGGCAGCCACGAAAATCATACGCTTGGGGCTGGAAGCCTTCGTGGGAACGCTGGCATTCTGCAGGATAGTGAAGGCGGGGGTGCGCTCTTGCACCTTGGCTTGAGCAGCGCTGAGCTGGGTACACATGATGTTGTAGGTGTTGAACTTCATCTGCATATCGTTCTCCAGCTCGTCGCGCTGCGACTGCATGGACTGCAGGATCACGTCGCGGTGCGTGTCGCAATAGTGGCTATACGCATTGACTGCCTTTTGATAGTCTTGATGTGCCTCCTGCGCCATGCGCGAGAAGTATTCAACATCAATGCGCGCCTTGCTCGTCCGGTAATGAATGATGAACTCCTGAAGACGGGCACGGACGGAATCTGCCAAGGTGGCACACACGAGGGGATCCTGGTCAGAAACGCTGAGGGTGATGACATCGGTTTTCTTATCGACCGAGCAGCGCACATTGCCGCGCACCGCCTCCACAATCATCTCTTCCTTGCGGGAGAGATGGGACGGATCCACCTTGCCCTTGGCACCCACAGGAGCATTGTCCTCCGGCGGGAACAAAACATTGATGCCTTGATTGATCCAAATTTTGGGATAGGACCAGATGGAGACCTTCTGGTGATGAATCAGGTAGTCGAGATAGTCGGTCTGCACCTCGCCGTCCTTCGTCTGGACGGGAATGTCGAAGAGGCCGACGATGAAGTCATTGGAGCTGATTACATCGGGATACAACAGGGGGTAGATGGCATCGCTGCTACCCGTGGCATTACCGATATTGACGCCAAAGGATGAGGCAATACTACTCAGCGTACTGCTGGCGCCACCCTCCACGGTCTCCGGAGCCAGCATCACGGAGGTGTCATACGAGCGGGGCTGCGGGAAAATCCACGCGCAAGCCAGCACGAACGTGATGGCCCACACCTTCAGGAAGAGCTTCTTGCGGCTCCACAACAGCTGGCCTATCTTGCGAAGGTCGATGACCTTTTGATTTTTCTGTCCTTCCATCACTTCAGCAGATTGATGAGTGCGACAATCATGGTGGTCAGGCTGGCGGCAGAGGTGCCAAGGACGGAGATCTCTGCGGTGCTCATGCCCTTACGCTTGGGCTTCGTGGGCACGACAATCTGCGCACCCGGCTCGAGCTTGCCGGAGCGAGCGTGGCGGCCGAGCTTATCCACGGAGCCGTTCATGTAGATGGCATAGGTCTGACCCTTGCTGGCCTTCTTCGTATAGCCGCCGGCACGGTTGATGTAGTAGCTGAGGCTCTTGCCCTTCTGGTAGGTGATGGAGATGGGGTACATCACTTCGCCAGACACCTGAATGGTGTTGGAGAACTGCGGCACGACGAGGCGGTCATTGGCGCGCAGCACGATGTCTGCCGCCTCACCGGGGTGCAGCATGGCCTCATCGAGGTTCACGGCGACGGGGTACTCATAGCCCTGGTTCATCTTCAAGTCGAGCAGTGAGTCGGCGAGCTCACGGTTGAAGTTGTTCTCGGCATCCAGGCCCCGCTCCAGGAGCGAGATCTGTGACTGCTGCAGGGAGATGTCGCGCTGCTCGCGCTCTTCCTCGGTCATCTGGCGGATGAGGCGTGCGCCCTTGGCATAGGCCACTTCAGAGAGGCCGCCGGCCAGGGCCACGAGATCGCTCAGGCGGAACTCCTTGCTCGTCATGGCGAACTCACCCTCGAAGTTGACGGCACCGCTGACGCGGACGTTCTGCTGGTCGGCATAGACGGGGCTCTTGCGCACCTGCACCTCATCGTAGGGCTGCAGGGCGAAGATAGTATCCTCGACGACGAAGCCATTCGCGAGGTTGAAGGAGAAGACGCGCGCGAGGTTCTTGCCGCTGGCCTGCGCCGCGGGATCATAGTTGCGGCGGAAGACGTCGATCTTCGCCGTGGAGGCAGAACGCGTGAGACCGCCGGCCTGCAGGATGAGGTCCTGAATGGTGGTGTTCTCCGCGAACTGGTAGGTGCCGGGGTAGTTGACCTCACCATTGATGCGGAGGGTCTCCTCGCCGCGCATCTCGGTCTTGCTGGGGATGAAGAGGACGTCGTTTTTCTTTAAGGCGATGTCGGGCAGGCGGCCGTCCATGATGCCCTGGATGTCGAGGGAGATCATCTCCAGCGTGAGGTCGTCCTTCTCGCGGTGCATGACGGCACGCTCCGTGAAGGCGTCCTCGCGCAGTCCCTCGGCGACCTGCAGCAGGTCGCGGACGCTCTGGATGCGGCCGTCCATCTGGAACTGACCCGGGTGCATCACGGCACCGCGCACCTCCACCATGTTGCGGAAGCGGGGGATGACGCTATCGACATAGATGCTGTCACCGTCGGCCAGCGTGAAACCGGCCATCGAGAACTCATCGATGGTGTGGATGCTGTGCTCGTCGCCTGCCTTGCGGATGAGGCGCACATTCTTCGTGTAGGCATCACCGGCGAAGCCGCCCGCGAACTGCAGGACCTGCTTCACGCTCTCGCTGGACTTCATCTCGTAGAACATCGGACGCTTCACCTTGCCGCGCACGGCGACCAGGCAGTCATAGGGTCCCACAATGATGACATCGTTATCCTGCAAGCGTACATCGCCAGCGGCATTGCCGTTCTCGAGATAGTCATAGACGTCGATATGGGCGATGCAGCGGCCACTGCGATAGACCTTGATGTCGCGCAGGGTACCCACGTCGCTGATGCCGCCAGCGGCATAGAGGGCGTTGAAGGCGGAGGAGAGGCCGCTGAGGGTGTAGGTGCCGGGGATCTGCACCTCGCCCATCACCTGCACAATGATGCTGCGCGTCTCGCCCAGACTGAGACTGACCTCGCAGTCGGAGTAATAGCGGCCGAGGTGGCTGCGCAGACGCGACGTGGCATCGGAGACCGAGAGGCCGCCCACTTGGATGGGGCCGACGCCCTGGATGGTCACGGTGCCGTCGGGCGACACCTCGCAGTAGAAGGTCTCCTGGGAGGCGCCCCACACGTCGATGATGACATGGTCACCGGCCCCCAGACGGTAGTTCGCCGGCGTGGCCATATTCTGATTGGGCTCAAAGGACAGTCCTTTCTGGTTGAAGATATTACGGCCATAGACCTGTTGCTCACGGGGGATCGTCCAGAGCTCCTCGTCGTACTCTTCCTCGTCCTCTAATCCCAGAAAGCTGCCCTCGCTGGCAATGAGCTGCTGGCGTTCCTTGGCTGTGAGGCGACGCTCCTCGTAGGGTGTCCTCTGCGTGGGCAAAGCCCCGAGGGTCTGCTTGTCACGCTGCTCCTTGTCCTTCGCTGTCTTCGCAGATTGTCCCGTGCGCAGGCGGCTCTCCTGAGCGTTGCTGGTCAGGTCTTTCGCCCCGAGCTGCTTCTGCTCGGCCTCCACCTTGCGGCGCACGCGCTGGAGCTGTTCGGTGGTGACGCCGCGCTTGATGAGGTTCTGGATGATGGTCTGCTGGGGCGTGCCCTTCTCCATCTCCTTCTGCACGTACTGGATGAGCTGGCTGTCCGTCATGGACTGCGCCAACGCAGGCAGCTGGAAGGTGAGAAGCGACAGTATGAAGACAAGGATTTTCTTTTTCATATCAGTTAGTTGGACTTTTGTTTCAGAAGTTTTTGCCGCTGAACACGTACTTCAGCGTGGTCAGCAGGATCTGCGCGTCCATGCGCAGGGAGCGGTGCTGATAGTAGTCAAGGTCCATTTGCAGGCGCACGAGCATCTTCTCCATCGTGTCGGTGTAGCCGTTGTAGATGGTGGCCTTGGAGGTGGCGCCGGGGCGCATCCGGAAGATGTAGCGGTAGTCGCTGTTCTGGGCCATGATCTGATCGATGAAGTACTGCCGCTCGGGGCGCGGCCCTACGAAGCTCATCTCGCCCTTCAGGATGTTCACCAGTTGCGGCAGCTCATCGAGGTGATGGGTGCGGAGCAGGTGGCCAAGGGGGATGAGGCGCTCATCGTCGGTCTGTGCCAGCTGCGGGCGGCCGTCCTGCTCGGTGTCGGTGCGCATGGTACGGAACTTATATATATAGAACGGGCGCGCGCGAAATCCGATGCGTTCCTGACGGAAGAACACAGGCCCTCGCGCCTTGAGCTTCAGCGCAAGAATGATGACGACAAAAAGGGGCGACAGCACGAGCAAGGCTACGAGAGCGGCCACGATGTCGAAAGCACGTTTCGCTGCCCGCTCCGCCCCATTCATGCCATCGGTTATCTCGATGTCCAGGGTTGTCTCTTGTATCATCTATAGATGTGTATTCTCATGAGGTATATATAAAGTAACTCTTTTCTGGGCAAAATATTGTTACAGGATGCAAAAAAAACATGACGAAAGGCAAAAAAACACACAATTGCAAAAAAAACTATCAACTATCAACTATCAACTATCAACTTTTTCCGTACCTTTGCCGCGCAAAAGCAAAACAAGACGTCTTGGGGCTGACATGGATTTGACAGCAGGACGGAATGTTGCGTAAGCACGCAGAGAGTCGCTGATCGCTCTCTTGAATCTCTGGTCTCCAACAATTATCTGGCGAAACTCGTTACGCTCTCGCTGCTTGATTGAAGTACAGTAGATCAGCTTCTCGCGGCACAAGGTGCTGCGACGGGACATCACTCAGAGACTCTGCCCCAAAGTGCTCTGGTTCAGTGGTGCAGCAAACTTGGGGATAGTCGGCGCCGGCCTCGCGGCGACGATGAAGCTCTTCAGAGGATAAGGTATGGGTCGGTGGTCCGGGTCTTGCCCATGCCCGACAATCCAGTCCGGAATAAGCGTGTAGAAAGCGCAGGATTTCCCTGTTTGGACGCGGGTTCAATTCCCGCCAGCTCCACTACTTTTCGCTCGGCGGGAACTGAACCTGCCGAGTTTTTTTATTTCGGCACGGCCGAAGGTCCCGCCAGCTCCACAAGAAGTAAAAGAAGCGGCTGTGTCAAGATGATAGACACAGCCGCTTCTTTATTTCTTGTGCCGGTTGGCACGGGCACGCCGGATGTCGGCCTTCTTCTTGGCCGACGCCGAGCCGTGGGCACCGGTGATGTAGCTTTTCTTCTTGGCCTTGGTTTTCACCTTGCCAGTGTCATCACGCTTGGGGCCTTTGCCCGCACCCTTGAACGTCACGCCATGCAGGATGACGCTGTCGATATCATCGCCGCCAAAAGACCCACGCGAAGTTTCCTTGTTCTGTTTCTCTACCATAGATTATTAAGATATTCAACTGACAGGTATAGACGCCCCTCCCTGTTTAGGGAGGGGACGGGGAGAGTCTTAATGGTGGAACAGTCTCACGCCCGTGAAGGCCATCACGATGCCGTACTTGTCGCAGGTCTGGATGACATGGTCGTCGCGGACGCTGCCGCCAGCCTGGGCAACATACTGGACACCGCTCTTATGTGCGCGCTCGATGTTGTCGCCAAAGGGGAAGAAGGCGTCGCTGCCGAGGCAGACGCCGGTGTTCTGTGCGATCCACGCTGCCTTCTCCTCACGCGTGAGCACCTCGGGGCGCTCGGTGAAGAACTGCTGCCAGGCGCCGTCGGCCAGCACGTCGTCGTGGTCCTCAGAGATATAGATGTCGATGGTGTTGTCGCGGTCGGCACGCCGGATGCCGGGCACGAAGGGCAGCGCCATCACCTTCGGGTGCTGGCGGAGCCTCCAGATGTCGGCCTTCTGACCGGCCAGACGCGTGCAGTGGATGCGGCTCTGCTGTCCGGCGCCGATGCCGATGGCCTGGCCATCCTTCACGTAGCAGACGCTGTTCGACTGGGTATATTTCAGGGTGATGAGGGCGATGATGAGGTCACGGCGCGCCTCCTCGGGGAAGTCCTTGTTGGCGGTGGGGATGTTGGCGAAGAGGGCGGGGTCATCGAGGCGCACCTCATTTCGGCCCTGCTCGAAGGTGATGCCGAAGACCTGCTTGCGCTCGATGGGCTCGGGGCGGTAGGCGGGGTCTATCTTGATGACGTTGTAGGTCCCCTTGCGCTTCTCCTGCAGGATCTGCAGCGCCTCGGGCGTGTAGTCTGGAGCGATGACGCCGTCGCTGACCTCGCGCTTGATGAGGAGGGCGGTGGCGGTGTCGCAGGTGTCGGAGAGAGCGATGAAGTCGCCGTAGGAACTCATGCGGTCGGCACCGCGGGCACGGGCGTAGGCCGTGGCAATGGGCGTCAGCTCAAACGGGACGTCATCCACCCAGTAGATCTTGCGGAGCGTGTCGCTAAGGGGCAGTCCCACGGCGGCACCGGCGGGGGAGACGTGCTTGAAGGAGGCCGCAGCGGGAAGGCCCGTGGCAGCCTTCAGCTCGCGCACCAGCTGCCAGGCATTGAAGGCGTCGAGGAAGTTGATGTAGCCGGGGCGGCCGCTGAGGACTTCGATGGGGAGTTCACTGCCATCGGACATGAAGATGCGCGACGGCTTCTGGTTCGGGTTGCAACCGTACTTTAATTCTAAAGAGTTCATGATTGTCTTGGGTTAATGGGGCTGATGGGACTCATTGGACTCATTGGGCTTATTGGGCTCATAGGGATTATTGAGCTCATTAGCCTCACTGAATTTGCGATGGCAAAGGTACAACTTTTCCATGAGATGCCACCACGGTTTCCTGCAAAACTTTGATTGCGGACAGCCTTTTTCAGACATTTTCAGCCATCGAAGGCATAAAAAGAAGATATTTTCAAAAAAAGATGACATTCTCTTGCTGTCATATCAACCTTTTTCTCTACTTTTGCACCCGCACTACGAAAACAAACGTTAGAAAAAGCAAAAAGGAAATAGCCGAAAATCCATAAAAGAGTAGGCGCCATTAAAATTCATTTTTTACACGCTATGAAAAAGGTATTTACTTTCTTCGCAGTAGCTGCTCTGGCTTTCACCATGGCAAGCTGCGGTGGCAAGAAGGAAGCTGCTGAGGCTGTTGATTTCGACGCTCTCCTGGGCGAAATGACCGAGCTGGCCGAGAAGGCTGAGGCTGCTGGCACACAGGAAGCTAAGGACGCTCTGAACGCTGAGTTCGAGGCTCTGGGCGAGAAGCTCGTTGCTTTCGAAGGCACACTGACCGAGGAGCAGCAGGCTGCTCTCGACGAGCTCAACGAGCGCTACTGGAACGCTTACAACAACGTCGCTCTCCCCGAGGCTGAAGAGGCTGCTGAAGAGCCCGCTGCTGAAGAAGCTCCCGCTGAAGGCGAATAAAAAGCCCTCATAAAAAAGGAACCCCGCAGACCATTGATCTGCGGGGTTCCTTTTTTATGCCGTGATGGATGGCTTAGAGCTTGTCGTTGGAGCCGAGGACATTCACGATCTTGTGGATGTACATCTTCTTCATGCTCTCGCGGGCGGGCTTCAGATACTGACGGGGATCGAAGTGACCGGGGTTCTCAGCGAGGTACTTGCGGATGGCAGCGGTCATGGCCAGACGGCTGTCGGAGTCGATGTTGATCTTGCAGACAGCGCTCTTGGAAGCCTCACGCAGCTGCTCCTCGGGGATACCTACTGCATCGGGCAGCTTGCCGCCGAAAGCGTTGATGGTATCGACCTCGTCCTGGGGCACGGAGCTGGAGCCGTGGAGCACGATGGGGAAGCCGGGGATGCGCTTCTCGATCTCATGCAGGATGTCGAAAGCGAGGGGAGGAGGCACGAGCTTGCCGGTCTTCGGGTCGCGGGTGCACTGCTCGGGAGTGAACTTGTAAGCACCGTGGCTGGTACCGATGGAGATGGCGAGGCTGTCGCAACCGCTGCGGGTGCTGAAGTCCACGACCTCCTCAGGACGGGTGTAGTGGCTCTTCTCTGCCACGACGTCGTCCTCGACACCGGCGAGCACGCCGAGCTCAGCCTCAACGGTGACGTCGTACTGGTGGGCATACTCCACAACCTTCTTGGTGATGGCGATGTTCTCCTCGTAGGGGAGAGCGCTGCCGTCGAACATCACGCTGGAGAAACCATTGTCGATGCACTCCTTGCAGATCTCGAAGCTGTCACCGTGGTCGAGGTGCAGAGCGATCTGAGGATTGGGGCAACCGAGCTCCTTGGCATACTCCACAGCACCCTGAGCCATGTAGCGAAGGATGGTGCCATTGGCATAGTTGCGGGCGCCCTTGCTGACCTGCATGATGACGGGAGACTTGGTCTCTACGGCAGCCTGCACGATAGCCTGCATCTGCTCCATCGTGTTGAAGTTGAAGGCGGGGATGGCATAGCCACCAGCCACAGCTTTCTTGAACATTTCACGGGTGTTCACCAAACCCAGTTCTTTGTAGCTTGTCATTTTGAATTACAATTTAATGATTTACAGTTAACTATTTATTTCTAACAAAGATTTCCTCTTAGGGTGTGCAAAGGTAGCTAAAAAAGCTTAGAAGGAAGGGATTAAGGAAAAAAGTTTAGCTTTTTTTAATCTTAGCCTCTCTAGGGTATCTCGGATATCTAGGGTTACCTCGGATATCTATAGCTTCTATAGCCTCATAGCCTCTATTGCCTCTTGACAAAGTAAGTCACGACAGGGAGGTGGTCGGAGTAGCCGTCGAGCCAGACACCGCCAGCGTGGGTGCGCTTCGGGTTGCCCTTGTACTTGCCGCCATCCTGGAAGAGGTAGTCGCGGGTGAAGATCTCAGCCTTGTAGAAGGTCAGCGATGTGTAGTCCTTATCGGGCACACCCTTGATGCATCCGGGCGACATCACGATCTGATCGAAGAGGTTCCAGTTGCCGTTGTACTTCAGCGTGCCACGGCCGTCGAGGAGGATCTGCCACCAGGGATTGAACATATCGCCGGCCTTGACGTCGGCCATCTTGCGGCGCGCGCTCAGCGACTTGGCCATCGAGGGGCTGAAGGGGTCATCGTTCATGTCGCCCATGACGAGGACTTTCATCTCCGGGTTGGCGCGGAGGATGCTGTCCTTCTCGACCTTCACCTGCTCACCCGCCCACTCACGCAGCGGTGAGCCGCCGAAGCGGCTGGGCCAGTGGCAGACGATGACGGTGATGCTGTCGCCCGCCAGTGTGCCCTGCACGGTGAGGAAGCCGCGGGTGGGCCGTGAATTGATTTCCTCCTTCAGCACGTAGGGTTGCAGCCACACCTTCGCCGGCGTGAAGAAACGGGGATTGTACAGTAGGCCGCAATCGACACCGCGGTTGTCCGGACCTTCGATGTGCACGAACTGGATTCCGCGCTTGGCGAGGGGTTCCTGTGCGCAGAGGTCGGTGAGGCAGTGGGCGTTCTCCACCTCGCTGACGCCGATAATGGCGCAGCCGGTGCGCAGGCGGTCGGTGCCCATCTCGGAGAGCACCTGCGACATGTTCTTCAGCTTATGCGTGTATTTCAGCTCGCTCCACTTGTTGGCGCCATCGGGCAGGTACTCGTAGTCGTTCTTGCCTTCGTCGTGCTGGGTGTCAAAGAGGTTCTCCAGATTGTAGAAACCGATGGCGTACATGCCGATCCGACCTTCCTGTGCAGCCAGCGGGAGACAGAGGAGGGAGAGGAGGAAAAAGACCCACCCCCGTACCCCTCCCGTGAGGGAGGGGAGAAGCTGGCGCGAGGTAACTTTATTATACTTCATAAGATTCAAGTTTGCGATTCCTTTAATATTTTTCCCTGCTCCTACTCCCCTCCCTTAGGGGAGGGGTTCTCGAAGGGTCGAGCGTCCCTTTGGGCCGAGCGGGGGGCTTTAGTTCATCCACAGTCCTACGGAATACTCGGCCTCCACCTTGGTCTCGATGTCATCGGGCAGGTTGTGGAAGAAGTCGATGCCGGTGAGCTGCTCCAGCTCATCCACCGAGACGATCTGGTGGTTGTCCTGGAAGACGGTCTTGGGCACGGCGACGTCGTCATCGTAGCCATAGTCCTTGTGCTCAATCCAGAAGGCGATGCTGTTGTAGGAGGCCCCCTTCACGCGCAGGAGCGCCATGAAATAATGTCCGGGCACAGCCACGCTCTTGCCATTGCCGCGCGATTGCCAGCCGAGGAGATCCATGTCATCGTCGATGTAACCGCCCTTGACGACATAGAGGGTGTCGGCGAAGGAGCTGTTGTGGCCGTGGTTCTGCACGATGTTCTCCAGGCGCGACCAGTACGGAGCATTGAAATTGCTGATCTGCGGACTCATGTTCGACATATAGAACGTCTGCTCATTGGCCTCCTGCGAGAAGAGGCGGTCAGCGGAGGCGACGAGGTGGCCGCGGCTGTAGGGCCAGCCGAAGGTGCCGGAGCCGATCCTCATGCTGGAGGGCAGCTTGGGGTCGTCGGCAAAGGGTTCGTTGCTGCGCGAGACGTTGCGCTGCCGCGTGTCGCCGTCGAAGCGGAAGGCGACCCAGCGGGAGTGCATCTGGTTGGGGTCGTACTCCACGCAGAAGTTCATCACCTCGTGACCGCCGAACTGCACGGTATGCGCCACGAAGGTGTTCCCGGCCTTGCGCGCCGGCACCTCGATGCGTTCTTCATAGGGGGTCGTGATGATGGCCCCTGCAGCCTTGCCGGAGCTGCGCCACACCACGTCGGAGGGCATGTCATAGCGGTCATCGTCGTTGTCGCAGGCGACAAACGCCATCGACACGGCAACCACGGCCAAGGCGGCAAAGCCCCAATATGTGCGATTCCTGTTCATAGTCTTATTGGTTCTTGGTGATAGTGAAGTCATCGACGAGGACGTTCTTGTCCTTGCTGCCTGTGGGCACTGCCACGATGAGGGCCACAGGCACCGTCTCCTCGATGGTGAAGGAGTAGGTGATCTTCGTCCAGTCACGGCCAGTCACGTCGGTACGGATATTAGCCCCCGTGGCATCCTTGTCATAGATGGCAGCGGCAGCGCCCTGCGGCCAGTAGCCGGCCTGCACACGACCTTCATAGAGAGCGGCCTTGGCATAGAAGGAGCAAGTGTAGGTGCCGGGCTCGAAGTAGAGTTCCTTGTAAGCCAGACGACGCTCGCCGAGCGCCACACCCTCGATGCACACACTATAGCTGCGGCTGTAGCAGTCTTCGGACTTGGAGAGCTTGGCATTGCCCTTAGTGGCATCTTCCTGCCATCCCGTAGGCGTCGCGTCATCAGCCTCCCAGTAGTCGAACTGTCCGTTCGAGAAGTCCTCCCAGGTGATGCCATTGATGCCCTTCTCGCCATAACCGGTGACCTTGAAGTTCTTCACCTCCCACGTGCCGGCGGAAGCGGTGCTGCTGGTATATTGGAAGGCAATCTGCACCTTCGTGCCCACGAAGTCGGAGAGGTTGATGTTGGCGATAGTGACGAACTTGCCGCTGGGATATTCCTCGACGGGCAGCACGGTCCACTCGCGGTCGTTCTCGCTCTTGGCCTTCACGAAGACCTGCTGGGAGGCATCGACATTGAACTTGCTGCAATCGTGATCGAAGGTGAGGTATGCCTCTGTGGCCTTCTTCAGGTTGATGCTCGGGGAGATGAGCCATCCCTCAGACTCCTGCGTAGAACCGCCCACGTAGCCGGAGGCCTTCGCGCAGTGGTAGGTCTTGTCGCCCGTCCAGACATACGAAGAAGTGCCGGGCAGCTTGACATTGTTCGTGGTAAAGTCACCCAGTGCGCCGTCGAAAGCGTTCTCGTAGAAGGTGACATCGCCGAGGATATCCACGGTCTCGCCGCCACCCGAATAGGTGTTGGTGGTGGAGAGCAGCCAACTCTGGTTCTGGACAAACTCCAGCGTACCGTTGTAGTTGGTCACGGTACCCTGCACAACGACGACATCGCCCAGCTGCACCTGCTCGTCGGCAGTGAACTTCTCCTTGTTCAGTCCCAAGCTGCGATAGACATAAAACTGCTCAGTGGTTTTGCCGTTGTCGGAGATATAGTAGGACAGGTTGCCATAATCGGGGTTGAGGTCGTTCTTGAGTTGCGAGACGATGCCTTTCACGACCACCTCCGTGGGCCAGTTCTGTCCCGCGGGCAGGTTAGCCACGGCCTGTATCAGACCCGCCACGTTGTAGGGATCAGCAACTGTTCCGCTACCGGCAGGCAGGATGATAACCTCCTCTTCATCAGCGATATTACCCGCATTGATGCCGTAGGGCTCGGGCACATCCACACAAGCGGTAAAGGCAAACACTGCCAGCGCCATCAGGATAGAAAAATACTTTTTCATAATATGTATCTTGTATATTTACGATTGAACGAAAGATGAATGAGTTATTGTTGGGTGGCGTTGGGCTGCTCCTCTAAGACGACGAGGTCTCCCAGGTCGCGCATCTGGAACTGCCAGTCGGAGCCGTAATAGGTGAGGATGCCCGTCAGGCGCACCTTCCCGGAGGGGATGATGGTCGTGGAGATCTCGTTGCGCGTGGAAGTGCGGACGAGGATCTTCTGGCTACCCACCTTGAGGGTTCTGTTGCGGGCGTAGCCGGCATCGTAGCCGTTCAGCGGGTCTTCGGCCTCCGAGACGTTGGGCGTGAAGATGCGCTCGCCGTCGGCCTCGGTGAAGACTCCCTCCACGGTCGCCAGCATGGGCGTGTTGTTCACATTTTTGTTAGCAGCACTGCCCAGCCATGTGGCATCGACCTTCGTGGGTGTCAGGAGCTGCTCCTTCGTGGCGTCGTCGGGACCCTCCACGATCTGCACATGGGTGCGGCAGTCTTGCAGGAGGATGACACCCAGGCGCATATTGCCCTGGCTGGTCTTATAGGGTGTGCCGATGGTGGGCACATAACCGTAGTTGCCAATCCACAACCCCTTCAGGTTCACGCGCACCGTCGTGCCGAGGGGGAAGTAGGAGAAGAGGTTCGTGCACTTGATATTCAGATAGATGCTCTGCACCTTTCCATCGGGTGTCAGCTCGCTCAGGCAGAGCTTTTGGTAGAGGTTACCGGTGATGTCGTTACCCACGACGGTGCCCTCGAAGACCTGATCATCGAGCACCTTCTGGTAGGTGTTGTTGGCAGTCATCTTGGTGCGGTATTTCACTTTCAGGTCGGCGATGGTCGTGTTGACCTCGCCCACCGACGTGAGGCTGTAGATGCCGGGATCTGCATCCACGGGCGGCTCATCGGTTTCGTCCATGCAGGCGGTGAAAGAGAGTGCGGCGAGAACGGTTGCCGCCAGGATCATATACTTATTCATACGCGTGTACATTTAATTAGAAGCGGAAACCGATATTCAGGAAGAAATTGAAGCCCTGCGCATAGTAGTACTTGGGGTTCTTGGAGAACTTGTACGCCTTGGACTCACCGACGGAACCGTCGAGGTTGTAGTAGTTATCGTCGCGGTTCTGCTCGTAGCCACTTGTGCGCATGTTCGTATTATTCAGTAGGTTGCTGAGGCTCAGGTTGACGTTCAAGCTGCGACCGTGGCGGAGGTAGAAGGAGTGGCCGATGGAGGCGTCGAGCATGAAGCCGCCGTCGAACTTCTCCTGTTTGGCGGAATAGGCATGGATGATGTTCCCCTGCTGGTCGTAGAGGATGCCACCTTCGTTCTTGAGCGTCTCGGCATCCACGTCGGGGAAGAGGTGGCGCCCTTTCTCATCGACGCCGGAGGCGACGTACTGCGCCATGACATTGGACAGACGGCGGTACTGCGAGAAGCCGAGATAGACGCGGTCGTAGTAGTTGAGGTCCAGACCGAGGTACCATCCCTTGATGTTGTAGTTCACGCCGATATTGAGGGCGGTGAGGGGCGTGCCGTTCATGTGCATCCCTTCGGCATACACGCAGAGCGGATCCTTGGAAGTGCGCTTCGTGACGGGGTTCACCCAGCGGTTCACCTTGGCAATGGTGGTAGCGTCGGAGCCTTCGTAGGCGAGCTGCGCCAACGGATTGTTGTCGTACTTGGCCTCGGAGATGGTACCGAGGACATGGACGCTGAGGCTGTTGGTGATCTGCAGGTTGAAGGCGGCTTCGAGACCGTAGTGCACGCGCTGGATGCCGTTCATGGTCAGGTAGGTGAAGCGCGACTGGTCGTCGTTGTAGAAGGCGGTCTGCTCTACGCCATTATTAAAATAGGTGTAGTAACCGGCGATGCGACCCGAGAAGATGCCGAAGCGGAAGTCGTAGGCGAGCTCGGCGTTGAAGATGTCCTCCAGGTCGAGGTTGTTGATGTAGTTGTTCTGGATACGGGGTGCCACAAAGCTGTTGGCGGGCATCGGCGCCTCGCTATCCCAGCTGCCGGAGAGGGAGATACGGTGGTTCGGCGTCGGGTCGAAGGCCAGGCGTGCGCGGCCGCCGCCATGCAGGAACTTGGCCCATCCGCTGCTGCCGTAGGAGTTCTCGGGAGCACGGCCGTTCTGCATCAGGCCGTCGCGCTCGAAGACGGTACCATCCACGTGGGCGGCCATCGAGAAGTCCCACATGCCGCGGTGGAAGAGGTACTGTCCCCAGAGGCGTGCCTTGTGGACGTGGATGTTGTAGTCGTAGCCGAACTTATCGCCTACGCCGATGAGGCGGTGCGGGTTGCGGAGGTCGTTCTCGGCCTCGATGCTGCTCTTGCCGTACTCGTTGGCGGCGAACTTGTCGTAGTCATAGTAGGTGACACCGCCCAGCAGGTCGGCCATCGTCTTGTAGTGCATACCCTTGGTGGAGTTGAACTGGAGGCCGAGGCTGTACTTGTTGCTCTGGTCGATGGTGCGGTTCAGCGTGGAGCTGAGGTTAAGCATCAGCTGGTCGTTGTGGCGGCGCTCCTGGTAGTAGAGGGTCTCACCATTACGGGCTGCCTCCGCGCGGTTGACGGCATACATACGGTCCCACTGCACCTGGCGGTTGGCCTTGTCAGCAGTCCAGTAGTCGTAGAGCGTCTGCCACTGGTCGAGGAAATACTTGTTCTGTCCCAGATAGCCCTCGTTGTTCAGCTCATCGTCATAGACGTTGAAGATGCTGGAGGGGAAGTTCTTGTAGTAGTCGGGACGCGGGTCGGCGGCGTTGCCGTTCCAGCCGAGTGCCGTGCCGCTGTACATGGAGTAGCGGAAGCCTGCAGCGGTCGTGAGCTTGGTATATTGGTCGATGTCGAAATCCCATGTCAGGATGGCCGTGGGCTCGTAGTCGCGCACGACGCGGCTGTTGCGCTTTTTCCCATCCTGATAGCCCCAATTGGGGTTGTAGTAATGGGAGTTGGCGAGCCAGTAGGCTTCCTCGGTGCTGGCGCCCTGCTGGCCGCGCTCCGTGGGCGCGCCGAAGGTGATGAGCGAGAAGGAGTGGCGGTCGCCCAGCTTCTTCTCCACGCCGAGGTAGTAGCTCAGCGAGTTGTAGAACGTACCCTCGATGTTGCCTTCCTTCGACCAGCGGTAACCGACGGCACCCGAGAATGCCCAGCCCTTGGCGTTGAAGCCGGAGGCAAAGCTGTAGGCGGCACGAGCCACGTAGTTACGGTTGCAGCCGGAGAGCGTGAGCTGGTTGCCCTGTCGCTGCGAGCCGGGACGCAGGTTGATACTGGTGGCACCGCCGATGCCGGGGAGACCGAAGACGGTGTTCTCGAAGGCCGAGGCACCCTCGCGGTTGGGGTTGACAATCTGGTTCAAGCCGCCTATCATGCTGTAGCTGAAGCGCCCGCGCTCGGCGTCGTTGTACATGATACCGTTCAGATACGTCTGGTTGTACTGGTTGTCCAGACCGCGGACGCGGAAGCGCATGGGACTGAACAGGAAGCCGACCCGCGAGAGATAGGGATCGGTCTTGGTGGCCACCAGCGATGACACGGTCGTCGCCTCGTCGCCCTCGTCGAGCTGCGACTCGGTGAAGGTGAAGTCCGCGTTATCATCGTCAACCGGGGTCTTAGGGGTAGCAGTGCCTTGCGGTTGCTGTGCGAACATAGCCGATGCCAAGCACCAAGCCATAGTCGCGAGCTTTACCCTGTTGGTCATGAGATAATGATTTTGTTTTAGTAAAGTGATGTTGTGAATAAATATTGGTGCAAAGATAGCAAAAGAGTTGAGAGCCGCCAAAAAAGCCGCTCTTTTTGTTGACATAAAATAGCATGTAATAGAAAAAGTGCAAAAAAAGGAGCGGAATGTTTGGCCACGTCGGAGAAAAGCACTACTTTTGCGCCGCAATTCAAGTAAGCAGGGTCGAGAACCCTGATATTATTCACCGCCGGTACACAAGCCCGGCTAAACTACTCAACAAAACAATGAAACAAGGTATTCATCCCGACAACTATCGCCCCGTCGTGTTCAAGGACATGAGCAATGGCGATATGTTCCTGAGCCGCTCCACCGCCAAGACGAACGACACGGTGGAATTTGAAGGCGAGACCTATCCCGTCGTCAAGCTGGAAATCTCCTCCAGCTCCCACCCCTTCTACACTGGTAAGAGCAAGCTCGTTGACACCGCCGGTCGTGTCGATAAGTTCATGAGCCGCTACGCTCGCAGCCGCAAGTAAGCGCCTCACGACTCCCCCCAAAAAATCAGGACCTCCAGCAACGGAGGTCCTGATTTTTTTGTCAGAAGCGGAGGCCGTAGGTGATGCGCAGGCGCGCCGTGAAGCGCTGCGTGGGGCGTGTGAGGTAGAGGGTGTCGTAGGTTCCCGTCCTCTGGTATCTCACGGCGAGGATGCTATCGACGTCGCGGATGGAATGGATGCTGTCGATGTTGTACTCTTCCCGCAGATGCTCTACCCTACCCTTCACCCTCCGCCGCAAGGAGGAGTCCGCCGAGGCCGTGTCGGCCGCAGCGACAACCGTGTCGCAGGGCACGGCGAGGGTGTCCGGGCGCAACATGGAAGCCTGCACAAGGGTGCAGGGAAGCATGAGCAACAGGAGGCTAAGGAACACCTTGTACGCCCTCAAGCTATTCATGAGTGGTTGCTTCAACAAACTTTCCTTCATTCCACCGCATGACCACGGCCTTCGGTGCTTCCTTCATCTCCTCGCGCTCCTCTATGGTCATGAGCGCCGTCTGGGGTGTCAGCGTGAGGGTGAGATCGTCGGCCGAGAGCGCCATCCGCAGGAAGGGGTTGTCGGCGAGCCGCTCGAAGGGTACGGGCGTGGGCAGCGGCGACCAGTCGGAGGCGAGGAAGCGGATCTGGGAGTCTTCGAGACGGCGCGACGTACCCTCCTCGCCGGTTTGGATGGTAGTGACGAGGCAGAGCACCGCAGTGCTGTCGCTGACGGGCAGCAGCTTCATCTCCAAGACGGCCAGCGCACTGGTGCGGAAGCGGGCGTAGTCGGCGGTCAACGCCTCCAGCGTCACATACTCGTCGGCCTTATTACGCACCCTTGCCTCCATGTGATTCTCGATGAAGTCGATGCAATCCAGCCGGTTGTTCTTCGTGACCATCGGCAGGATGCTGTCGGGCATCGCGGCGAAGACGTCGCGCATGGCGATGGGCTGCGCTTGCGCAGCCGTCGTGACCCAACAAGCAGCAAAAAGGATCTTCCAAAACGTGTTACGTAGCATGATTTCCTTTGTTTGTATGATCTATTGCTCTACTATCTGTATATTCTCTTGTATGATTGCCTCGGCATACCCCTCTACAGAGTCCGCGCAAACCCTCTATAGAGACTGCGCAAACCCTCTATAGAGGGATCGCGTACCCTCCATAGAGGGTGACGGTGCCTCACTGACTGCCCATCCACAGGAACACCATACTTAATAGTACCAGGACAAGGTCAACGGCTTTCGAACGGAGGTTCTTCTCGTGGAAGACCCACGCACCAACCGTGAAGCTGACCAGCACGCTGCTCCGCCGGATCATGGAGACCACGGAGATGAGGGCGCCGGGAAGGGTGAGGGCGTAGAAATAGACGAAGTCGGCAGCCGAGAGGAAGAGGGAGATGAGGAAGACCCAGAAACCCCTCTCCCCGCTTCCCCGTAAGGGGAAGAGCCTCGCTACGCTCGAGAGCTGCGCGCTGCCACTCCCCTCCTTCACGGGAGGGGTTTGGGGGCGGGTCTTTATCCACACCGCCATCATCATCAGAAACTGATAGAACACGAAGTAGCTCTGCACCGCCATACGGTTCAGCCCTACCCCACCCACCTCAGGGGATGCCATGAGATATTTGTCGTAGAGGGCGCTGACAGCCCCGAAGGCGGAGGCGAGCACCGCGAGGACCACCCAGCGGTTGTGGCGGAAGTTGATGCCTTCTTTCTTGCCGCTGCGGCTGAGGAGGAAGAAACCCAGGATGGCCAGCAGGACACCTATCCATTGATAGAGGTTCAGGCGCTCGCCGAAGACGAAGACTGCGCCGAGCAGAACCATCACGGGGCGCGTGGCGTTGATGGGACCCACGAGCGTGAGGGGCAGGTGCTTGATAGCGTAGTAGCCACAGAGCCACGACGCCAACACGATGACAGCCTTCAGGACGATGTACCTGTGCACCTCCCATCCGCAAACGGGGACGTAGAACAGCGAGTCCTCCGGCAACCGTCCCGCCGCCGAGAGCACCACCAGCGGCAGGAAGATGAGCGAGCTGAACAGGGTGTTCAGCGTCAGCACTGGCACGACGGCATTGTTCTTCAAGGCTTGTTTCTTGAAGACGTCATAGAAGCCGAGCAGGGCGGCTGAGGTGAAGGCTAATAGTAACCACATGTTAATACTCTACATTCTGCAAAAACAGCCCCCTCGCCGGGACACTGTCGCCGGCCGCAGAGCGGTTCTTATCTTCTATCACCTTACGGAAGCCGTCGAGGGACAGCTGGCCGCGGCCGACTTCCATCAAGGTGCCCACGATGGCACGCACCATATTGCGCAGGAAACGGTCGGCGGTGATCTCGAAGCGCCATTCGTAGTCGGAGAGCTGCACCCAGCGGGCACTGCGGACGTGGCAGATGTTGGTCTTCGTGTCGGTGTTCACCTTGGAGAAGCTGGTGAAGTCCTCGTACTCCAGGAGCGTGGCGGCAGCGCGGTTCATGGCCTCGAAGTCGGGCGTCTTCACGAGGCGCCAGGAGCGGTCACGCAGGAAGGGCGACTTACGCGTGTGTACATAATAATAATAGGTACGCGCGAGGGCGGAGAAGCGGGCGTGCATATCATCGGCCACGGGATAGATCCGGTGGATGGCGATGTCGTGGGGGAGGATGCCGTTGAGGCGATATACCAGGTTCCTCTCAGGAGGCCCCTCTCTAACTCCCCCCGTGGGGGGGAGGACTTCCTTGTACTCTTGAGAGGATGAGGATGACATAGGCTCTGCGGCTCTCCCCCCCACGGGGGGGAGGACTTCCTTGTACTCTTGAGAGGAAGAGGATGACATAGGCTCTGCGGCTCTCCCCCCCACGGGGGGGAGGACTTCCTTGTACTCTTGAGAGGATGAGGATGACATAGGCTCTGCGGCTCTCCCCCCCACGGGGGGGAGGACTTCCTTGTACTCTTGAGAGGAAGAGGATGACATAGGCT
>JAFUYT010000024.1 GCA_017470425.1 Bacteroidaceae bacterium | reverse complement strand
TGAGGCGTATTTGCGACCTGCCTTGAAGTCGAGGATATGGCGCATATTCTCCTGCGTGTCGAAGTCTGCACGGCGCATATAACGCTGCGGTACATAGTTCATGAGGGCTACTTTGAGCATGGCGGTAAGGGATTAGAGGATGATACGTGTGAGATATAGCATCGTCCAGAAAGCGGCTCTCAGAAGCCATAGGATGATGTTCACTACTGCCCTGAAGCAATACCACAGGATGCGGACTGCCCACAGGAGGATGCGGTATGAGACGAAGCAGATAACCGCTGCTGTTGTCAACGTGATGTTGTATGCCATAATCTTTAATTTTTTGCGGATCCAGGAGCTGTGAAGTGAAGTTCCTAATGAACTAATTCCGTTTCCTTGAATCCACCGTTTTTTTTCTGCGTCTTCCTATCGCCGTTTGTTCGTTCCTGCGGCCCAATCAAAGGTAGCAGAATTGGATTCGCAAAGTTTTTTCGGCGAAATACTACCCCCTTGCGGGTGTGGAGATTTCCCCGAAACCCCTTGGGGCTCCGAAACTTTGCCATTCCAATTTGCGTTTTACCTTTGCCGCTGGAACAATCAAACATCAGGCGACAGGAAGACAAAACGCGGTGGTTCGGGAAACGGATTACGCATCATTGGCAACCCCCTCTTTCGTGTTCGCGGCAGCGAACAATGCCAAAGGGCTGATTAGGTCATCGGCAGACGATTGATAGAGTTGATTGGGGACGCTTCGCCATTGGCGACTTGTGTATGAGGGCTTTGAGTGATTGTTTTCGCAAAAGCCTACCCAATCAAAGCGGAGGGGTTAGAGGAATCCGGCAGTCCTGCCTACAAGGTTCATCCTTGCAAGCACGACTGCCAGTTTCCTCCTCTCAGCTAACAGTCGTGTGTGTTTGTCTGCTTATCAGTGGCCTGGCACCGACAAGCAGGGAAACTTGCGCGACGACAGACAATGGGCTTTTCGACGATCGTATGTGCTTTCTGGGTATAGCGTGATATTGTGAATGCCTGCCAACAGAAAAAGGGGACAACCACAGATAAGTGTGCAGCGTCGGCAGAATAGAACATGTTCATTCTGACGGTGGCACTCTTAGATGCGGTTATTCCCCAGACAGTCCGAAGATGTCATTTGCTCGTCGGATGACTGCTTCGGGCGGCGACACTCGCATTCGCAACTGAACATTGGGCTGGTCAAGTCAACTTCAAACCATTGGCTTTGATTAAATTGTTACGATGCAATGGGCTTATGCATTCTATGTAATCAGGAAAGTCCACCTCTTCGGATGGAGGACAGGAACGTGTTGGTTGGCTTCCTGCAAACATCGTCGCAATCACGGATTGCATCAATGTTTGTACGGAGCCAGCCGGCTTGTTCCCCTTCTTCCGTGACAGCCGCATGTGACCGTCTTTTGCATAGCGAAGAATTTCGCCATCCAAAAGACGGCCTCATGCGGCGAGAGTTAATCACTTTCCTGACCTTGCCTTGCTGCCATCCAAGCCAGCGTGACCTTGCGAATGCCTACCAACAATACTCGCATTCGCAACCAAGTTATGGGCAATCCAAGTTAGCGCAAATGCTGTGTGAACATAACGAGTCAATTGCCAAAATTACATTTTTGAGCCTCGGAAAAACGGCTCATTAGTTAAAAATGACCTGCCATTTCACCTTTTCTTAGTCCAAGTGTCGTTATTGTGGAGAAGATTTTGTACCTTTGTACCCGCAAATGAGGTCGATAGAGAGCTATCAGTGTCTAAGCAAATCGTGGAGATTTTCGGACTTCTGTATGTAACTTATTCGTAACCTCTCCTATATGCTGGCTTGAAAGGCGACTGATAGCCAGTGGGTTATAAAAAACCAATACCTTTGCACTGTCAAAACAAGAAGACCGCGGTCTTATCGGCCGAAGAGCGTGGTCTTAAGCCCGGAAGACCGCGGTCTTCCGGGCACAGAAAGAACTAAAAATTGTGATAAAATGGCGCGTTTTGCGGTGCCTTTCACAAATTCTTCGTACCTTTGCCGAAAAGATAAACGGAGAATACTAATCACTCAAAATATATCCTATGAGAAGAATTGGAATATGGATTGTCGTGGCGGTGCTCGCGGCACGGGCCGAGGCCTGCACGAATCTGATTGTGGGCCGACGGGCATCTGCCGACGGCTCGGTCATGGCAACGTACAACGCCGACGACTACGGGTCCTACGGCTACCTGCACTTCTACCCCGCCGGCCACCACGCCGCCGGAGAGATGCGGGCGCTGTATGACTACGAGACCAACAACTACCTGGGCGAGATCCCCGAAGCGGCCTACACCTACGGCGTCGTGGGACAGGTCAATGACCAGCAGCTCTGCGTCCTGGAGACGACCTTCGGCGGTCGCGAGGAGCTCGTCGATACCACGGGACTGCTCGACTACGGCTCGCTGATGTACCTGACGCTGCAACGCGCCCGCACGGCCCGCGAGGCCATCGACGTATGGGTGAAACTGGCCGATACCTACGGCTACCGCAGCGAGGGCGAGAGCATCACCTTCGCCGACCCGCAGGACGTATGGGTAATGGAACTGATCGGACGCGGGCCGGGCGTGAAAGGAATCCTGTGGGTGGCACGTCGGCTGCCGGAGGACTGCATCACAGGCCACGCCAACCAGGCGCGCATCACTACATTCCCGCTGAAGGACAAGGAGAACTGCCTCTACGCGAAGGACATCATCCGATTCGCCCGCGAGAAGGGTTACTTTAAGGGGAAAGACACAGAATTCTCGTTCCGAGACGCTTACGCACCGAACGATTTCAGTGGGCGGCGCATCTGTGATGCCCGTGTGTGGAGCTTCTTCAACCGCTCGGCGAAGGGGATGGAGCGCTATCTCCCCTACGTGATGGGCAAGGAGGAGGGCACCGAGGAGCTGCCCTGGTGCATCCGCCCCGACCAACCCGTGACGCTGAACGCGCTGAAACAGGCGATGCGCGATCACTTCGAGGGCACGCCGATGGCGATGACGGAGGATCTGGGAGCCGGTCCCTACGAGATGCCGTACCGCCCCACTCCCCTATTCTTCGAGGCCGATGGCGTGAAATACTTCAACGAACGTCCCATCTCCACGCAGCAGACGGCAGTGACCTATCTGGCGCAGCTGCGAGGGTGGCTGCCGAACCATATCGGCGGCGTGTTGTGGGCAGGATTGGACGACGCCAACATGGTCGCCTACACGCCCCTCTACTGCTGCGCCACGGAACTGCCGGAGTGCTACACAGAGGGCGTGGCCAATGCCTTCACGTTCACGCCGAAGAGCGCCTACTGGCTGTGCAATGCCCTGTCGAACTTCGTCTATCCACGCTACTGCCAGCTCTTCCCCGAGCTCCAGGCCGTGCGCGATGAGCTGGACAGCGACTTCGAAGGGCTACAGGAGAAGACCGACCACGAAGCGGCGGTGATGAGCCAGGAGGAGGCCGTGCGCTACCTCACCGCCTACGGCTGTCGTGCGGCCAGCGCGATGATGGACCGCTGGCGCGGTCTCTTCGAGCGACTGATCGTGAAGTACAATGATATGACCGTGAAACCCGAGGAGAACGGACAATACAAGCGAACTGCGGGCGGCGAACATGTGCCCGTCATACGACCCGGATACCCCGAACGCTACCGCCGCTCGATCATCCGCGAGACGGGCGACCGCTATCAGGTGCCGAAATAATCGGCGACGAGGTAGCAGGAGCCGCCGATGAAGAGGAAGTCGTCGGGAGAGGCATCAGCACGTGCCGCCTCGACGGCTTCTTTGACGGTCGCCACGCAGGCGAGGACCGTCACCCCGTGTGCCTCGGCCGCCTCGGCCAAGCGCTCCGCCGCCAAAGCCCGCTTCGAGGAGGGTTGCGTGATATAGAAGACGGCACGGTCGCGCAGCTGCTCGAAGAGCGTCAGCGCCTGCTCGTAGTCCTTGTCATCGACCATCCCGAAGACGACGCGCAGCACCCTCGCCTCCTGCCTCTGCAACTGCCCCACGACATAGGCAATGCCGGCAGCATTGTGGCCGACATCGCAGACAGTCACGGGAGCCTCAGCGACCTGCTGCCAGCGGCCACGGAGGCCGGTGAGCTCCATGACGTGCGCCAGGCCCTCGGCGACAGCCTCGGACGTGAGGCACGAGGCGTAGAAGGGCTGCCGCCGCAGCTCGTCAATGGCGCAGAGGATGGTGCGGAGGTTGGCGCGCTGGTAGTCGCCGCGGAGCTGGAAGACATTCTCGGCGACACAGTCGCCGAGCACCGGACGCGCCGCCGCTGTTTCCCTCACATAGAACGCCTTCCCTGCCTCCTCCTTTTCGTCTGCGAAACGGAGGGAAGGGAGGATGGATAAGGCAACATTCTTTTCTCCGAACACGCGAATAAAGACATCGCGGACATCGGCGTGGCCATTGGTCTCTCCTATCACCACCGGTACTCCCTCCTTGATGATCCCAGCCTTCTCTGCCGCAATCTTTGCGAGTGTATCGCCGAGGAACTGCTGGTGGTCGAAGCTGATATTGGTGATGATGCTGAGGTCGGGGCAGATGATGTTCGTGCAGTCCAGACGGCCACCGAGACCCACTTCCACCACGGCCACATCAACCTGCTGCTCAGCGAAATAGAGGAATGCCAATGCCGTCGTAAGCTCAAAGAAGGAGGGGCTGAGCGGCTCAAAGAACACGCGCTCCTGCTCCACGAAGTCAATGACGCGCTGCTCGGGAATCATCTCCCCATCGACACGGATTCGTTCGCGGAAATCGACGAGGTGAGGCGACGTGTAGAGCCCCACCCGCAGGCCAGCCGACTGGAGGATGGCGGCCAGCGTCGAGGAGACACTGCCCTTGCCATTGGTGCCGGCCACATGGATGGTGCGATAACGCCGGTGCGGGTGCCCGAAGTGCTCATCGAGGGCGCGCGTAGTTGCAAGACCCTCTTTATACGCACCAGCCCCTATGTTCTGAAACATGGGGGCTGCGCTGTAGAGATACTGAAGAGCCTCCTCCCAACCTCTACTCATTCGAACATCCTCTTGAAATGATTGAAAATCTTGGACTTGATGCTCTGATTGGGGCGGAAGTTATCGCTCTGCTGCATCTTCTCCAGCGCCTGCTTCTCCTCGCGGCTGAGCGTCTCGGGGATATAGACGGAGATGTTGACGATCTCGTCGCCGTTGCCGTAGCCGTAGCCCTGCAGGAACGGGAGGCCCTTGCCCCGCAGACGAAGCACCTTGCCGGGCTGTGTGCCGGGATCGATCTTCAGCTTCACCTTCCCGTCGAGCGTCGGCACTTCGACGGTGCCGCCGAGGGCTGCCGTGGGGACATCGATGAGGAGGTTGTAGATGATATCATTGTCCTGGCGGATGAAGTCCTTGTCCTGCTCCACCTCGATGAAGACCTGGATGTCGCCGGGCACGCCGCCATGAATGGCAGCATCGCCCTTGCCGGGGACGTTGAGGACCATTCCGTCCTGCACGCCTGCGGGGATCTTCACCTCCACGACCTCGTCGCCCGTGATGACGCCCGTGCCGCCGCACTGGTGGCATTTGTTCTTGATGATGACACCCTCTCCCTGACAGTCGGGGCAGACACTCTGCGTCTGCATCATTCCGAAGACGGAGCGCTGCTGCCGCAGGACATAGCCGCTGCCGTGACAGGTCTGGCAGGTCTGCTTGTCGCCGCTGCCGTTCTCAGCCCCACTGCCGTGACAATGGGGGCAGGCGACTTTCTTGCGGACCTTGAACTTCTTGGTGACACCGGTGGCACATTCCTTGAGGGTGAGGCGCACCTTCAGCCGGAGGTCGCCGCCGCGGTGCTGCTGACGGCCACCACTGCGTCCGCCGCCGAAGCCGCCACCGAAGGGGTTGAAGCCGCCGCCGAAGCCGCCGCCAAACGATGCACCACCACCAAAGAGGTCACTGAAGATGTCGCCGAACTGCGAGAAGATGTCGTCCATCGACATATTCTGGTAGCCGCCGCCTGCCGCACCGCCCACGCCGGCAAAGCCAAACTGGTCGTAGCGCTGGCGCTTCTGCGGATCGTGGAGCACATCGTAGGCCTCAGCCGCCTCCTTGAACTTGGCTTCAGCTTCCTTCTTCTCGGCCTCGGACTTGTCGCCCTGACGGTCGGGGTGGTATTTGATGGCCATCTTCTTGTAGGCCGCCTTGATCTCCTGCTCGGTAGCAGTCTTGGCGACCCCAAGGACCTCGTAGTAATCTCGTTTCTGTTCTGCCATAGTATCTTCATTCACAATGCACAATTCATCATGCACAATTAGGCTGCGCATAGCAAGTTCATTGATGCAAATAGTTAGTTGCTCATTGTGATCTTCTTTGTTATATTATAATTATGAATTGTGAATTACCAATTATGAATTGATTCACATCCCTACTGCCACTTTGGCATGACGAATGACATGGTCGTTGAGCGTATAGCCTTTCTCCACGCAGTCGATGACGCGACCTTTCTGCTCGTCGGGCACGCCGGGCACCTGAGCAATGGCCTCGTGGAGATCCACGTCGAAGTCCTTGCCCTCGGTGTCAATCTGCTTCACGCCGAGACCGGCGAGCGCCTTGAGGAACTTCTGATAGATGAGCTCCACGCCCTCTGCGACGGCTGCCACATCCTCTGCCTTCTTCATGGAGGGAAGGGCACGCTCCAGGTCATCGACGATGGGGAGCAGCGCCGTGACAGCTGTCTTTGAGCCGTTTAGGATGAGGTCGGCCTTCTCCTTGACCGTACGACGGCGGTAGTTCTCGAACTCGGCTTGCTTGTAGAGGGCCTGCGTCTTGAGTTCCTCGATTTCTGCCTGAGCGATGGCGAGGAGCTCCTCAGGGGTCTTCGCCTCGGGGGCGGCCTCGGGGGCGGCTTCTCCGACGGGTAAACCGTCGGACGCACTGCCCGCGGCGGTGTTATCTTTTTCCGTGCTCTCCACATTCACTTCGTTGTCGAGCACCTCTTCTTGATCTTTCAGTTCTTCTGCCATAATTGTACGATTTTGTTTTGCCTTACGCCCAGCAAATAATGTGCCAATTCCCATTGGTAAATAGGTAAACTCTCAACTGTCAACTCTCCATTCCATACATCTTTGCCTTCAGCTCGCGGATGTGCTCGTCAGAGATGTAATCGTCGTAGTCCATCAGCTTATCGATGATGCCCGTGGGCGTGAGCTCGATGATGCGGTCGGCGACGGTCTGGATGAACTCATGGTCATGGGAAGCGAAGAGGATGTTGCCCTTGTAGAGCTTCAGGTTGTTGTTGAAAGCCTGAATGCTCTCGAGATCGAGGTGGTTCGTGGGCGTGTCCAGGATAAGGCAGTTGGCGTTCTTCAGCTGCATACGGGCGATCATACAGCGCATCCGCTCACCACCCGAGAGGACGTTGACCTTCTTCAGCACCTCCTCGCCGGAGAACAACATTCTCCCGAGGTAGCCCTTCATGAACACCTCGTTGCCGTCGCCGTACTGCATGAGCCAATCGACGAGGTTCTTGTCCGACTGGAAGAACTCGGTGTTGTCGAGCGGCAGGTAGGCCGTAGTGATCGTCAGTCCCCATTTGTAGGTGCCGGCCTGCGCCTCACGGTTGCCGTTGATAATCTCGAAGAGGGCGGTCATGGCGCGGGGATCGTGGCTGAGGAAGACGGTCTTCTGCCCCTTTTCGATGTTGAAGCTGACGTTGTCGAAGAGCACCGTGCCGTCCTCGGCGACAGCCTTCAGGCCCTCTACCTCGAGGATCTGGTTGCCGGGCTCGCGCTCCATCTGGAAAATGATGCCGGGGTACTTACGCGTCGAGGGCTGAATCTCATCGACGTTGAGCTTCTCGAGCATCTTCTTGCGGGAGGTCGTCTGCTTGGACTTCGCCACGTTGGCGCTGAAGCGGCGGATGAACTCCTCCAACTCCTTGCGCTTCTCCTCGGCCTTGGCTTTCTGGTTCTGCGCCTGACGCAGGGCCAGCTGCGAGCTCTCGTACCAGAACGAATAGTTACCGGCGAAGAGCGTCACCTTCCCGAAGTCGATATCCACCGTGTGGGTGCAGACGGCATCGAGGAAGTGGCGGTCGTGGCTGACGACGAGCACCGTGTGCTCAAACTCTGAGAGATACTGCTCCAGCCACTGCACGGTGTCGAGGTCGAGGTCGTTGGTGGGCTCGTCGAGCAGCAGGTTGTCCGGCTCGCCGAAGAGCGCCTTGGCCAGCATGACGCGGACCTTCTCCTTACCCGAGAGCTCGCCCATGAGCATCTGGTGTTTTTTCTCCTTGATGCCGAGGCCGCTGAGCAATGTCGCTGCATCACTCTCTGCCGTGTAGCCACCCATCTCGGCAAACTTCTCCTCGAGTTCCGCTACGCGGATGCCGTCCTCGTCCGAGAAATCCTCCTTCATATACAGCGCCTCGCGCTCGTGCATAATATCCCAAAGGACGGTGTGCCCCATGAGGACAGTGTTCAGGACGGTCTCGCCGTCGTACTGGAAGTGGTCCTGCGAGAGTACGCTCAGGCGCTCGCCCGGGCCCAGTTCGACGCTGCCCTTGTTGGGCTCCAGCTCGCCGCTGATAGCCTTTAAGAGCGTGGATTTGCCAGCACCGTTGGCGCCGATGACGCCATAGATGTTGCCGTTGGTGAACTTCATGTTAACGTCCTTGTACAGAACGCGTTTGCCGAATTGAATGGCGAGGTTGGAGACAGTGATCATATCTTATTTTACAATTTGACGATAGAAAGAATCCTTCCATCTTTCAGTGTTACAATCTTTCAATCTTTTAAAGCGGCTGCAAAGGTACGACAAATATCATGAAAAAAGAAAAATTAAAAATGAAAAATGAAGAATGAAGAATGGAAAATGCTGTTTAGCAGAGAAAAAGAAACGCCCCGAGATTCTTGCGGGAATCCCGGGGCGCTATTCTTAGGATCTGGAATGGTTTAGAGGAACCACTTCACGTAGCAGAAGTCCTGACGGTGAGGCAGCAGGTCGTTCTTCGGGAAGATACGATAAGCGATCTTGAAGGAACCTGCATTGTTGATGGTGTGCGTCACGTGGAAGGTGTAGAGATTACCTTCGCGCTTGACGACCTCCAGGGGTTCTACGCTGTAGATGTGATCCTCGCCCTTCTTGTCGGTGGTCAGCGTGACGAGCTCAATGCCGATGGCATTGTCGAGGCCAGCCTCATCGAGGACGATGTTGATGTCGTACTTCGTACCGGCCTCAATCTGGCCGATGCGCAGGGGCTCACCCTTCTCAGCGCTGACGACACGAATGCTATCCCAGCGCTCAGCCACAGCTTCCTTCCAGAGAGCGATCTCCTTGGCAAGCTGGTTGTCATTGGCCTGCAGCTTCTTGGAGCGGGCAGCAAGCGGGGTATAGAACTTCGTGTAGTAGTCGTCGAGCTGACGCTTCATCGTGTAGTGAGGCGCGATGCGGGCGATGGAGTTCTTGATGACCTGGATCCACGAGGGGCTGTAGCCCTTGGCGTTGCGAGCGTAGTACGTGGGCATGATCTCGTTCTCGAGCAGGCTGTAGATGGTGGCAGCATCGAGCTGATCCTGATAGGCTTGATTCTCGTAGGTGCGATTCTCGGTGAGAGCCCAGCCGGCGCCTTCACGGTAGCCTTCGAGCCACCAGCCGTCGAGCACGGAGAGGTTCACGACGCCGTTCATCAGCGCCTTCTCACCGCTGGTGCCGGAGGCCTCGAGCGGACGCGTCGGGGTGTTCATCCAGATGTCCACGCCGGAGATCAGGCGGCGAGCCAGTTGCATATCATAGTTCTCGAGGAAGATAATCTTACCGAGGAACTCGGGGCGCTGGCTGATCTCGTAGATCTTCTTGATGAGACCCTGACCGGCACCGTCGGCGGGGTGTGCCTTACCGGTATAGAGGAACTGCACGGGGTAGTTGGGGTTGTTGACAATCTTCTCCAGGCGCTCCAGATCGGTGAACAGCAGGTGAGCACGCTTGTAGGTGGCGAAGCGGCGACCAAAACCGATGAGCAGCGCGTTGGGGTTGATCTTGTCCATCAGGCTGACGACGCGGCTGGGGTCGCCCTGGTTCTTGAGCCAGCTGTCGCGGAACTGCTGACGGATATAATCCACGAGCTTGGTCTTCAGCGCCATACGTGTATCCCAGATTTCCTTGTCGCTGACCTCGTAGATGCCGTGCCAGATTTCCTCGTTGGACTGGTCGGCGAGATGGTTGGCATCAAAGTGCTTGGCATAGAGCTTGCGCCATTCGGTAGCACACCAGGTCGGAAAGTGGACGCCGTTGGTGACGTAGCCCACGTGGCTCTCCTCGGGGAAGTAGCCCTTCCAGATATTCTGGAACATCTTCTTCGAGACCTCGCCGTGAAGCCAGCTGACGCCGTTGACCTCCTGACAGGTGTTGCAGGCGAAGGTGCTCATACAGAAGCGCTCGCCGTGATCGTCGGGATTCTGGCGGCCCATGCCGATGAACTCATCCCAGGAGATGCCGAGCAGCTGGGGATAGCCGCTCATATACTTGCCGAAGAGGCCCTCATCGAAGTAGTCGTGGCCTGCGGGAACGGGAGTGTGCACAGTATAGAGAGAAGATGCGCGCACGAGTTCGAGGGCCTGGTTGAAGGTGAGGCCGCTCTGCACGTAATCCACGAGGCGCTGCACGTTGCAGAGGGCTGCGTGGCCTTCGTTGCAGTGATAGACGTCCTTCTTGATGCCGAGCTTCTTGAGCAGCAGCACACCGCCGATACCGAGCAGGATCTCCTGTTTCAGACGGTTCTCCCAGTCGCCGCCGTAGAGGGCGTGGGTGATGGGACGGTCGTACTCAGAGTTCATCTCATTGTCGGTATCAAGCAGATAGAGCTTCACGCGGCCGACGTTGACACGCCAGACATAAGCGTGCACCTGATAGTTCATGTAAGGAACGTCGATGACGAGGGGATTGCCGTCCTTGTCCATCTGCTGTTCAATGGGGAGGCTGCCGAAGTTCTGAGCCTCGTAGTTGGCAATCTGCTGACCGTCCATAGAGAGGGTCTGCGTGAAATAGCCGAAGCGATAGAGGAAACCCACGGCGACCATATCCACGTTGGAGTCGGAAGCCTCCTTCACGTAGTCACCGGCCAAGATGCCGAGGCCACCGGAATAGATCTTCAGGACCTGGTTCAAGCCGTACTCCATGCAAAGATAGGCTACGGAGGGGCGGTCCGTGCGGGGTTTCACGTCCATGTATGCGCGGAACTCCTTATAGGTGTCATTCATTCGCTTGAGGATGTCTTTGTCCTTGGCCAGCTCGGAGAGACGCTCGTAGCTGAGACGCTCAAGCAGGAGCACCGGGTTCTGACCGCACTCCTCATAGAGCGCTGGATCCAGACGGGAGAAGAGACTGCGGGCACTGTGGTTCCACGCCCACCACATATTGTGGGCGAGTTCCTCCAACTTGTTCAGTTCCTCGGGGATGTTACTCTTCACGGTCACCGGTTTCCACTGAGCTTCGTTGGCATTGCTTGCTTTGATTTTCATAAATGGTTATTTTTGGAAAAGTGTGAAAAATAAATCTATTGATTGCGCGCTGCCGCCCGACGGAGGGCAACGTCGTAAGCCTCGTAATAGTACTTGATGAAATGCTTCCACTGCGCTTTCTCGGCCATCGCCGCGGCGGCCTTGCGCGCCACCTCCACCTCTTTCGGGGAGAGTTCGGAGAAGCCGATGATCTCGTCGCGGATGCGGTCGGCGACCTCATCGTAGTTGTAGTCGGAACGTAGAATCACCTCCACACCATCGCGGTCGAGGTAGCAGGGCGTGCCGCCCTCGATGCGGCCGTTCACGGCCATCTCGGTCTTGGCACCACGCTTGTGCTTGGAGACCGCCTCGGCCTTTGTCTCGTTGGCCCACAGGCCGAAGCCCGCCAGCGTCGTCGTGATACAGGGCACCTTGAAGGCCACGCTCTCCAACGGGGTGTAGCCCCACGGCTCATAGTACGAGGGATAGACCGTCAGATCAAGCCCCAGCAGGAGGTCGTAGTAGTGGAGATTGAAGATCCCGTCGGCGCCGTCGAGATAACAGGGCACGAACATGATCTTTACGCGGCTGCTCTCGCGGTTCGTAACACCGCAGCGGAGCAGTGTCTGCGTGACCATATCGCTACCGGGCTCGTGCAGGTCGTGGGTAATAAAGGGGTTCGGAAGGGCTGTCTGGGTATTGAAAGAGGAACTCTTGATTCTCTCCTGTAGATCACGCCGTGGGCCGGCCTGCCACGCAGGAACCTCCACGAGGGCGAGCACGGGGCGCTGCAGACGGTCATCGTGCAATGTCCGGACCAGTGCCTCGAGATAGACATCGATGCCCTTGTTCTTCCATTCGTAGCGCCCGCTGGTGGAGATGATGAGCGTCTCGTCGCCGAGCGATGCTCCCATCAGCGCATTGGCCACATCAAGGATGCGGCGACGGGCCTTACGGCGACGGTTGACAAACGTCACGCCCTTCGGCACGAAGTCCATCTCGAAGCCGTTGGGCAGCACCACATCGGGCTGCTTGTCCAGAAGCTCCAGACACTCGCGCGCCGTCACATCGCTCACCGTCGTGAAGCAATCTACGTGGTGCGCCGTCTGGCGTTCGATACTATGCTTAGACTGCACGTTGAGCTCGTCGGCCATCTGGTTGCCATTATAGGCAAAGAGATAGTCGTAGAGCGGCTTACCGTTACCGGCAATGCTGCGGCCGATGGTCGTGGCGTGGGTCGTAAAGATAGTGGCGATGGCAGGGACGTGCTTGTGGATATACAACGCGCCGAGGCCTGTCATCCACTCGTGAGCCTGATAGACCACGTGCTTGGTTTCGTCAAGAAAATGATGATAGTAGCTCTCCACTACCCTACCGGCAGCATACGAGAACATCGAGGCCTCGTCGTAGTCGCCGTAGGCGTGCAGGCTATCCACCTGGAAATCATTCCACAGCGAACCGTAGATGTCGTTCTTCTGTGCATAGAAAGGTTGGAAATCCACCAGCACCACCACGGGGTGGCCCGGAATCTGCCAACGGCCGATACGGATACTGAGGGCTTCCTTCGCAGCCGCACGGCGCCAGTCGGCCCACAGCCGTTTGTCTTCCACGAAGAGGGGATTTGCCTTGTCCTGCCAGAAATCAGGACCGATGAATATGACGCGGTCGGGCAAGGCATCCTGCAGCGTCTTAGCACGCGTGGACAACACGGTATAAATACCGCCGACCTTATTACAAACTTCCCAGCTGGACTCGAAGATATAGTCGGGAAGAAGGTTATCTTGACTCATTTACCTAAACGGTTTTACCTGAACATTCTCTTAAATCGGGCGCAAAAGTACATCTTTTTTCTTATCCTACCAACATTTTAAGTGCAAAATCCATTCCTTTCCATCGGAATCTTGACCTAAAATAGGATGAGCCACGCCAGATAGGCTACATAACTCAGCACCATCACGACGCCTTCCCACCGCCCCAACCGGTGTCGGCTGCGGGCAAAGATCATAAACAGGAAAGAGCCGAAGACGAGCATCGCATAATCCGTCCACAGGACGCCCGAGGCGGGAAGAGGACGGATCAGGGCGCACACGCCAAGCACCCAGAAGGTGTTGAAGAGGATACTGCCTACGATATTGCCGATGGCCATCGCACTGCGACCCTTACGCGCTGCGACCACGCTCGCGGCCAGTTCCGGCAGCGATGTGCCGCCGGCAGCGAGCGTCAGACCGATCACAGCTTCGCTGACGCCCAAGGAACGCGCAATCCCACAGGAGCCCTCTACGAAAAGCTCACCGCCGCCAACGAGCGCGACGAGACCCAGAATGATATACAGCGTCATCCGCAGACCCGACATCGGAGCGCCTCCCACGGTCTCTTCCAGAGTACCCGACTTCGCCATAGAATACGTATAGGCCATGAAGATTGCAAAGAAGCACAACAGCACGATGCCGTCGCCGCGCGACAGCACATCAGACGACCCGCCGCTCAACAGTATGTCCAGCGACAAGGCGGTCAACACGACACTGGAAACCAAGGTCAGGGGAATATCCCGCGTTGCCGCTGTATGGGTCACCGCTATGGGATAGAGCGCCGCCGAGACGCCTATGATGACCAGCGCGTTGAACAGATTGCTGCCTACGATGTTACCGATGCTCATGCCCGATGCACCCTGCACGCCTGACAACAGGCTCACCATGAATTCCGGCAGCGAAGTGCCGAAGCCTACGATGGTCAGGCCGATGACCATCTCGGGAATCTGGAAACGGCGGGCTACGCCCACGGCGCCGTCCGTCAGTTTGTCGGCGCCGACAATCACCAGCACCGCACCAATAATGACAAAAAGAAGATTCTGTAACATAGCGGATAACAGGAATATCTGAATAGTCTTTGATCTGATGGAAAATATATTCTTGAACCCATTCTGCGGGTTCCTCGAACAATCTGAGAAGTTTATTTGCGAAAAAGTTGGTCGTTTCAGGCTTTTTGAGTAATTTCGCCGCTGAAATCGAAAGGAATCACTATGCCCTCTCCCAATAAACGTACTTCTGAGAACGAATTTGTCAGTTGCATCGGCTGCCAGAATGCTAAGGCGCTCTACCAATGGTCCGCGAATCCCATCGTAGCCCTCTGCGGTATCCACGGCGAACGACAGGTGGCACAGGCGCGCCGGATCTGCAAGCTGTTCAGTCCTCTACTGAAGGAACAGACTCCCATTCGCCACTTCGACCACTACCCGGCATCGAAAGAGGAGCTGGACGAGTTTCTAAAGCAGGAACAGCAGCTGCTTCATGGCGACTCCTCCACAGCGACCAATTCATAGACCGCACTGGGAACCTTCCGCTTTAGCACTTCCACCTCGAAATCCACACCAGGAACGATACCGTAGCTCCGCAAGATACTATCAACCGTCTTACTGGCCAGCACGGGGTGGTTATTTTCTTCGCTCAAGTGGCAGAGCCACACATGGCGCAATGCCGGACTGGAGCTGTTGGCCAGCAATTCGGCAGCCTCCTTGTTGCTCAGGTGACCCGTATCCCCCGAGATGCGACCTTTCAGATAGGCGGGGTACGGACCTGCCATGAGCATTTCGTGGTCGTGGTTGCTCTCCAGCACGAGGTAGTTCGCCTCCGACACTTCCTCCTTAATGCGCTCCGTCACGTGACCTACGTCGGTGATCAGGCAGAAGCGCACGCCCCCCGACTCAATGCGGTAGCCCACGCAGTCATTGCTGTCATGCGGCACAGGGAAAGCGGTAATCGTGAGGTCGGCCAGCTGCAGCGGCACATCCTTCTCCAGGAAGAACTGCTGCTCGGCCTTCAGCTTCGGAGAGACACAGTAGTTGCGGGCGATTCCCTCGTGCACCAGCCGCGTGGAATAAATGGGGAGCCCCAGCTCCGACGCCAGCTTGCCGACGGACTTGATGTGGTCAGCATGGTCGTGCGTCACCAGCACGGCAGTGAACCGGCGGATGTCAAGACCGAAGGTGGCGAAGTGGCGCCGCATCATACGGAAACCCAGGCCGGCATCGATGATGACACCGCCGTTTTCCGTCCACAGGCAATAGCAGTTTCCACTGCTACCACTGCCCAAACACAAGAACTTGAGCATATAGATTCATTTTTCGCGCGCAAAGATACGTAAAAAAAATGCAATCTATACTACTTTTCAACGTTTTTTAGTCTTTTTTCTAAAAGCCCATATCAATAGGGCAGCCCCACAGCGAAATGTAATTGGAAATCACGCCCAAAGCGGGGGTGGATAATGGGATAGCGTTCACGGCCGCTTTCGTAGGCGGGATTCACGGCTTTCATACCGCCGTCGAGGCGCAGGATGAAATAACCGAAGTTCAGTCGGATGCCAAGGCCGTAGGCCACCGCAATCTGCTTCCAGAACGTGTCGAAACGGAACTGTCCGCCCGGCTGCTCCTCGTAGTCACGCAGCGTCCAGATATTACCCGCATCCACGAACACGGCGCCATCAATCTTCCAGAAGAGATGGGTGCGGTATTCCGCGCTCATGTCCAAGTGCATATCACCTGTCTGACGGATGAAATCGACCTTGCCATCGCTCCCCGTGAAGCTGCCGGGCCCCAGGCCGCGAACGCTCCATCCGCGAACGCTGTTGGCACCGCCGCTAAAATAGCGCTTCTCGTAGGGCAGGACTGTGGAGTTGCCGTAGGGATAGGCTACGCCGACAGCCAAGTGCACGGCCAGTGAGTTACGGTCGTCGAAGCTGAAGCTCTTCACGAAATCGAAGTCGCCCTTCACATACTGCGCGTAAGCGATATTGAAAAGAGTATAGGCATCCAGACGATCAGAGTGCTGACCGTCCAGCAGGTGCGAGAGGCCATAGAGCAGGTTACCCGCCGATTCGATGCTCGCACGAACGCTGAACGCATTCTTGCCATAGGTGGCGTTCTGCATATTCGGCGGCACACTGGTATATTGGAACGTATAGCCCGCCTTCATGATGAACAGGTTCTCGTAGTTGTAGCGCAAAATGGCATTGCGGCTTCCGGCATCGGAGAGATACTCGCGCTGGAACGTCTCTGAGATCCAGGGCATAAAGACGTAGTTCAGGTCAAGGAGGTCCACGCGGTGCTGCCGCTTCAGGTCAAAGCGGTTCCAGCGGTAGCGCCACGCAGCGGTGAGCACTCGGCGGTGGAACTCGGGGCGGTCCTGGGAGTCGAACATCAGCGAGGCAATGCTCTGGGCGTTCACTGCACGGCGGAAGCGGCGCGAGAGGAAAGGCAGCATGAACTCTGGGAAGTTCAGGTTCGCCTCTGCGCTGTATTCGATGTAGTTCTCGTCGGTGTAGCCCTCCAGGCCCTTGATGGCCTCGAAGGCGCCGCGTAGCTTCAGTGACAGCAGCGCCGAGCGGCGGAAGAGATTGCGGTTCTGATAGCCGAGGCTCACGGCAGCACCGAAGTCTCCAGCGGAGTTGGTGCCCTCCAGCTCCGCCGACACTCCATGACGCTTACCCATCAGCACACTTACGTAAGCATCCAGCGTATCAGGCGCCGTCGCCGAGGGCTCCAGTGTCACGCTCGTGCCCATTACCGCCGAGAGGGAAGAGAGATTGCTATAGGTGGATTGGACGTCCGATTCGTGGAAGAGCCTGCCGGGGCGCAAGTCGGTCTTGTTCACCAGGAACAGCGGGCGCAACGGCATATCCCGGTGCTGATAGAAGTGCAGCGAGCGCACGACCATACTGTCCAGCTGCGCGCGCTGTTGCTTGAATGTCTGTGGCTCCAGGTCGGTCAGATAATTCACGGTGCCGATGGCGTACCGCTGATGCGGTCGCAGCGTGTCGGTCACAGTGGCGCGGTAGAGGGGGATGCAGAGAGTGAGAGCCACCCTCTGGTCGCCCAGCGTCGTGTCGGCCTCGAAACGAACATGACTTTTCGTGAAACGGTAGTAGCCGGTGTTCTGGAGCAGCGACGTCAGACGCGAGCGCTCCTCGTTCAGGACATTCGCGTCGAACGGCATTCCGGGATATAGCAGCGACTCCAGTGTATCGCGCAGCACGAGTTCCTCCACAGCGGGGTCATCGATCCGATAGCCGATGGCATCCACGATGTAGCGCTTGCCTGTATGCACCTGATAACGTACTTCGGCGCGGCGCTTCTTGCGCTTTTCCTGCAGACTCACCGAGCCCTGTAGATAACCGAGGTTGCGCACGGCCGCCTCCATGTCGGCCCTACCCCGCTCCGCCAGCACACTGTCATACACCACCGGTGCCTCGCCGATGCGCTGGATGAAACGGTTGAAGCGGCGAGTGCTGTCCGTTCCGCTGATACAATAGACGGACATCGGAACCTTGAACAGACTGAACCATTTGGAGTTGGCGTGCTGCCGGATATAGCCCGAGAGTTCGGCTGTGGAGACGTCGCCGTCGGCGCGTACGGCCACGCGCTCCAGCATATATTCATTTTCGGGGATGAAGCGGGTAGGAGCACAGGCCACCAACTGCAACAGCACCACTGCAGTCAGCAGTGCACCCCGCAGAGGCTTTCGGAAGTATGGCAGACAGAGAGTCATCGAATCATCCGTTAGAGACTCATCACATCATCAGCTGCTGACGGCAGAACTCGGCCAGCACAATGCCGGTTGCCATCGCCACATTCAGGCTTTCGGTTGTCGGCTGCCCAGCAGGATAGTTGGGAATGAGCAGGCGCTTCGAGCACAGTGCATCAACCTCGCCGCTCACACCATTGCCCTCATTGCCCATGACAACCACGCCTCGCGGCTGCAATGTCGTCGTCCATAGGCTCTCGCCACTGAGGGAGGTTCCATAGACGGGAACGTCAGTCGGCAATGCACGCAACGATGCACTTAAATTAATATAATGTACGCGCACGCGAGAGAGACCACCCATCGTTGCCTGCACGGCCTTGGGATTCCATATGTCCGCCGTGCCCACAGAACACCAGATGTCACGCACGCCGAACCAGTCGGCCACGCGCACGATGGTGCCCAGGTTCCCGGGATCCTGTACGCCGTCCAGCGCCAGACACAAGCTGCCGGCAGCCACGTCGGCCAGCGCACCTTCATCTTCCGGGATGCGGAAGAGGGCGAGCATCTGCTGCGGAGTCTGTAGCAAGCTCGCCTGCCGCAGTTCCTCGTCCGAGACGAGATCTACAGGAATCTGCGTCGCGGTCGCCTCGGCGAGCATCGCGGCAGGAAGGGCGGTCGCCACCAGACGCACACACTCGAAATGTCCCCACATCTCGCCGACGAGCTTAGGACCCTCGGCCACGAAGAGACCTTCCTTCCGACGACCTTTGCGGCTGTCCAACGAACGGATGAGCTTCTGGGTCGCCTTAGTCAACATGAGCGGAACGGACGCGGCTGAGCGTCTCGGGCGTCATCTGTAAGAACGAGGCTACGTGCACCATTGGTGCGCGCAGAATGATTTCGGGTTTGCTCTTCAGAAGGCGGACATAGCGCTCCGTAGCGTTCTCGAAGCGCTGGCTGTCTGCGTGTTCCTGCGAAGAGATGAGGGCGTGCTCCAGGATATTGCGATAGAGCTTTGCCATCTCCTTGTCCTTCTCCACCAGCTCCAGGAACGCGTCGTGAGGGATGCCGTAGAGATAGGAGTTCTCGAGGGCTTCCACCATTAACCGCGAGGGGTTCTGCTTCAGGAAGCTCTCAATGCAGATGACAATGCGACCTTCATAGGAGAAATGCTCCGTCACGTCGCGGCCGCCTTTGTAGTAGAACTGGCGGACCATTCCTTTCTCGACGTAGTACATGAATTTGCACACGTCGCCTTCCTGTAACATCTTCTCGCCTTTCTGAATCTTGAACGGGATAAGGATGCTGGCCAGCGTGGTAATGCCCTGCGTGGAGAGGGTGCAGTAGCCTCTTGCTATCTCGCGGGCAATGTCTCTGAGTTTGTCCATAGGGCTTGGGGCGTTTGGGTGTATGAGGGCGTTTGATTGTATATATTTTCTTAATCCAGTTTCTGTTCCTGTCTTTAATCCAGTTTCAGGACGGCAAGGAAGGCTTTCTGCGGCACCTGAACGTTGCCGATTTGCTTCATGCGCTTCTTGCCTTTCTTCTGTTTCTCCAGCAACTTGCGCTTGCGGCTGATGTCACCGCCATAGCACTTGGCCGTCACATCCTTGCGAACCTGCTTGACCGTCTCGCGGGCGATGATCTTGGCACCGATGGCTGCCTGGATGGCGATGTCAAACTGCTGACGCGGCAGCAGTTCCTTGAGCTTCTCGCACATCCGCCGACCGAAATCGACCGAGTTATCGACGTGCGTCAGCGTAGAGAGTGCATCAACAGGCTCGCCGTTCAGCAGGATATCCAGCTTCACGAGCTTCGACGGGCGGAAACCGTCCTGGTGGTAGTCGAACGACGCATAGCCCTTCGAGATGCTTTTGAGCTTGTCGTAAAAGTCGATGACGATTTCGCCGAGCGGCATCGCAAACTGGATCTCTACGCGGTTGCCGCTGATGAAATCCTGGCGGATGAGCTCACCGCGCTTGCCCAGGCAGAGCGTCATAATGGGACCGATGAAGTTGGAGGTCGTGATGACGGAAGCGTGGATGTAGGGCTCTTCGATGCGCTCGATGACCGTCGGATCGGGCATTCCGGCGGGGTTGTGAACTTCCTTCACGCCGCCCTGCTTGTCATAGACCATATACGACACGTTGGGCACCGTCGTGATGACGTCCATATTGAACTCGCGGTCGAGACGCTCCTGCACGATTTCCATGTGAAGCAGTCCGAGGAAACCGCAACGGAAGCCGAAGCCCAGAGCCACCGATGATTCCGGTTGGAACGTCAGCGAGGCGTCGTTCAGCTGCAGTTTCTCCAGCGAGGCGCGCAGGTTCTCGTAGTCCTCCGTCTCAATGGGATAGACACCGGCGAAGACCATAGGCTTCACTTCCTCGAAGCCGGCGATGGCATCAGCCTGACCGAGCGTGTCCACATGCGTGATGGTGTCGCCCACCTTCACCTCAGTGGCTGTCTTGATACCGCTGACAATGTAACCTACATCGCCACAGTGCAGCTCTCCGCGCGGGACCATATCCATCTTCAAGACGCCGATTTCGTCGGCCTTGTATTCCTTGCCGGTGTTGATGAACACAACTTCATCGCCGCTCTTGATGCTGCCATTGACAATCTTGAAGTAAGCGATGATGCCACGGAACGAATTGAAGACCGAGTCGAAGATGAGGGCCTGCAGCGGAGCCGTCTCGTGGCCTTGCGGACACGGGATGCGATCGACGACCGCATTGAGGATGTCATCGACACCCTCGCCCGTCTTGCCGCTGGCGCGGATAATCTCCTCTCGCTTGCAGCCGAGCAAATCGATAATCTCATCCTCGACCTCCTCGGGCATCGCGTTCGGCATATCGCATTTGTTCACGACGGGAATGATTTCCAGGTCGTGGTCGATTGCCATATACAGGTTGGAGATGGTCTGCGCCTGCACGCCCTGGGTGGCATCTACCACCAGCAGTGCACCCTCGCAGGCGGCAATGGAACGCGAGACTTCGTAGGAGAAATCCACGTGTCCCGGCGTATCAATCAGGTTGAGCGTGTACTTCTCACCGTCGCGGACATACTCCATCTGAATCGCGTGGCTCTTGATGGTGATGCCACGTTCCCGCTCGAGGTCCATATCGTCGAGCATCTGCCCTTCGGTGACCTTGATGGTGTTGGTGCGTTCAAGAAGTCGGTCGGCCAGCGTGCTCTTGCCGTGGTCGATGTGAGCGATGATGCAGAAGTTGCGGATGTGTTTCATGGGCGCAAAGATAATAAAAAAATCCCATGTAAGGCACGCCTTGCATGGGAAATCGTCTTGTGAGGGTCAAATTTTCTTACTTGAGGCCAAAGACAGGCTCCTTTTCGTCGCCACTCACGGCGAGTTTGTCCTCGCGAAGCAACCAACCGAGAGCGAGATAAAGCTCCTTGTCGGTCTTCACCTTGGCAGCCTTCTTCAGATCCTTGGCGTTCTGTGCGCCATTCTCGTTCAGGGCTGTCCAGACAGCACCTGCGAGCAATCCTGCATTTTCAAACATGTTCTTTTTACCTTTTGAGTTAATGTTCATTGAATGAAATGATTCAAACAACCCCTTTCGGAATTGCGCCGCAAAGGTACAACATTTCTTTCACGCGCGCAAGGGAAACGTACAAAAAAGATACTTTTCGACATGACTTTGAACCTTTTGTAACAATAATTCTCCCCTTTCCCGAAGTGTCAGGCATACTTCTACAAGCCTGAACCGCCCTTCTGGGCCAAGTGCGACCGAGCGCATTTCATTCGTGGAGTGAGCAACAGAAAAGAGGCTGTGCCAGATCATCGACATAGCCTCGTTCTGTACGCCCTCAGGGGCTCGAACCCTGGACCCATTGATTAAGAGTCAATTGCTCTACCAACTGAGCTAAGGACGCATCCTTTGTATGTCTGCCGTGGTACGCCCTCAGGGGCTCGAACCCTGGACCCATTGATTAAGAGTCAATTGCTCTACCAACTGAGCTAAGGACGCATATCTTCGGCAGTGCCTCCGGGCGGCTTTAGGCTCGCTCCCTCGGCTTTTGCGGGTGCAAAGGTACGGCGTTTTTGCGAAACAGCCAAACTTTTTGCCCGAAATTTCGCTTTTTATCTTTTACTTGATAATCTCCAGCTGGCGGAAGACGCCCGTGAGCGCCTCTACGGCCTCGTCAACCTGCTCCTTCGTGTGAGTGGCCATGAGAGCTACACGCACCAGCGTGTCTTGCGGAGCGCAGGCAGGCGGGATGACAGGATTGATGAAGACACCGGCGTCGAAAGCGAGCTTCGTCACAGCGAATGTCTTATCCACGTCACGCACATACAGCGGGATGATGGGGCTCTCCGTCTCGCCAATCTCGAAGCCGGCATCGCGGAAGCGCTTCAGCGCGTAGTTCGTGACATCCCACAGCTTCTGGATGCGCTCCGGCTCCTCCTGGATGATGTGCAGCGCCTCACGGGCAGCAGCCGTAGCGGCGGGCGTGCAGCTGGCAGAGAAGATGTAGGTGCGGGTGTGGTGACGCAGGTAGTTGATGATGCTGCTGTCAGCGGCGATGAAGCCACCGATGCTGGCCAGGCTCTTGGAGAACGTGCCCATGATGAGATCCACGTCATCCGTCACGCCGAAGTGGTCGCAGACGCCGCGGCCCTGACGGCCGAAGACACCGAGACCGTGAGCCTCATCGACCATCACGGCGGTGCCGGGGTACTTCTTCTTCAGCTCAATGATCTTCGGCAGCGGTGCCAGATCACCTTCCATTGAGAAGACGCCATCGACGACGATGAGTTTCACGACATCCTCGGGGCAGCGCTGAAGCAGCTTCTCCAGCTCTTCCATGTCATTGTGCTTGTACTTCAGGCAACGCGAGAAGCTGCTACGGACGCCATCCACGATACTGGCGTGGTCGCGGTCGTCGCAGATGATGTAGTCGTGGCGGTCTGTGAGCACGCCCAGCACACCGCTGTTCACCGTGAAGCCAGTAGCGAAGCACATGGCCTCGTCCTTGCCCACGAAGGCGGCGAGTTCTTTCTCGAGTTGAACATGAAGGTCCAGTGTTCCGTTGAGGAAGCGGGAGCCGGCACAGCCACTGCCGTACTGCTCCATCGCTTTGATACCGGCCTGTATCACACGCTCGTCACCCGTCAGACCCGTATAGGCATTGGAGCCGAACATCAGCACGCGATGTCCGTCCATCATCACTTCGGTGCCCTGTTTCCCTTCAATCTCACGGAAATAGGGGTAGATACCCAGCGCCTTATACTTCTGCGGGCGGTCGTATTTAGCCAGTCTTTCTTGTAAGAGTCCCATATATTATAATAAGGTGTATTTCTAAAAAGCGGTGCAAAGGTAAGCATTTTTTCTGTATCTATTGCACATTTTGCATGAAAATGTGTGAGAAGGAGAACTTTTCCTCACCAAAGTAGGCATAAAAGATAAAAATTAGCTACTTTTGCATCATCTTATAACCGACTCTATCATGAGCAAGACAAGACTGCTGTTTATCGCCAACCCGATTTCCGGGACACATGACAAGCAACCCGTCATTGACAGCCTGCCCAAGTTCCTCCCCACCGAGCGCTTCGAGTGGGAAGTGGCGTGGACCGACCACCGCGGTCACGCCGCCGAGCTCGCGGCCAATGCCTCGCGCACAGACATCGATGTCTGCGTAGCCATCGGCGGCGACGGGACCGTGAACGAGGTGGCACGGTCGCTCTGCCATACCGAGACGGCGCTCGCCATCATCCCTATGGGCAGCGGCAACGGCCTCGCACGGCATATCCAGATACCGCTTGACCCCGACGGCGCGCTGCGCGTGCTGGCGCGCTGCGACATCAAGGCCCTCGACTACGGCCTCATCAACGAGACACCTTTCTTCTGCACCTGCGGCGTGGGCTTCGACGCGTTCATCAGCGAGAAGTTCGCGGGCAGCGGCAAGCGCGGGCTGATGACCTACATCGACAATGTCCTGCGCGGCGGACTCTCCTACGAACCTGAGACCTATGAGGTCTGCATCGACGGACAGACAGAGCACCACCGGGCTTTCCTGATCGCCTGCGGCAACGCCTCGCAGTACGGCAACAACTTCTACATCGCCCCGCAGGCGTCCATGAGCGACGGTCTGCTCGACGTCACCATCATCGAACCGCTCAACGTGCTCGATGCGCCGCAACTGGTGATGCAAATGATGAACAAGACGCTCGACAACAATGCCCACGTGAAGACCTTCCAGTGCCAGTCACTCAGCATCCATCGCGCACAGTCCGGCGTCATCCACTACGACGGCGAACCGGCCGAGGCGGGCACAGACATCGAAGTGCGGTTGGTGCCCAAGGGACTGCGCGTGGTCGTCAACGAGGAAGCCGACAAATCCACCGCGCCCATCATCCACAACATCCAGGACATCTTCGACCAGATCACGGGCGACATCAAGTCACAGCAGCGCAAGCTCCTGGCCATCAACAAGTCGCTCCTCGATAAGATTCGTCGGTAAACGGTATGCCCCAGCTCTCGGACTTTCTGCCCACAACCCGCAAGGAGATGCAGCTGCGCGGCTGGGAACAGGCTGATGTCATCCTGCTCTCGGCCGACGCCTACGTGGATCATCCCTCCTTCGGCGCTGCCGTCATCGGGCGGCTGCTGGAAGCCGAGGGGCTGCGCGTGGCCATCATCCCGCAGCCGGACTGGCACGGCGACTACCGCGACTTCAAGAAGCTGGGGCGCCCGCGCCTCTGGTTCGGTGTAGCACCGGGATGCATGGATTCGATGGTCAACAAATATACCGCCGCACGACGCCTCCGCAGCGAGGATGCCTACAGCCCCGACGGCCGCCACGACCTGCGCCCCGAATACCCTACGGTGGTCTATACGCGCATCGTCAAGGAGCTCTTCCCCGACTGCCCCGTCGTCCTCGGCGGCATCGAAGCCTCCCTCCGGCGCCTCGCCCACTACGACTACTGGCAGGACCGCATCCGCCCCTCCATCCTCCTCGACAGCGGCGCCGACACCATCCTCTATGGAATGGGAGAGCAGCCCACCATCGAGCTCGCACATCGCGCCCTCGACCTTCTCGACAGCTTCCACCCCGCCCTCGCCTACGACGAGCAGGGCAACGCCCTCCTCACCTCCGCCGCCTTCCGCGAAGCACTCAACGGGCTGCCCCAGTCCGTCGTCGCCTACCCCTCCGCAGCGGCCATCCCCGGCGGCATCTGCGAGGATGACATCGTCCTGCACCCCTTCGAGGAGTGCTTGCGCGAACCACGCCTCCACGCCGAGAACTTCCACCACATCGAGGAGGAGAGCAACCGCTACGAGGCACAGCGCCTCATCGAGCAGACGGGCTCGCAGTGGGTCGTCGTCAACCCGCCTTACCCGCCGATGACCACCGAAGAGCTCGACCACTCCTTCGATCTCCCCTACACGCGCGTACCGCATCCTAAATACGCGGGCAAGCGAATCCCCGCCTACGAGATGATCCGCTTCTCGGTGAACATGCACCGCGGCTGCTTCGGCGGCTGTGCCTTCTGCACCATCTCTGCCCACCAGGGGAAGTTCGTCGTCACGCGCTCCAAGGCGAGCATCCTCCGCGAGGTGGAGGCCATCACCCGGATGCCCGACTTCCGGGGCAACCTCTCCGACCTGGGAGGTCCCTCGGCAAATATGTATGCGATGCGGGGCAAGAACTTCGCGGCCTGCCGCAAGTGCCGCCGCCCCTCGTGCATCCACCCCGCCATCTGCCCGAACCTGAACGGTGACCATCGTCCGCTGCTGGACATCTACCGCGCCGTCGATGCCCTGCCCGGCGTCAAGCGCAGCTTCATCGGCAGCGGCGTGCGCTACGACCTTCTGCTCCACGACTGGAAGGACGACACCCTCAACCGCACCGCCCGCGACTACACCCGCGAGCTGATTCAGCACCATGTCAGCGGACGCCTGAAGGTGGCTCCCGAGCACACCTCCGACCGCGTCCTGCATTTTATGCGCAAGCCCTCCTTCCGCCTCTTCTACGACTTCAAGCGGCAGTTCGACCAGATCAACCGCGAGTGCGGCCTGCGCCAGCAGATCATCCCCTACTTCATCAGCTCCCACCCCGGTTGCCATGCCGAAGACATGGCCGCGCTGGCCGACGAGACACGCCACCTCGGCTTCCGCCTGGAGCAGGTGCAGGACTTCACGCCCACGCCGATGACCACCGCCACTACGATGTATGCCACCGGCTACGACCCCGACACGCTCCAGCCCGTCTTCGTGGCCCGCACACCCGCCGAGAAGGAAGCGCAGAACCGCTATTTCTTCTGGTACAAGGAAGAGAAAACAGCCCACAAACCCGCTCCCTCCAATAAACCAAACCGCTCCCAACCTGTCAAAAAGAAGCCCAGGAAATAACGCTTTCGAAATATCGAAATATCGAAATAATAACAATAAAATAAGAAACAACATGAAAAAGATCTTGATTTCCCTGCTGACAGCCCTCTTCCTGCTCAGCGTCCCCGCCACCCTGCAAGCCGGCAGCAAACTTGAGAAGCGCTACGACTACACGCTCAAGATGCTGAAGCTCGACAAAGCTACCGAGGCGAAGTTCGCACCCGTCCTCCGTGCCTACCTCACCGAGAAAAAGGCCGCAAACGATCCGTATGACAACCTCAAGGACAAGTACAAAGCCGCCGAGAAAGCCGGCACCCTCACCGACAGCCAGGCCACCCAGCTCCTCGAAGCCAAGATGGAAGCCGACGCCAAGGAGCTGGAAGTCAAGAAGAAGTACTACGTAGAGTTCAAGAAAGTACTCAAGCCCAAGAAGATTTGGTACGCCTTCGACTACGCCAGCGAGAAACTCTCCAAGATCGAAGGCAAGGACTAAAGACGCCGCACCCCACCCTTTCATGACGCTCTCTCCCTTCTCCAGCCCGCTCTACGTGATGGCCAAGCCCGCCGGCAGCCTCTGCAATCTGGCGTGCAGCTACTGCTACTATCTGGAGAAAAAGGATCTGCTGGCTCAGTCGCCACAAAACCTCATGTCCGATGCCACGCTGGAGACCTTCATCCGACAGTACATCGAGGCACAGACACAGCCGCAGGTGCTCTTCACGTGGCACGGCGGCGAGCCGCTCATGCGACCGCTCAGCTTCTACCGGAAAGTCGTGGAGCTGCAGCGCCGCTACGCCGGTGGCCGCATCATCGACAACTGCCTGCAGACCAACGGGACTCTGCTGACCGACGACTGGTGCCGCTTCTTCCACGAGCAGCAGTGGCTCATCGGGATCTCCATCGACGGGCCACAGGACCTGCACGATGAATACCGCCGGGCACGCGGAGGGCAGCCGTCGTTCCAGAAGGTCATGCGGGGCATCGCACTGCTCGACAAGCACCAGGTGGAGTGGAACGTGATGGGCGTCGTCAACGACTTCAACGCCGACTACCCGCTCGACGTCTATCACTTCTACAAGGGCATTGGCGGCCGCTTTATCCAGTTCACGCCCATCGTGGAGCGCCTCATCCCCTCCAGCCCTTCCGCCCGCAGCCGTCTGGCCTCTCTGGCCGACGGCCAGCGGGGCACGCTGGCCGACTTCTCGGTCTCGCCCGCCCAGTATGCCCGCTTCGTCTGCACTATCTTCGATGAATGGGTGCGACACGATGTCGGCGAGGTCTTCGTGCAGCTCTTCGACTCTACGCTGGCCCGCTGGATGGACGAGGCACCCGGCGTCTGCTCAATGGCCGAGACTTGCGGCCACGCCGCCGTCATCGAGCACAACGGCGATGTCTATAGCTGTGACCATTTCGTCTTCCCCGAATACCGTCTGGGCAACCTCTGCGACGAGAGCATCACCGCCATGATGTACAGCCAGCGCCAGCGCGCCTTCGGCCTCGCCAAGCGGGACAGCCTGCCCCGCCAGTGCCGGGAATGTGAGTGGCGGTTCGCCTGCAACGGCGGCTGCCCCAAGGACCGCTTCTGCACGAGTCGCGATGGCGAAGAGGGCCTCAACTACCTCTGCGAGGCATACCAGACCATCTTCCACCACATGACACCCTACATGGATTTCATGCGCGAGGAACTGCTCCACGAGCGGCCGCCCGCGAACGTCATGGAATGGGCTAGGACACAGGACAACCTACACACGTCATCTATTCATCCATCATCATGAACACAGATAAGATCAAAGCATTCTTCATTCACGACGAATTTGCACACCAGAACGGCATCCGCCTCACGGATGTCAGCGAGGGCTACGCCCGCACAGAGGTAATCATCGAGCCGCGCCACCTGAACGCTGGCGGCGGCGTGCAGGGCGGTGTGCTGTTCACGCTGGCGGACCTGGCTTTTGCCGCCGCCACGAACAGCCACGGCACGCTCACCGTCACAACCTCCGCCAACATCACCTTCGTGCACGGCGCCACCGGGGGCGTCATCATCGCCGAGGCTCGCGAGACAGTGAACCACCGGCGCCTGCCCTTCTGCGAAGTCCGCATCACCGATGCCGACGGCAATCTGCTGGCCCTCTTCAGCGCCAGCGGCTACCGCAAGGAGGGCGTGCAGCTGCCGTTCTGAGCCGCCGCTCCCCTACCCTCGCCGAGGGTTCAGAAACTCACATCTAACACAAGGGGTAAATGATCGCTGACGCCGCCGTGATAGACGGGGCCGCGAAAAGTGCGGCGGGGCATCGCGCCGCCGTATGTCCTGTTCTCTTCCAGAAGCCACGGCAGCCGGACAGGGCGTGCGTAGCCGCCTGTCGGCACCGAGCCGGAAACAAGGATATGATCGATCCACTGCCAGAAGCCCTGATAGCAATAGGTGCCGTCGGCCGAGGGATCGTCGGTGCAGCGCAGGGGCGCCTTCCGGAAGATACGGTCGCGGCGCGTGGCATTGAAATCGCCCATGACCACGATTGCGGGCTCCGAGGGCGAGGGCGTTGGCATCGATGAAGCCTCCGCGGATGACGAGGCGGAGCACGCCCTGACGGAATCGACCGCCGCCCACAAGGTCCGGGCCGCCAGTTTGCGGTTCCGGTCGCCTGCATGGCCACCGACGCGGCTGGGCAGGTGAACGACGAAGACGTGGAGCGTGTCGGTGCCCTCGCCTCTCAGCACCAGACCTTTAGCATACAGGATATCGCGCGTCGGCCGTAAGCCTTGCTCGCGGCTGGGCACCCGCAGGCTGCGGCTCTCCAGCAGCCGGAAGTCCGAAGGCTGGTAGAGCAGCGCCACGTCGATGCCGCGCGCATCCTCGCTGCACGACATCACATAGCTGTAGCCCAGCGCCCGCAGAGGGCTGCGCCGCACCAGCTGCGTCAGCACCGAGTCATTTTCGACCTCGCAGAGCCCGATGAGGGCGGGCACACCGCCATCGTCGGCAACCGCCGCCACGACGCGCGCCACCTCCTTCAGCTTCTGGCGGTAGCGGTACGATGTCCAGCGGCGCTCGCCCTGCGGCAGGAACTCCTCGTCGCGGAAGCCCTCGTCGTGCACCGTGTCGAAGAGGTTTTCCAGATTCCACGAGAGGAGCCGCAACGGATGCTGCACTGGCTGTGCGACCATCGCGCACAACAAGTGCAGCAAGCAGAGAAGAACCATGCTGCGGCGCATCCCTGTGGGCTATGAGCTTATGCCAGCGCCGAGAGGTCGGCTTCGCTGATGCTCTTCAGGTGGTTGTCGGCAATCACGCGGACGGCCTTCTCGTTGTCGTCGGTACGGAAGATGAGGATGCCCTTACCGCGCAGCAGGAAGCTGTACATATAAGCGATGCTGATGCCAGCCTCGCTGAAGGTCTTCACGGCGTCGGCGGCGCGACCGGGCTGGTCGTCGATCTCGATGGCGAAGACATCGCTCAAGGCCACGGCCACGTTGGCCTTCTTCAACTCCTCGCAGGCGCGCATGGGCTCGCTGCAGATGAGGCGGTAGATGCCGTACTCGGCGGTGTCGGCGATGGTGGAGGCAATAATCTGGATGCCGGCCTCTTTCAGGGCGTCGAGAACCTTGATGAGCGTACCCGAGCGGTTCTCGATGAAGATGGATAGTTGATGGACAGTCATAATGGTTAAGGGTTAAGGGTTAATGGTTCAAGTATCCCTCTTTCCCCCTCCCTTGGGGAGGGGTTAGGGGTGGGCCGCAAGAGTCTTTACTGATAGACCTTGCGCTTATCGACCACGCGCACAGCCTTGCCCTCGCTGACGGGCAGCGTGCCTTTGGCCACGAGCTTCACGAAGGGCGTGAGCAGGATCTCGTCCTTCAGGCGCCGCTTGATCTCACGCTCGAGGTTCTGCAGCCGCTTGTAGTCGTCGGTGGGCTGCGCCAGCTCCACCTCCACGGTCATGTTGTCGTTGTTCTCGTCGGTGGTGAGGGTGATCAGATAGTTGCTGGCGAGTTCGGGGAACTGCATCAGGATCTTCTCGATCTGGATGGGGAAGATGTTGACACCGCGCAGCACCATCATATCGTCGGAGCGGCCGCGCATACGGTCGAGGCGCACATGGTTGCGGCCACAGGGGCAGGAGCGACCCAGCACACGGGTGAGGTCACGGGTGCGGTAGCGCAGCAGCGGCATGGCCTCGCGGCAGAGCGTCGTGAGCACCAGCTCGCCAATCTCGCCATCGGGCACAGGCTCCAGCGTCTCGGGATCGACGATTTCCACGATATAGTAGTCCTCCCAGAAGTGGAGGCCGTTCTGCTCGGGACATTCAAAGCCGACGCCGGGGCCGCACATCTCACTCATGCCGAACGAGTTATAAGCCTTCACGCCCATCATCTGCTCGATGCGCTGGCGCTGTTCCTCGCTGTGGGGCTCGGCGCCGATGGCGAGCACGCGGAGTTTCGTGTCGCGGCGCGGATCAACGCCCTCTTCCTGCATCACCTCGTACAGACGAGTGACGTAGGAGGGTACAGCGTGGATGGCCGTGGTGCCGAAGTCCTTGATGAACTTAATCTGGCGCAGCGAGTTACCGGCGGCAGCCGGCACGGTGAGCATCCCCAGACGCTCAGCACCATACTGGAAGCCTAGGCCGCCCGTGAACATACCGTAGCCGGAGGAGTTCTGGAAGACGTCGTCGGGGCGCAGGCCTACCATCCACAGGTTGCGTGCCACCTGATTGGCCCATTCGTCGAGATCCTTCTGCGTGTGCAGGATGACGGTGGGATTCCCCGTGGTGCCGCTGCTGGAGTGCAGACGCACGCAGTCGCGCAGGGGCACACACGCCATCCCGAAAGGATACGTGTCGCGCAGGTCCTGTTTCGTGGTGAACGGCAGTTTCCGCACGTCGGCCAATGTCTGTATGTCATCGGGCGTGATGCCTGCCTCAGCAAACTTCTTCTGGTAGAACTCGTTCGTCAGACAGTGCTCCACCGTCTTCTTGAGGCGCTCCAGCTGCAGCGCCTCCAGTTGCTCGCGTGTCAGTGTCTCAAATTCAGGGTTGAAGAAAGAAGAAGACTCTCCCCCCGCCCTCCCTATCAGGGAGGGAGCAGAATGTATTTGAGAGGATGGATTTGTTTCTTTGCTCATTAAATTCAAGTTATACTATATATTAACAATATATCCTTGTTGTCCTTTTTTAAAGGTAATCGCCCCCTCCCTGATAGGGAGGGCGGGGGGAGAGTCCCCCTTATAGCTTGCGTTTATCGATTACATGCGCACTCTTTCCCTGGCTGCGCTCGATGGTGTTCGGAGCCTTGAGCTGCACCTTGGCGGCGATGCTGAGGACGCTCTTGAGCTTCGCGGCCAGCTTCTTCTCGAGCTGATCCACGGCGGCAGGCGTGTCGAAGACACCCGTGAAGAACTCCTGACGGATCTCCACCTGCACCTGCAAGGTATCGAGGTTGTTGACGCGATCCACGATGAGCATATAGCGCGGCGCGAACTCGGGCATCGACAGCACGACGCTCTCCACCTGCGACGGGAACACGTTGATACCGCGGATGATGAGCATATCGTCCGAGCGCCCTTCGATGCGGCCCATGCGCACGCTGGTGCGACCGCAGTCGCACGTACCAGGAAGCAGTGAACAAAGATCGCGCGTGCGATAGCGCAGTACGGGCATACCCTCCTTGGTCAGCGTCGTGAACACGAGCTCACCCGTCTGCCCGGCAGGCAACGGTTCGAGCGTATTGGGATCTATGATTTCGGGGTAGAAATGGTCCTCGCAGATGTGCGAGCCGTGCTGCATCTGACATTCGTAGCTCACGCTCGGCCCCATCACCTCGGAGAGGCCGTAGAGGTTGTAGCCCTTCAGCCCGAGGCGCTCCTGAATCTCCTGACGCATGTTCTCCGTCCAGGGTTCAGCGCCGAAGGCTCCCACGCGCAGCTTGATGTCCTCCTTGCGGATGCCCAGCTTGTCCATCGTCTCAGCCAGGTAGAGGGCGTAGCTCGGTGTGCAGGCGATGCCCGTGATGCCGAGGTCGCGGATAAGCTTCAGGTGCTTCTCCGTGTTGCCCGTGCCTGCCGGGATGACGCTCGCGCCGATGTGCTCCACGCCGTAGTGCGCACCCAGACCGCCCGTGAACAGACCGTAGCCGTAAGAGACGGAGAAGATGTCGTCGCGCGTGACACCGTAAGCCGTCAGACAGCGCGCCATGCACTCGCTCCATACACCTATATCTTTACGCGTATAGCCCACGATCGTCGGGTTACCCGTCGTGCCGCTGGAGGCGTGCACGCGGATGATCTCGCTCTGCGGCGCCGCCTGCAAGCCGAAGGGATAGTTGTCGCGCAGATCCTTCTTCGTCGTGAAGGGCAGCTTCCTGATGTCCTCGATGGTCTGAATGTCATCGGGGCGGATGTCCATCTCCTGCAACTTGTTGCGATAGAAGGGCACATTGTGATAGACGTACTCCACCATCTTGTGGAGGCGTTTTCCCTGGAGCGCGCTCATCTCGTCGCGGCTCATACATTCCTTGTTAGGATTCCAAATCATGACGTTTTTGTGTTGATTAAATGGTTAATCCCGCACAAAGGTACAACATTTTCTGTATTCCCTAACAAAAAGAAAGAAAAAATTGTATCCCAGCATGATTTTTATCGTCGGTTTATCGTCGGTTTATCGTCGGAATAAAAAAAATGATTTATATAATTAGGCATTTTCACTAAATATGGCCTATTTAATTGTATCTCTTTTGATTATCGCTAAATTAAATAGTAAATAATTAGTGATAATAGCGTATTTAATAGGATAAAATGTGCAATTAGAGCCGAAATAATGTTGTTTTTAGGGTAATTTTACCGCTAAAATAGGCATAAATTTGACGAAATTTGTAAATAAATGAAGTAAATAATGCAAAAATTTCATCATTTAGAAGCAATTTTCAAGCATTTTATGCCCAAATTCTCCTTATTTAACCCTAAAAAAGCCCTATTTTTCGCATTTAATTGCTATTTTTCACTCAATTACTCTACTGTAAATAAACAGCTTATAGCATATTTAGTGAAAAGAACATCATAACATCATTATATAAAATACATCTGCAGGAGACGACCTGAGCGCTGCAACCTTTGGACAACAACCCCATGCCCCGTCGGGACACACATCGAGCCCTGCGCCACCACACCCCACGACGCACCGGGTGGATCACCTTGGTGATCCACCCGACACCATGCATCCTTCTGCGCTACACCGCGCGTCCCATCAGGTGGATCACCACGGTGATCCACCCAACACCCTATGCCCTTCCGCCCCGCGAGTCCAACGGTGAGAGCTCATAAGCGGCCACAATGCCGTCATCCACAGCCGTCGGCTGCGACTATTGCTTCTATCGTGACAAAGGCGCCATCCGCCATGACATCGGTAATCCCGCTGATTATCCGCATAAGAAGTGGAAGGGGATTATTCCGTGGTTGGTGCTTAGGAAATAGCCCGGAAGAGAAAAAGCGTGCAAAATATTTGGAAATATCTTTGAAAAGGATTATCTTTGTCGCAGATAATTAATAATCGGCATGAATTTCTTAGACAGAAAGGCAGACATAGAGCGGCTGAACGAAGCCTTTGGCCGCAAGAATCCACAGTTCGTTGTCACCAGAAAAGCCATATCGTACACATCGTCCTGTTCCTGAAGCAGCCGCCAAGGAATGGTGAACATGCGCAGGTGATACAGAAGATTCGCATCCCGCTGATGCAGCAAAACGAATGGGAGGAGTTCTTCAACGCCAGCGTAGCAGAGTGCCAGCAGCTCACGGCCCAGATAGCCGCCACCGATGCTGAGATAGACACTAAGGTGTTCGACCTCTACGGTCTGACGGACGAGGAACGGAAGATAGTGATGGGGGCATGACATATATCACCGTCTTATGACGAATGGATAATCGGCCTTGTTCCACTTCCTTGATGTTGTTAACGAGTGCAAAGATATAAATTATAATTGAATATACAATGGCAAACGAGATAGAGAAAAACAATGGTGAGATTATCATCTACCAGTCGGAAGATGGGAAGATTAGGCTGGATGTCAGACTGGAAAACAAAACGGTCTGGCTGACGCAAGAGCAAATTGCGACATTATATGGTAAAGGAAGATCAACGATAACGGAGCATATATCGAACATCTTTAAAGAAGGTGAACTAGAGAAGGAAAAGGTATGTCGGAAATTCCGACACACCACTCAACATGGCGCTTTAGAGGGAAAAACACAGAACCAAGAGGTAACGCTCTACAACTTGGATGTCATCATCAGCGTCGGCTATCGAGTGAAGTCCATTGTGGGTACACGCTTCCGCCAGTGGGCCACGGAACGGCTGGCTGAATAAGACTTTGTCGCCAGTAGAGCAGGCTTACTTAGAGTCGATCAAGATGATTGAGAAGAAGGCGAAGCAGAAGGGCAAATAGACCTTATATAAGCGATAGGACAATGAAGTAACGTTATGTAAGCATGGCAAAACGTAGAGAAATAAGAAACAGTACGGCGGAGTGCCTTTTCTCACAGATAGGAGGCAACATTCCCAATCCCAAAGAATATCTTAGTACAGAGCTGAACGAGTTCTTTAACGCCCATCAGTATCTCAAAGGTGAAATGACAAAACTAAGGGCTGTAGAAGAAGCTAAGAGTAAATGATAAAGGCAAGTAACATAATAATATATGGCACATGTCAAGATGTTAGGAGCTGTGGTGGGTGATATCATCGGCTCCGTCTACGAGTTTCAGAACACGAAGTCAACAGAGTTTGACTTGTTCACGCCGTGGACAACGTTCACGGATGATTCCGTGATGACGTTGGCCGTGGCAAAATGGCTGCTGGAAGACCCAGCGCATACCATACATGATCTGATCTGTTGTATGCAGGAGTTGGGCAACCGGTACCCGAATGCAGGATACGGCGGCAGGTTCCGCAGTTGGCTGGGTGAGTATGACCCACAACCATACAACAGCTGGGGCAATGGCTCAGGTATGCGAGTGAGTCCGGTCGGGTTGTTTGCCAAGACACTCGATGAAGCGTTGACACTTGCTGCCATCACTGCCTCAGTGAGCCATAACCACCCCGAGGGCGTGAAAGGGGCACAGGCGATAGCGGCAAGCGTGTTCCTTTGCAAGGAGGGGGCGTCGAAGCAGGAAATCAAAGAGTACGTCGAACAGACTTTCTTTTATGATCTGAACCGGAAGATAGCAGAGATACGTCCCGGGTATCGCTTTGATGTGTCCTGTCAGGGTAGTGTGCCTGAGGCCATCATCTCATTCTTGGAGGGTAACTCTTTCGAGGAGGTCATTCGACTGGCCATCTCTCTTGGCGGCGACTCTGACACCATCGCTTGTATGGCTGGTGCTATTGCCGCCTGCTGCTATGAGATACCAGATGAGATAGCCGAGAAGTGCAACAATATCCTGACAGACGACTTGCGGGAAATCAATGATGACTTCATGGCCCTCGTTGAGAGGCGGTGATAGCCGTTCACTGGTTGTTGATTTACCCCTCAGAATTGACTGCCAGCGTCCTCGGTGGGATGGCTCGTAGTTTTTTTTTGCAAAAATCATTCTTTTGCAAGGCTTGTGGAATAGAATTTTGGGCGATTTATGATATGACTTTGGAATCTTTGTCGTATCTTTGTGGCGCAAAAAGTGGCAAATCTGAATAGAGACACCTAAAACGTTAGTTATATGGTTGACGAACAGAAAGTAATGCAACATAATCTATAGATGGCAGAACATGCAGCTGGTGCTGCGCAATATCTGGACGCTCTATTTGGTGGCAGATTCGTTACCGAGGAACAGACTCGCGATATGGTAGATTATATGTTAGCAGGAACAAAACACAATATTGAGAGTTGTCCTTTCGCTTCACAAGAAGAAAAGGATGCAGAAATACATCGACGGGAATTGTTACTGAATGCTTTGAAGCCGCTAATGGGGTTATAAACTATATCAGAGGAAGGATATGCAAGATAGAGTAACATTACCACAATGGTTAGACCACCTAATATTTGAGCAGTTAGGGGCAAAATATCAACGTTCTAATGCCGACATGACGGTCATTGACTGGGACAAGAAAGACGTTCTCAACTACCTGGGAACATATTTCCCTCGGAGCTATGCAGAAGCATATTGCATCTTTACAGAGTTTTTCAGAACTGGTGCAGATAGATATACGGAAAAAACAGAGTTGACGGTGTTTGACTTTGGGTGCGGTACAGGTGGTGAGATTATTGGATTGCTGAGTGCAATTTCAGAGCGTCTGCCGCAAATCAACAACGTTCATGTTGCCGCAATGGATGGCAATCACCACTCATTGAGATTGTTTGAAAGCGTAATCGCTGAATATACAACAAGAACTCGATTGCGTGTTAGTCATAGGATAATCCCCTTGACTATTGATGACTTCTATGATTTACACGTAATGAACTCTGTTCTATCGGGAGACTTTGATATATTCATGTCTTTCAAGGCTATTTGTGAATTTGTTACAAAAGAACGTTTTGAACAGCAGAACGCATACGCGCACATTGCCAAAACATTTCTTCCTCGCATCAAGGGAGATGGAATCATGGTGTTGGCAGATGTATCTACATATAACAATGTATCGCAAGAATGGCTGCCAATGGTGATGGATGAAGGAATTGCACAGAGCCAAAGCCGCGTACTTCTTAGGAATGAAGGATATAATCAAACATTTACCGTTAGGCATCAAAAACGGGCAAATGACATTAGTAAAATTGCTTGGAGAATAATTCAAAAACTATAAATATATGAAAAAAGACTGGATGATAAAAGAGTCCGAACTGGACGACGATCAACTTAAAGTGTTTAAAGCGACGCTTGACAAATCCTGTATTGTATCTGGCTGTGCTGGTAGTGGGAAGTCTGTTCTTGCCCTTATAAAAGCTCAACGATTACAAAAGGAAAGGGGGAACAGCTACCAGATAATCGTCTTTACTAAAGCACTTTGTGGATATATGAATTCTGGACGCAAAGAATTGGGACTTGTTAATGAGTTCATGTATCATGAAGAGTGGAGATGGAAGAAATACCTGAAACATTATAGAAATGGGCAAAGCTTTTGGGTATATGAACGAGATGATAATGGTAACAAAATTCCTAATATGCCAAAGTCAGACTATGTAATAGTAGATGAAATACAAGATTTTGAGCAACAAGAGATAATGGAATTTGTACGGGCCACAAAGAAAAACTTCTTTTTCTTTGGCGATACAGCACAATCAATTTATGGAAGACTGAAAAGGACAATGCCTGTTCAGAACATCGGGCACATGCTTTATCAATCAGGAATAGAAAGCAAAGATTGGGAACTATATAGAAACTATCGTCTTCCATTGCCTGTTGCAAGGTATATTCAAAGCGTTGGTGTTGATTTGCCCCCATTTGACGAAAGTATATACAAAAGCCCAGAAAGAACTGTTCCTTGTGTCTTGAAGTATTCTGAAGCGGAATCTCAAATCTCAGCTATTAAGAAGATCAAGGAAGATCATGATTTTACGGATGTTGCCATTTTAGTACCCTCTGGAGAACTCGTAAGGCAAATTGGAGAGGCATTAATATCCTTAGGACTAAATGTAGAAATGAAGTATGATGACAAGGAAGATTTTAGAAACAGCAAAAACAATTTGAACTTTGAAACGACAAACCCTAAGGTTATGACATATCATAGTGCCAAGGGCTTGCAATTTGAAGCAATATTCCTTCCATACATAGATAGTTTTGTGGATGACAGAGGTGATGACAGCAAAGCTCTTTATGTTGCAATGTCTCGTACCTACCGCTATCTTTACATTATGTATAGCGGACAGTTACCAAAACCCTTAAGTGACATTCCTGCTAATTTGTATAAAACAACAGAAACAGAAGAAGTAGAAGACATTTAATATGAAGAAGTTATATATTCCGACCTCGACGCTGAATTTCAATAACATCCTGTCGAGTGAAAGTATTTCTCCCAAAGCATTCTATGCCATAAGAGGGTTCGGTTATTCTCGTTGGCAGGAAGTGGCGGAGAACAACCAAGAGAATGCAATCTTGTTATATGAAGAGCCTTTCGAGTTTGTCCGCCCTGCAAGTGATGTGGAAGATCATCCTATGCTTGTAGAAATAACAACCGACAAAGAGTATCCTTCTATAGCAAATGGTGTGTATTATAGCGACGAAAGCATCTATCTTTCCCCTTGGAGAACACGTTTCATCTTCTTCACAGAGCAAGACCGTCGCGTAGCGTTGTCTATATCTGACAGTAGCCTTGAAACAAAAATGATTGGACTGTACCATCGTCAGTTATATGTTGAGACTTATCAGAGAAAAGAGCAACCTGCCTATACTGGCACTATTCCCTTGAACAAAGAGGCAATTGGCCATGATGTGCGTGTAAATAAAATGAAGGGCTTACTCTATGGTTACTACATTGGTGCATTGTTATCAAGCACTCCTGAACTGACAGACAAGGCAAACACGCTACAAGAGATACAGAATATATTCTCTTCTATATTGTCTTCTGAGTCACATTCGCCAACAGTTCTTCAGCATGAGAAATTGAATGCCTGTTTTGCCAACCTGAAGAAGCTCGACCCCATTGTCGACTATCTTCAAAAGATTGCAAAAGAGAACTTCAAGGTAGAAGACATCATTGCCGGCCTTTCCAAATTTGGAGTTGTGTTCCCGTCCACATTCGATGGGGAGCGAATCATCGATTCATTACAATATGCAACAGAAGATTACAATCCTGCTTACGAATGGCTGAAGAGAGAAAAAGACAGTCTCAGAAAAGAGGAGATTGCGGAACGGAAATATTTGGCAACTTCGTCAGAAGAAATCATATTGGCTGATAATGCTTTGTCAAAGATTGCAAACTCTCATCTAACTGACGATATGGAACAGCGTTTGATGAAGGCATGGGTAAACGATGTACTTTCTTCATCAGAGTATAGCGGAAAGATTACCACCTTCGCAGAAACATTATCGGATGTTGTTACAAGGAAAGCTAAAGAAGTGTATGCTGACAGTTGGGATGAAAGCCGTGCAAAGATAGAGCTGAACCAAATGCGTCGGTATGTCCGTGCACAAGAATCTACAATAAATTGGCAAGATGATATTTTTTCTGCTATTGCAGCAGTATTGGCAAAAGGCGGTGACTGGGAGCAACTACGCAGCTTTATGCAGAGCAAGCTAATATCAGATTATCGAATGGCTTTCGCTCTATATGGAGAGTTGAATGGCTTTGCAAACCTGACAAGGGACTTTACAGATAACTTGTTTGGTTTACATGACAATCGAAAGTATATAGCAGAAGTTTACAAAGAAATCTATGGGCAATTGCATGGTGTTGATCCAACGTATGGCACTGTAACTATTACTGAGAGTTATCCTTCTTCTGTTGCCAACGAAACGCCTAGTGCAAATGGAAATGAATTTTCTGTATATTCATCAAGCATTGGCGTAATCGATTTAAGAAAAAAAGTAGAGGACATAATTGCTTCCCATCCAAGAATCAAAATATCTTCCAAAGACAGGCAGACAATTGATTTGGCCATTAGTAAAGCTCAGGACGATGGCATTGCATTCATTAACATGATTGGCAATGAAATGGATAGCCTCACAAAAGGAATCTTCCCACATTTACAAAAGGAACTCCATCCCAATTACAAAGCGATAGGGAAACGTGAAGCGGTTTCCAAAAGCAAGCCTGCTAAGCAACAGTCATTATTCTCCAATTCTACTGATAATAATTCTGGAACTATTGGGTCATTGTTTGAAAAGAAGCCTGATGACAAGATGGAAAAAATATCCTTTGAGTATAATAACGTAGAAAGAATCATTTTGGTATTATCAATGGAATTCGGTTATGAGAAGAAAGTGCTGGAATCGCTTCGCAAAGATTTACTCTGGGTTCTAGATCCGAAATATTCTGAACGTATGAGTCAACGTGATCTCATTGCTAAATTCCGTGAACAATTGCTTGTTGGGAAAAATCAGCATACAAGTTCGAAAGGCTATGATTTGTCGTGGAAAAATAAATTGTATCAAGTTCTTGATATTGATGCAATAATAAAATCTCTGGAAACACGTTGTTTATAAGTATTCATGTCAGCTGATAAAACGTATATCACAACCGACGATGGCAAACAGGTAGAGGCGACTGCACCTGTTGTCATATCAGCCAGCCGTTCTACGGACATCCCAGCTTTTTATGCCAAGTGGTTCTTCAACCGCTTGACTAAAGGCTATTGTACTTGGTATAACCCGTTTAACCAGCAAAAGATGTATATCTCTTTTGAGAGATGTCGGGTTGTTGTGTTTTGGACAAAGAATCCAGCACCCATTATTCCTTATTTGCCTGAACTTGATAAAAGAGGTATACATTACTACTTTCAAGTAACGCTGAATGATTATGAGAAAGAAGGATTCGAACCGAATGTTCCTTCTGTAGATAAGCGTGTAGAAACTTTCAAGAAGTTGTCAAACCTAATCGGTAAAGAGAAAGTGATTTGGCGATTCGACCCTCTAATCATTACGCCTAATATTGGGCCAATAGAATTGCTTACAAGAATTTGGCATATTGGAAATAAGCTGAAAGGTTACACAGACAAGTTGGTATTTAGTTTCGTTGACGTAAAGGCATATCGTAAGGTGCAGAACAACCTTGTCAAAGAAACTATGCTTTTCACTAAAGAAGATGTTGAAAATGCGGAGGCGAATTATGTTCAACGTATCGAAATTGTTGAAGGGCTAAAGAAAATCCGTGAAGCTTGGCATAACGATGGGTGGGATGTTGAGATGGCAACATGTGCAGAAGATATTGACCTCGAAGCCTATGGCATTCAGCACAACCGCTGCATCGATGGTGAGTTGATGAAGCGCATCTTTGCAGATGATAAGGAATTAGTTTACTACCTTCACACCTTGAAGTGGCCAGAGAAAGATATGTTTGGTGAGATACCACCAATTCCACAGAAACCTAAGAGCGTAAAAGATACTGGTCAGCGAAAGATTTGCGGGTGTATGGTAAGTAAGGACATCGGTATGTATAACACCTGTCGTCATTTTTGTGTTTATTGCTACGCAAACACCAGCAAAGAGGCTGTGCTGAAGAATAAAGATAAGCACAACGACGAGAGTGAAAGTATTATCGGATAGCAATGAATCTACTCACCAAAATAAAAGTATACATTCAGGATTTAATAGACCTGTGCGGTGGCGTCAAGAGCTTCATCGCAATGAGTGTTGTGCTCTTGATTATCACTCCAATTATCCTCTTGTACTTCTTCGTACTGCGACCAGCATACAGAGGAATACGCGTGTTGATGGATGCGAAGGGACTGGGGTGGAAGACGGCATATAGGAAACATTTCTATCCAGAGGAGTACGAACATGAAGAGTGGGAAAAAAGAGACGAGGAGTGGGAAAGGATGAATGCTCCTCTGCTCCCAGCAGGGAAATATAGAGAATTCAAAGATAAGAAGGTATGGCCCGATGCTTATGTCGTGGATGATGTGGCCATCTATGCTAACGAAGGCCGCACACTGCTTTATGTGCATGACAGAGTTGAAGAGTTCGATGTACCAGAGGGCGTGGTGAACATATACCACCGATGCTTCATGAACTGCGACGTGATGAAGCGAGTGAGCCTGCCTTCAACACTCCAACGCATTGGAAAGAAGGCCTTCTACAGTTGTGTCGCTCTCCAAGAACTGGTCATCCCGGAATCGGTGACAATCATAGATGAAGATATGTTGATGAACTGCAACTCGCTGACGAAGGTCGTTATACCTTCCCACATCACAGCGATTCCTAACAGGATGTTTTGCCAATGCCGCAGCCTGCGTGAATTGGACTTGCCTGCCCATGTGAAGTCCATCGGCAAAGAGGGGTTCCGCAGATGCTACTCTTTGGAGAGGATCGGTCTAAATGATGAACTCAAAGTGATTATGGAGAGGGCCTTCGAGGATTGTAGGGCGCTAAAGGAATTTATCATGCCAGATTCTGTGGAGATTTTCCAAAAGGGCTTCCTCAATGGCTGCCACGCTTTACAACATATTCATTTGTCGCAACTGGCCAAGGACTTTGGCGGCAGCTGCTGTCATGAGTGTTGGAACCTCAACAGCATCACCATGACGCACATGACCGAGGAAGAAGAGAACTACTTTAAGGATGACTGGGAGAGATATGGCGATGAAGTAGATATCACGAAGTCAGAGAATCCGCTGCCTGAAAGCAAGTTTTGGACGATGGGCGACACATTGTACTTCGGAATCCCGCGTCTCACGAGTGTATGTCTTGTGTTTTGCTTCACGAAGGACGCAGACTTCACCATTCCGAGCTTCGTGACCAACATCAAACGCGAGGCGTTTGTAACTTGCCTGAACTTGCGGACTTTGCGTTTAGGGCCGAACATCAAAGATGGGGACTGTGCCTGGGAGACCTATAAAGTCACCCACGGCTTGATATATGAGAACTGGCCACAGATTGAGAATGTCATCTTTGATGAATCGCTGAAAGATTCGGGGTATAAAATCGGACTAATGGCATAGGGTTATGATTGATTACGCAGATCTGAAAAATTCAGGAGGTCACTGTCTGGTGAACTTCAAGGATCTCCCAGACATCAATCTGAGGGGTTCTATCTATATTGAGAATGCATATCATAAGAAGTTCAACCGCTATCTGAGATGGTGGGGTTGGTTGCTGTGGAAAGTGTTCTTCAACCGATATAAGTACGGGTGGCCCGAACTCACCTATATCCCGAGTCTGTCCAAGAAACTGAAGAAACGTTCGTATGTCCGCTACCTGTTTCCTTTTATGTCGGACGAGCAGCTTAGAAGGATACCGGACATTAACACTACGGATTTGTTGGACTATCTAGAGGATCCCGATGACGTGAGATTCCTGAAAGCCGGTTTCCTGTTCTTCAAAAAGGAGAAAGGAAACGGGTTAACGGTGTTCGAATACTACCCGTTGGATGAGGATATATCCAATCTTTTCATGTTTGGCTATGGGATCTCGAACATACTGGAATCTCATGAATATTTCAAGAAGGACGATGAAGAGCCAGAGCCAAGCCGACTGGGACATGGGGCCGCACTGTTTAAAATGCAGTCGGGAGACGGCACGGAGTCCAAGTTCCCTTCGTTTTGCGAGAAGACGCAGGCTAAGTTGATGCTGTTCAGAAAACAGATTGATGAGCTTCAGAAATGCGGTGTCCCGATGGAGTTGTTGGAGAATATCCTTCATGAGAATGACCAACTGAGCAGGCTCGTTATCAAAAAGGACAACCGCATCTTCCTCCCTGACTATGACAACATGGAAATCAAGATGGAACCGCTGGTGAAGGCTGTTTATATGCTGTTCCTCAGGCACCCCGAAGGTATCGTCTTCAAAGAACTTCCAGACTATAGAGAGGAACTGGCAACAATATATATAAGGTTAAGACCCTACGGATTGACAGAGCGGGTGAAGAAGAGCATTGAGGATGTAACCGACCCAATGAGTAATTCCATCAACGAGAAGTGCACCAGAATCAGGAACACTTTTACAGAGAAATTCAACGATCATCTGGCTCGACACTATTGCGTAGATGGTCAGAGGGGATTCCCCAAGAGGGTCGCTCTACCGGCGGATATGGTCATTTGGGAAGAGTGATAGTTTCACAAGGCTTGTGATTTGAAATTGCTTGTTCGATAGGTTTTGTATTCGTAACTTTGCCGCCGATTCTAAACATTATAATCGGTATGACAAACTACGAATACATTCTTATTGAGTGCAAGAAAGCACATTATCAGCACTGGACGCCGGAGGCTGTAGAGGCGTGCGTTGGGAAACTGAAGGGTTTGACCAGGGAGGAACTGGTCAGGCTGTTTACATCGCGTTGGTTGGACAAGAAGGATGAACTGCGACAGGCCATCTTCGAGATGTTGTTCAAAGAGGACATGGAGCGGCGTGAGGCGAAGATTCGAGAGGCTTCCATCGAAGAGCTGGGAGAGATGCTCATAGAGAAGAAAGGGAACTACGTGAAACTCGCGCGGCAGGAACTGAAGGAGCGTTATCAGCGTGTTGACCACGAAACGCAAATGCTCATCGTCCGCTACTTCTTGAAGGGAAACACGAAGACGGATGTGAAGTGGGGTGAGGTGCGTGAGAAATGGCAGAAGATGTGATATGCGAATCCACCCAGCATCTTTGATTTATAGAAGAAGTAAACAATATAATAATCAACATATTACAAATAGAAGAAATAAAAAGATGAAGATATTAGGCGCATTAGTTGGCAATATTATAGGTTCTATCTAGGGTTTGCTGAAGTAATGTTTGCTTTATCACACTCGTTACTCTCAGTGCATCCAAGAACTTCCAGAGTCGGGCATAGTCGTTAATCATATTTAAAGATACATATAATGAAAAAAAGGACAATCAAGAAGAAACTGACTTCGCTGAATCGAGGCTTAAAAATTAAAACGGGTTCTCAGTTGCAATCAATGTGCGAAGCTATACTACATAATTTAGTAAACTTAACGGAAAAACAGAGAAGGGATTATCTATTAATATTATTAAAATATGGTGATTTGTTTAGGAATTGGGCAATGTCTTGGATGAGCAGGAATTGGAATGATGATTATAAGGAGATTATTCAGGAACTCTGGGATAAATATCAAGAGGATAAGCTCGGCTTCATCATCTTGCGCAATTTCTCAGAGGTAGACCTGAGAAGGAATAAAGAATCGCTAACCAGCGGACACAGTAATTATTACACGTGCAAATTATTGAGGAGAAAGATGCAAAGTTTAGACTTTGTCGGTTATTCAGAGATTGACTGTCACAGACAACTGGGCAAATATGACATGTTTGTAAATAATAAACTGGCTCTTGACATATTATATTGGGAGGTAGAAGAGGTTTGTAAAAATCTCGGAGCACAGCATGTCATACCGGAAGATGAACATATTGATGTCATAAGTATGATGAACTTTCCGGAAATAATGAAGATCAAAGGATATTTAACTGCTCTAGGATTCAAAGATGTTATGGATACTTTTGATGATTGGAATAGGAAAATTATTAGAGAAATAAGAGCGAGCAATGAATACCGTGCTCTTTGTAATGAAGACATAGATGAGCATAGCTATAGAGTTAAAGCAGCTGGCATGTGCCTTGCCACTTCATACATACATCTTAGTGATAAATACAAGATATTTGAGGAACTATCAATAGAGGAGATGAGGACACCGGAGATATGGCAAAGGAGTGTATATGACGACGACGATTTACCATTCTAATTTACCCTTGCGATAACACTTAATGAATAAGTTTAGAAGAATTATGGAAAAGAGAAAATTATTTAGGAGAGCGATGTGCTGTCTGATGATGGCGCTCAGCCTTGTTACCTTTACCTCCTGCTATACTTACGAAACCTATACTACTCCGCTGGAACCGGAATACAACAGGATGTATCGGAATTGGACAAAGAGAGAGGTGATGAATAGATTCGGAGCACCGGACAGAACGTTCTCTTTTGGTAGCACTTCTGAGGTTCTGGTATATGAGCAATTCAATACGGTTGGGTTGGCCGTTGAGGGGCTCGCCGTATCCAAGAAGCGAAGGCTCTTTCGGGAGTTCTATTTCGACGAGAACGACAAATGTTACAATGTGAAGAGCAACGAGTATGACACACATGAGACAAAGACCTTCAGTAAGGGTAAAACTGTAGGGCTCGTGTGTGGAATAATTGGTGGATTGGCTGGCTTTATAGCTCTCATGACGCAAATTGCCAAGTGAAAGGAATATAAACCTTTTAAAAGGAGTTAACAATGAAAAGGATTGAGACAATGAAATGTGGGTACCCAATCATGTTTTGGATTGGGTGGATTGCCATCGCTGGGTGGATGGTGATGAGCGTTTCGAATTACGCTTTTGGATATTCGCTTGTAGAACAGTCAAGGCTGGATGATGTGGGAAGTTTCCTGCTCATCCTGGGGATGTTCTTGATGTTTAGGTCACTGGATTGGAGTGAAGTCGAGTATTTCATCTTTGTGAAACACCCTGGGCGTTTGAGAAAGATTGGCTATGACTATGTGTTCATGTTTATGGCATTAGTGGGGATTGACCTCATCAAGATAGAGTTTCTTCATAACACCCTCGTCATCCTCGCCCTCGGAATATATCTTTATGATATGTTCAAGTTGAATGAGGACAGCCAGCGTTGTTGTTATGTCATCATCTGACGTACCGTTTCAGGGTCAATGCCCAGTTTTACGGAAGATTGGTGATGAAGAAGGGGGTGTTCGTTGAGAAGGGACGGGCGGGGGAAAATAAAAGGGGGGCGAAGGCGTTATCATCATAAAGACTGAACTTCTCACACATATACGACATGAAGAATCAAGCTCTCTACAACCGCCAGACGGTGCCGGGCAGCACCGCAGCGCTCCAGATCCTCCTGGTGGCGGCCTTCACCATCGCAGCCACTGGCTGCTCATCCGAAGATGACGCCCTCGATCTCCTTGACGCCACCAGCAGCGGCAGCAACAGCTACACGACCGCCTACACGGGCGACTGGAACGGCAACGCCGGGAACTTCACCAGCAGTTTCTCTCCCACCCTCACGGGCGACGTGCTCTCCTTCAGCGTGGTCTTCGACGACAGCGACGCCGCCACCTACGGCAGTGCCACCGAGACGGCACCGACCGACGAGAGCGATGCCGACTACGAGGACTACGCCGAGAACTTCACCGAGCGGCGCCGCATCACCATCACCTACGCCGACGGCAGTGCCACGGCCACGGGCGACGTCGGCGAGGTAGCCATCGACATCAACGGCGCCGACGTAGCGGTGACGAGCGAGACGAAGGGCGTGACCTACGTACTCACGGGCTCCTGCTCCGACGGCTCCTTCAAGATGGTGGACGGCGAGGACGACAAGAAGTTCGGCCTCATCCTGCAAGACCTGACGCTGGCGAAAGCCGGCGGCGCTGCCATCAACATACAGCCCTCGAAGCGCTGCTACCTGCAGGTGGAGGGCAGCAACACGCTCTCCAACACGGGCACCTTCACGAGCGACGAGGAGCAGCAGAAAGGCTGCATCTTCAGCGAAGGGAAGCTGCTCATCAGCGGCAGCGGCACACTCAACGTCAGCAGCGCCGCGATGCACGCGGTGGCATCGGACGACTACGTCTGGATCCACAGCGGCCCCACGCTCAACCTGATCAGCCAGGGCAAGGACGGCATCCACGCCAACGACAGCGTAGTGGTCACGGGCGGCAAGACATATATCACCTCCTACGGCGACGGCATCCAGGTGGATGAGGCCACTGGCAACTACGTGCAGAAGGGCGGCTTCGTGCGCATCACAGCCTCCAGCAGCAATACCGACCGCAGCCACGGCGTGAAGACGGCAGGCGGCGCCCTGCTCTATGGCGGCGCCCTGCAGGTGAGCGTGAGCGACGCAGCCGCCAAAGGCGTGAACGCCGACGGCAACATCACCGTCACGGGCGGCAAGCAGACGCTCCTCACCAGCGGCAGCGGCACCTACGACAGCGACGACCGCGACACGAAAGCCTGCGCCGGACTCGCCGCAGAAGGCGACATCACCATCAGCGGCGGCACCCTCCTCTGCAAGAGCAGTGGCAGCGGCGGCAAGGGCATCAAAGCCGATGGCACGCTGACGTTCAACGACGGCTGCACCGTGCGTGTGCTCACACAGGGCAACCGCTACTCCTACAGCAGCTCCCTGCACAGCTCGCCGAAGGGCATCAAGAGCACAGGCAAGATGACCTTCAACGGCGGTACCGTCGTGGCACGCCTCACAGGCAGCGGCGACGGCACCGAGGCCATCGAGAGCAAGGACGCCATCACCGTCAACGACGGCTACATCGCCGCATCGAGCTACGACGATGCCATCAACAGCAAGAGCGACCTCACCGTCAACGGCGGCTACCTCTACGCCCAAGGCACCAGCAACGACGCCATCGACGCCAACCGCAACCTCGTCATCAACGGCGGCGTCGTCCTCGCCTCAGGCGGAGCACAGCCTGAGAACGCGCTCGACGCAGCCGAGGGTTACAGCATCTACATCAATGGCGGATGGGTGTTCGGCATCGGCGGCTCTACCGCAGAGACCGCCAGCGGCAGCCAGCAGGCGAGCATCGCCTATAGCGTCAGCGCCAGCGGCCAGCAGCTTGGACTCTTCGACAGCACGGGCAGCGGGATGCTCTACGTCAGCGTGCCCTCCACCTCCTGCACGGCCTGCTACACGACCGCCTACGGCATGACGGCCGGCAGCAGCTACACCCTCACCAGCGGCGCCACCGTCAGCGGAGGCATCACCTGGTGCGGCATCAACGCCACCGGCACCGTCAGCGGCGGCTCCTCACTCGGCACCGCCACCGCAGCGGCCTGCGTGGGAGAAGGCATGGGCGGCGGACAGCCGGGAGGAGGAGGACAGATGGGAGGTGGCCCCGGAGGAGGACGCCACTAAGGGCTATAAACTACTATCGTCCACCCGATATGAAACTGCCCCGCAACTCACGGAAGAGTTGCGGGGCGGGCTTATTCGCTATGTTTGGCTGTATGATGAGCTTATTGGTAGCAGGCAAACATCTTATCCACGTCGGTATGCGGGAGCTTCGGAGAGAAGAGGCTGACGAGCCATACGACGGGGAAACCGCCAACCATGGCGATGGCACCGCAGTTGATGGGGTTGATGGGGTTGCCCAGAAGCATGTTGATGACGGTGATGCCGACGCCCCACGCGAAGCAAGCCCAGACAGCAGCGGGAGTGACACCGCGCCAGTAGAGGCCGAGCATGAAGGGCGCCAGGAAGGCACCGGCCAGTGCGCCCCACGAGATGCCCATGAGCTGGGCGATGAAGGTGGGCGGGTTCAGGGCAATCATCAGGGAGATGACGATGAAGAAGACGATAAGGACACGCATCACCACGACCTTGCGACGCTCGATGCGCTCAGAGACGGTGTCATCGATGCTACCCTCCTCCACCTCGCCGGGCAGCGCTTTCTTGTCGCGGTAGATGAGGTCGAGGGTCATCGTGGAGCTGGACGTCAGCACAAGGGATGCCAGCGTGGACATGGAGGCGGAGAGGACGAGGAGCACGACGAGGGCAATGAGGACGTCGGGCAGCGTCACGAGCATCGAGGGCACGATGGCGTCGAAGTCCAGACGGCCGTTGGGCAGCACGGGGGGCATCCCGAACAGACGTCCGAAGCCGCCGAGGAAGTAGCAACCGCCAGCCACGATGAAGGCGAAGAGGGTGGAGATGATGGTGCCACGGCGGATGGCGCTCTCGTCGGTGATGCTGTAGAACTTACCGACCATCTGAGGCAGGCCCCACGTGCCGAGGGAGGTGAGGACGACCACGCCGAGCAATCCCCACGGGTCGGGACCAAGCCACGAGGCGAAGCCGCCATTGACGGCGGGGTTATCGTCGGCTGGCAGGGCAGCCATCTTCGAAACAGCCTCCGTGAGTCCGCCCTGCGAGGCAAGGACGGCGGCGATGACGGTGACGATGCCGAAGAGCATGATGATGCCCTGGATGAAGTCGTTCATGGCGGTGGCTTTGTAGCCGCCGAAGATGACATAGATGGCGGTGAAGGCGGCCATCGCGATGACACAGTACTCATACGGGATGCCGAAACCCATCTCAAAGAGCGTGGAGATGCCTTTATAAACGCCAGCGGTGTAGGGTATCAGGAACACGAAGGCGATGACGGAAGCCACGACGCGCAGGCTCTGACTGCTGTAGCGGGTGCCGAAGAAGTCAGGCATCGTGCGGCTTTCGAGGTGCTGTGTCATGAGCTTGGTACGACGTCCGAGGACGAGCCATGCCAAGAGGGAGCCGATGACGGCATTGCCCACGCCAATCCACGTGGAGGCCAAACCGTACTTCCAGCCGAACTGTCCGGCATAACCGACGAAGACGACGGCGGAGAAATAGGAGGTGCCGTATGCAAAAGCGGTGAGCCAAGGACCTACCGAACGGCCACCGAGCACGAAGCCGTCAACACTACTGGCCTGCTTGCGGGAATAGATTCCCACGCCTACCATCACGACCAGGAAGATGATGGTCAGGAGAACTTTGATCAACATAATTTTACTAATTAAACCTCACCTGCAGCTGGCACATCACGGCATGATTGGCGCCGTGGATGAACTGACCGCCTGCTGTATAGGCACTCTTATAGACATACTGCACCTGCGCACGGCATTTCTTGAAGAACCAGTACTGGAGACCGAGGATGGCCTTGTGCTGATCCATGTCGAGGGAGGTGTTGAAGTTGAAGAAATCATAGGAAGCGACCAGCTCCACCTTCGGCGTGCCGAGGGGCACGGAGCCGGTGACGTAGGCACCGCGGCTGACGGAGCTGCCGTCGTAGCCCTCGAGGTACTCGCCGTGGAGGTTGAAGTACTGCGATTTGTAGTCGGCGCCCACCGTCCAGCGGTTGCGCTTGTAGTCGTCGCCCGCCTTGATGTCGGGGTGATAGAGCGAGGTGGCGATGGCATGACCACGGCCAATCTGCCCCGTGGCCACGATGTTCAGCCCCTTGACGGGGCGGTACTCGATACGGGCGATGAAGTCCTTGAAGTTGTTGCCGTCCTTGCGGTTGATGCCCTGTCCGTTCATGACATCGAGCTCGTAGCGCAACTTGCCGTTGTTGGTCTCGCCGAAGAAGGAGAGTCCGAGGTCACGGCCATACTGAACGCCGAAGAGCGGGTCGCTGCCGCAACCTGTCAGGAAGGTGACGCCCTCGGAATAGACATCGATGGCTTCCATGGCGGTGGGGGAAAGGGGGTTCTCGAGAGACAGACCATTCTTGAACTGCCCAAGGCGGACGGTCAGTGCCTTGTTCCGTGTGATGCGATAGTCTGTATAAAATTCCTGTACGACACTCGAGAAGTCGTGCATGAAGAGAAACGACCAGCGGTCGGTGATGCGGGCGTTGGCCCAGAAGAGAACGCGTTTGATCTCGAACGTGTTTGTGTTGTCGCCACCCTTGTGGGTGTAGTTGTAGCCGCCTTGTGCGTAGCCATGGAGCTGGATGCGGTCGGCAACATCCTTGAGCCAGTCGGGAGCCTTTTCGCCTACCGCCTGGCGCAGAAGCGTCGGGGACGTCTGCGGGCTCTGAGGTTCTTCTACTGCGGTGGTGCCTGTGGCTGCCGTTGGCACCTCCTCCGTTGCTGCGGCTTGTTGACCCATGGCCGCTGTGCTGCTGAAGATGGCCAAGAATACGGCCAGCAGCGGTCTCATGTGTTTAGTAAATTGAGAATTGTGCATTGTGAATTATGAATTGTGAATTATGAATTGTGAATTATGAATTGTGAATTATGAATTGTGAATTATGAATTGTGAATTATGAATTGTGAATTATGAATTGTGAATTATGAATTATGCATTCTTTCAAAGATGGCCATGCGCTCGTCCAGCTGCGCGTACTGGTGGTCCTCGATGAAGGAGGTGCAGACGCGGAGGCCTTCCTGATGGGAGCCGGTGGTGATGAGGCAGATGGCGGACACGCCATAATACATTAGTTCGCGCGCGAGCTCGCCGCTGGTCATGCCCTTGTAGCCGATGGTGAAGTAGAAGCCGTCGGCCACAGGCTGGTCGAGGTCGCGGTCATAGACGACATGGAAGCCATGACGCAGGAAGATTTCCTTCAGCTTGCGGGCGCGGTCGCCATAGACCTTCACCTCGTCGCGGAAACGATACTCCCCGTCGCTTGCAGCACGGAACATCGCGGCCAGGGCATACTGCGCGGAATGGCTGGTGCCGCTGCTGAGGGCGTAGAGCATACGGGTGGAGAAGACGAGCCCGAAGGGGAGCCCTTCGTAGCGGGCGCTGAGGTCGGGGAAATGGCGATGGAAGAGCTTGTCGCTGATGCACACCACGCCAATGCGCTCGCCAGCGTAGGAGAATGCTTTGGAGCCGCTGATGAGGAGCATGTAGTTGTCGGTATAGCGGGCCACGGTGGGCTGATAGGGCGGCTGGAACGGCACGCTCAGGTCCTGACGGAAATCCATGGCGAAGTAGGCGAGGTCCTCCATGACGATGGCATCGTACTGCGTGGCCAGCTCGCCGATGGTCTGCAGCTCGCTCTCGGTGAGGCATACCCACGACGGGTTGTTGGGGTTGCTATAGACGATAGCGCAGATGTTTCCTTTCGTGAGGTAGCTCTCCAGCTTCGCGCGCAACTTCTCGCCGCGGAAGTCATAGACATCGAAGGTCTCGTACTTCACGCCCATCACCTGCAGTTGCATCTTCTGCACGGGGAAGCCGGGGTCGATGAACAGCACGGTGTCCTTCGCCGTGTTGGCCTGCGAACAGGTGAGGAAGGAGGCGAAGGTGCCCTGCATAGAACCGCTCACAGGCACACAACCCTCGGCAGCGACATCAACGCCGATGAAGGCCTTCACAAAGCGAGAAGCTTCCTTCTTGAGTTCGGGGTAGCCCTGGATGTCGGGGTAGGAATGGGCGATGCCATTCTGCAGCGCCTTGACCTGTGCATCCACGCCCACCTGAGCGGCAGGCAGTCCGGGGATGCCCATCTCCATCTTGATGAACTCTACCCCACTCTCCTTCTCTGCCATCGCCGCCACCTGCTTCACCTCGCGGATGGTAGCCTTGGCAAAGTCCTGGATGCCGAGCTGGGCAATGAGGGAGTCAACAAGGGATTTAGGGATGGGAGTAATCTCTTTTGCTTTTGGGGATTCTAACATAAGTCCTTTCTATCTGTTGTAGGTTATTCTCATGACTTGCTATTCGCTGCCACGCCTGCATCAAAGGCTTTCAAGTTGGCCTCGACGACCTGCTCTCCCTTACGGGCAAAGACGGTGGCGATGGCTTCGCGAAGGCTTTCTACGGAGAGGATGCCGATATAGGGGGCCGCCATGCCGAGCAGCACCATGTTGGCACCCCGGGGATTGCCGCAGTCCTTGGCCACCGATTCAATGTCGATCTTCACGCTGGGCAGCGCGTCGAGTTCCTGCTGCATGGCCTCCTCGTCGGGGTAATTGGGGATGTTGACGAAAGGCTTCGAGCTGGTCACGATCTTACCGTCTCTGCTCAGATACGCCAGATAGCGCATAGCCTCCATCGGCTCCATGGAGATGATGAGGTCGGCACCGGCTTCGGAGATGAGGTCGCTCCAGATGGGTTCCGTCGAGAGGCGGAGGTTGGACTGCACGTCACCGCCGCGCTGGCTCATGCCGTGCACCTCAGCCTGCTTGAGGTAGAGTCCTGCCTTCGTAGCAGCTTCGCCAATGATGGTTGCGATAGAGAGGATGCCTTGTCCGCCCACACCGCAAAGGATGATATCTTTCTTCATTTTTTATTTGCTTTTGCGTGACGGGCGAATGTCTGGATGCACTCTCGCCTCGGAATGATAACGGAAACGCCCTTGTACTCAATCTCTTCCTTGATGACGCGAGTGATCTCGGGCATGTTCTTGGGCAGAGGTACCACGACGCGAACGTGCTCAGGCTCCACACCCAAGCCGAGGCAGATGGCCTCGAACTTATTGGTACCGGCAGAATCCTGACCACCGGTCATGCCCGTCGTCAGATTGTCGGAGATGACGACGGTGATGTTGGCCTTGTCGTTCACGGCATCTAAGAGACCTGTCATGCCAGAGTGCGTGAATGTGGAGTCGCCGATGACGGCCACCGCCGGGAAGAGTCCTGCATCGGCAGCACCCTTGGCCATGGTGATGCTGGCACCCATATCCACACACGACGAGAGGCTCTGGAAGGGAGGCAGGGCGCCGAGCGTGTAGCAGCCGATGTCACCGAAGACGCGATGGTCGGGATAGTCGGCCAGCACCTGATTCAGGGCAGCATAGACATCGCGGTGGCCACAGCCCTGACAGAGCTGGGGAGGACGTGCCGCCATGTTCTTGGCCGGAGCGAACACCGCGCCAACGGGTTTCCCAAGTGCCTTGGCCACGCTGTCAGGCGTGAGTTCTCCCGTGCGGGGCAGGTCGCCTGTCAGGCGTCCCTTGACGGGATAGCCGGCACCGAGCAAGCCTTTCACCAGTTCCTCCACGACGGGCTGACCGTCCTCAATCACGAGCAGCTCATCGCACTGCGCTGCCAGCGCCTTGATCTTTGCCTCGGGCAACGGATACTGGGACACTTTAAGGAGTTGACAGTTGACAGATGACTGTTGACAGTCAGCCATCGCTTCCTTCACATAGTTGTAAGCGATACCGCAGGCCACGATGCCCGTCTTGGACGAAGAGGTCTCCACCTGATTATATACGCTCTCCTCCGATGCCTGCAACATCGTTGCCTGCTTCTCTAACAGGGCTACATACTTCCTCCGGGCGATGCCAGGCAGGAGTACCCAGGCATCGGTAGCGGGTGAAAGAGGTTTCTCCGCCTTGGGTTCGGAAACCTCTACAGCGGCACGGGAGTGAGCCAGGCGCGTCACGATGCGCATGACGATGGGTTCTCCCAGACGCTCCGAGAGGTCGAAGCCGTAGGCCATCATGTCGTAGGCCTCCTGCTGATTGGAGGGCTCTAAGCACGGCACAAGGGCGAACTTGGCATAGAAGCGGGAGTCCTGCTCGTTCTGCGAGGAGTGCATCGAGGGGTCGTCAGCTGCCAGCACGATCAGACCGCCCTTCACGCCCGTGATGGCGCTGTTGACGAACGCATCGGCACAGACATTCATGCCCACATGCTTCATGCACACCAGAGCTCTCTTGCCGGCATACGACATACCGAGAGCGGCCTCCATCGCTGTCTTCTCGTTGGTACACCAGCGGCTGTGGATGCCGCGTTCCTTGGCAAGCGCATTGCCCTGAATGAACTCCGTGATCTCCGTCGAGGGTGTGCCCGGATAGGCATAGACGCCTGACAGCCCTGCGTGGATGGCACCCAGCGCTATCGCCTCGTCGCCCAACAGGAGGACTCTCCCCCCGCCCTCCCTGTTAGGGAGGGAGTTATTACTCTTGTCAATTGTACTCATATCCTTAAAATATTATTAGTCTATTCAATACAATACTCTCCTTGAAAGGTGACCGCTCCCTCCCTCATAGGGAGGGCGGGGGGAGAATCTCAAACGCGTCCGCATCCTCCAGCACGGGGAACTTGTGCTCATAATGGCGCAGGAACTCCAGGTCGATGTCCATTGACGCCGCCCACTCCGTCTTATCCGGGCAGTCCATGATGGTCTCGCCGTAGGGGTGGATGACGGCAGAGCGTCCGTAGTACTCACATTGCTGATCCGTGCCGATGCGGTTGCAGGCCGCCACATAGCACTGGTTCTCGATGGCACGAGCACGGATGAGCGTGCGCCACGCCATGTCGCGGCTGATGGGGAAGTTGGCGCTGTAGAGGATGCAGTCGTAGTCGCCGCGGTTGCGCGACCACAGCGGGTAGCGCAGGTCGTAGCACACCTGCAACAGGAAGCGCACGCCGCGCCATTCCACGACGACGCGCTTGTGGCCAGCCGTATAGTTATCCGCCTCGCCGCCATAGGCGAAGAGGTGGCGTTTGTCGTAACAGGTCACCGTGCCGTCGGGGCGCACGAAGTGCAAACGGTTGTAGCACTTGCCGTTGTCCTCCGTGGCGATGCTGCCCACGACCGCGGCGTCCAGCGCCTTCGCCTTCGCCTGCATCCACGCCAGGATGCGCGGCTGGGCATCCACGATGTCGATAGCTGCATTGTTCAACCCGGTGGCGAACATCTCGGGCAGCAGCAATAAATCCGTGCGCGGCAGCGTCGCTGTCAGCGCATCCAAGTGGCTTAGGTTCTGATCGACCCGGCACCATTCAATGTCGTGCTGTAAAATTGTTACTTTCATCCTTTGTGCGTTACCTGAAAAAACATTGTGTTACATTTTGGCGGCAAATGTAGCAATAAATTTGCAGACTTGTCGCAGAAGTCTCAAAAAAGTTGTACTTTTGTCACACATTTATGATTTCCTATAGAGCCAACCAGCAAGTGCAAGTTCGGTGCGAAATAATGAAAAATCAGGGAAAGAGTGCGGGGAAAGGGAAGATCTGTTCCAACCTGGACGTAAAAGCCCAGAAGCTATACTCCTACGAGCTGCATCATGATACATTGCAGATTGACGAGGTGATTTATGACGATGCCAACCGCATACAGAAGGTGCCTGCGACAACACGCTACGCCACTGTCAACAGTACGCACGACACCCTCACCATCCGCCAGAAAGGAAAGCCAGTGCGGCGATATGTTCCGTCTAAGTGACCTATAATGAGTCGTTGATCAATTTATATGTTATTCACCTTCTCTTTCAGATCTTTCATGTCATAATAATGATGCCGGTCAGAGAGAAAACTTTCCTGATGCTTATTTCGAATGAGTGCGTTCTTGTTTGTAGCATAATTCAGATTTTTGCAGCAAAGGTAAGTTGCATTGTGCGAATTCAATGTTCGCGATGTCATTTTCTTTTTTCCGCTTGCAAAGATAGCGAATATTTCATTACGTCAAGCAAAACCCGGCCAAAATTATTTTCCACAGCCTCGCGGAAGAAAAAAATTATCCGACAAAGCCTCAGGTAATTTATTCGAAACGAAGAAGAAAATGAGGTTATTTTACTACAATAACCTGTTTTTTGGGTGAGTTACCGCAGTGCTTTCGTGCGTTTTTGAATAAAATCATGCGGCGTGGTCATTTGGTCATTTGGTCATTTGGTCATTTTCATTTTCACATTCGGTCATTTGCTCACTATATAATAAATATAAAATATATTTATATTATAGTGGCGGATTTTGACAACCCGAAAACGATTTTGACCAAATGACCAAATGACCACTTGACCGCTTTGACCGCTTTTGACCAAGATGGGGTGGCAGGAAACTTTGTCCTTCGAGTATTCGAAAACCGCAACGCGCGCGGCATACCTTTGCGGCATCAAAATCAACGCACCGCGCTGCAAAGGCCAACGCAGCGCGCTGCAAAGGCCAACGCAGCGCGCTGCATCGACTCATGCACCAGGCTGCATCGCCTCACGCACCGCAGCGCGCTGCATCGACTCATGCAGCGCACTGCGTGATGAGGGACGCGGGATTCTGAAAGATTTCTGGCACAGAAACAAGGAAAAATCGGGGAAAGGGTGCGGGGAAAGGGAAAAATGTTGTACTTTTGTGGCGCTAAAATATAACAACTTGAAATCACTTGAAATCACTTGAACGATATGAAGACAGACACATTCCGCGAGGGACAGGGCGCAGCAGGGGGACGGATGACGATCTGGAACCTACTGCGTAACATCCTGCCCTTCGTGCTGCCCTACCGCTGGCTTATCGGCGTGACACTGGTGCTGACGCTCGTGGGCTCGCTCATGGCACAGGTGAACGCCGTGGTGCTCGACCGTGCCGTGGATGCCATCAACGCCCTCATCCAGCAGCCTGGCGGATTCTCGTGGGGCAGTGCCGTGAGGATTCTCACGGTCATCAGCGTCATCCTCCTGGGCAAGGAGGTCATCGGGGCGCTGGTGACGTTCTGCCAGCGCTACTACGGCGAGCGGATGCGCATCCTCGTGAGCCGCGACCTCTCGCTGCGCGTGGTGGAGCGGATGCTCTCGCTGCGCATGGCGTTCTTCACCGCCGAGGGCAACGAGACGGGCAAGCTGCAGTCGCGCATCGACCGCGGCATCATGAGCCTCTCGAACACGGTCAACAACTTCTTCATCGAGATCCTTCCGCTGTTCACCAGTGCCGTGCTGGCCCTCGCGCTGATGTTCATGGCGAATGTCTATGTGGGGCTGGTGGCGCTGTGTATCGTGCCGATCTACTTCTGGGTCACGTCCATACAGGCCGACCGCATGAAGGGCGGACGGCGCAGCATCTTCGGCGGACACCAGGCCGTCAGCCAGGGCATCCTGAACATCATCGAGAGCATCACCGTCATCAAGTCGTTCAACCGCGAGCAGATCGAAGCCCAGCGGCAGGCCGCGCTCCAGGCGTCGATGACCGACCTACAGCTGAACACCCGCAAACAGAGCTATATGTTCAACGGCCTGAAGAGCTTCCTCGAGCAGATAGGCACCGTGCTCATCATCATCCTGACGGCCTACCTTGTCCTCATCGACTACCCGGGTATGTCCATCGGCAAGATCATGTACCACGTGATGCTCTTCGCCAACGTCAGCGCGCCCATCCGCCAGCTGCACCGCATCTACGACGACATGAACGACGCACTCATCTATGCCGAGGGCTTCTTCGGCATCCTGCACGCCGACGACCAGGTGGAGGAGACGGGCAAGTACCGCCCTGCCGAGGTGCGTGGCGACTTCGAGCTCAGCGGCGTGGATTTCACCTATAGCAACGGCACGCAGGCACTCTTCGACGTGTCGATGCACATTCCGGCGGGCAAGATCACGGCGCTCGTGGGGCTCAGCGGTGCAGGCAAGAGCACCGTCGTGAACCTCCTGGACAAATTCTATCATCCGCAACGCGGACAGATACGGCTGGACGGCGTCGATCTGGCCGACTGGGACACGCAGTGGCTGCGCGACCACGTGGGGCTCGTCCTGCAGAAGAACCACATCTTCGACGGCACCATCGAGGAGAACATCAAGTACGGCTGTCCCGAGGCTACGCACGACGACGTCGTCCGTGCCGCCCGCCAGGCCTACCTCTACGACCAGGTCATGCAGCTGCCCGGCGGTTTCGCCACCAGCGCCCTGCAGCTCAGCGGCGGACAGCAGCAGCGCGTAGCCATAGCCCGTATGTTCATCAAGAACCCGCCCATCATCTTCCTCGACGAGCCCACCGCAAGCCTCGACGCCATTGCCACCGAACAGATCAAGGCCAGCATCGACGCCATCAAGGCGGGGCGCACCGTCATCATCATCTCCCACAACATCGGTCAGATCATCGACGCCGACCAGCTCTACGTGTTGCAGCAGGGTCGCGTCGTGCAGAGCGGCACGCCCACGGACGTCTATCGCCAGGGCGGCCTCTACAAGGACATCTTCGACGCCAGCGCCCGCAGCATGAACGTGGATAAGATCGCCAGCACGATGGCGTAAGATGAATCAAGGTTCGCGGACGACGAGGGCGAGCGTGTCAGCGGCAGTACGCGCGCGGAGCCAGGCTTCCAGCTTGGAGCGCTGCTCGCCCGAGAGCTGCTGGCGGGGCGCGAGACCCACGAGGGCAAGGGTGACGGCAGATGGCGAGGCGCCCTTTGCGAGCGAAGAGGTGGAGGTGGTGTCCGCGTCGGTACGCACTTCTACGGTGCGGGCGAGGGAGAAGGTGAGGATTTGCGGGTAGAGGACGCGCAGTTCGGGCGTGAGGTCGGCGGTGAGGGTCTCAAGGCTGGTGTAGCTGTTCAGTGCGGTCTCGAGGTCGTGGATCTGCCGGTTCTGCTGTAGGACGGTCTGCTTGTAGTCGCTCTTGGAAGTCTCCAGCTGGCCTACGAGATGCAGGAGGCTGTCGCTCTGTGTGCCCTGGATGACGGCGAGACGGTAGCCGTCGAGGCTGTAGTCGGCGAGGCGCTGCTGGGCGAGGGCGACCTCCGCCTCCTCCACCTCGCGCCCGATGACCGCTACGCGCAAGGTCTTGGCATCGCGATCTACGTGCTGCGAGATGAGCTGTGTGCCCGTCCACGCAAGCTCCTGATCCACGAACTTAGCGACATTCTGATTGAACAGGCTCTTGCGCACGAGGTTCAGCGTGATAATGCCGGCGGGCACCATCGTCAGCACGACGAGCCACGTCATGATGCGCCGCGCCTTGTGAGCCCGCTCGCGCGTCACGGTCTCCAAGGGGCGGAACTGCAGCAGACGCACGCCCAGGAAAGTGGCCAGCGAGATGAAGACGGTGTTGATGAAGAAGAGGTAGAAGGCGCCCAGGAAGAACAGCCACTGCCCCGTGGCAAGACCGTAGCCAGCGGTGCAGAGAGGGGGCATGAGGGCTGTGGCGATGGCCACGCCGGGGATGACGTTACCCTTGCCGCCAGTGCCGATGGCGATGATGCCGGCAGCGCCACCGAAGAAGGCGATGAGGACGTCGTAGAGCGTGGGCGACGTGCGCGCCAGCAGCTCCGACTGCAACTCCTTGTAGGGGGAGAGGAGGAAGTAGAGGGTGGCGGTGAGGACGCTCACGGCGGTGGCCACGCCGAAGTTCTTGGCTGAGGACTTCAACAGGTCGAGGTCATTGATGCCCACCGCGAGACCCATGCCCACGATGGGTCCCATCAGCGGGGAGATGAGCATCGCGCCGATGATGACGGCAGTGCTGTTGACATTCAATCCCAGCGAAGCCACGAAGATGGCGAAGATGAGCACCCAGAGGTTCGCACCCCGGAAGGAAGCATCGGCTTTGATGCGGGCGATGGTGTCGGCCTCGGGTACTTTGTCAAGACGGAGGTCGAAGTAGCGGCGGAAGAAATCAGAGGACATGGGGGAAATTGAGAATTGAAAATGGACAATGGAAAATTGACAATGGATAATGGAGGAGCTGCTTATCGTTCAATATACTTATGATAGAGCTCGCGGGCGATGGAGACTTCATCGCCGACGGGTTCGGGGCTGAAGGTCTCGCGGAGGTCGGTGGCGAAGGGCCACTCGAAGCGGTCGAACCACGGCTGCGGCGTGCAGCCCGCCTCGAAGAAGGCGCGCCAGCGGGGGTAGTAGTAGGCGCGGAGGAGCCCCTGCCACTCGCGGTTGGCATAGTCGTGGAGACCACCGTCCTCGCACTGCGCACGGTCGCCCCACGTGGTGAGGATCATCCGGGCGTTGCGCTCGTAGAGGTCACGCTCGACAGTGGTGCGTCCGAGCGCCCGCGCCATCGCCGTCCAGCGTCCCAGACGCAGCTCGGCGCGCGTGCCGAGGAGGCGGTCCTGGTCGAGGATGAGGTCGAGGAAACGTTCCGTAAGTTCCTGAGCGGAAAGCGTCTCCGGGGATGCCACGCTCGCAACATCAGATGCGCTCCCGCCTTTCGCGGCTGCAATCTCTTCGAGGAGTTGTTTGCCATAATCTGCCAGCACCTGGCGCGTCAGTTCCACGAGGTCGTAGCGGTAGTTGTCCTCTGCCGCAGAGCGGCGACCGCCGTTGCTCATCGTCATGACCTCCGCCACGGACAGGAACTCACGGAGCGCAGCGCGCAGCTCGCCGAAGTCCCAGTACCAGGTGGAGGATGCCCAGCTGCTGACCGTGCCGGGCGTGAGCGACGGGCGCATCAGCAGCACGCTCTCCGTGGTGCCCTGTTGCTGGTCGTTGGGGCAGTTATAGACGGTGGCGGCGAGGCGCCCCCAGGCAGAGAGCAGCTTTTCGTAGGCACGGCGCCGTGCGGCATCGGAGCCATCGGGGCGGAGACCATAGCGCATCCCGACGTAGTCGCGGAGCCAGGTTGTCTGCGTGTAGTCGGTCGTGGTCCACGGGAGGGCGAAGAGGAGGTCGTAGAGGACGGGATTGTTCTCGATACCCTCCGGCAGGGCACCGATGCCCACAAGATGGTTCACGGCAGCGCCGTCGCGGGCGGCATAGAAGCACTGGATCAGGCGCTCCATGCGCCCAAAGAGTCCCACGTTGCCACCGAAGTTCGACACCTGCCCCCACACCCAGTCATGGGGAGCCCCCTCTCCCCGCTCCCCCGTGCGGGGGAGAGCCTCGCTATCGCTCGTGTGGTGACCACTACACTCCACATCTGCATATTGGTCGCCATGAAGGTCCAGGATGATGAGGCGACCGCGGGGAATGGTGTGTGTGAGCAGCGGCTTAGGATTATCCTGCCAGTGCTGCGCCACCCATACGGCGGCAGAGTCGTAGGCGGTGAGCGCCTGCCACATCGCACGGACAGAAGCCTGCGCATCGCTGACACCGGCGGGCACGCCGCCCTCGTGGAACGGGTCGATGGCATAGAAGCGGGTGTCGCAGACATCGCCGTAGAGGCGCTCGAAGGCGGCATAGTAGCGGGCGGCGAACTCCTGGAGGCGGGCGGTATTGTCCACGAACGCAGGGCGCGTGAACGAGCACCAGACGCCGCCATCCACGATGTCCTCCGGCTTCCATGCGGCGACCTTCGCGGGCGAAGCCTCGGCGAGGAAGCCCCTGGGCACCATGCCCACATATCCCGGCACGACGGGCTCCATCCCGAACGCCTTCATACGGCGGAAGATGCGGCGCGCCAGTGCCTCGCGCTGCCGATACCAGCTGCGGGGCTGCGGACCGCCCCAGGCGGTGAGGTTATTCATGAAGAACCAGCCGTAGTAGGCGCTACCGGCGACGAAGCGGTTGACGGCATCGAGGCTACGGTAGCCGTAGTCGTGCATGAGCACCTCCCGCCAGACGCTCTCCATCCCCACGATGGCCAACGGCATATTCACGCCGTGGAGCGCCATCCAGTCGAGTTCCTGCTGCCAGCGCTCCCAGCCCCAGAAGGCCATCGAATAGCTGTGGGTGCAGAAGTTCAGATAGTAGCGCCACGGGACGCTCGCGGTGTGCCTCTCGGCGGCACACGGCGGCAGGCTGTCGGGCAGCACAGCCGTAGGGCTGTTCCACGAGATGTCGATGCCGGCATAGTGCTGGAGATACCAGTTGATGCCGGTGGTAACGGCGAGCGTCGTGGTGCCGCTGACGTGCACGCGCCGCCCGTCGCAGCTGAGCGTGAACGTCTCCGCACTCCCCTGCCCCGCCGCAGCACCATTCTCCCCCACCGGCTCCACGCGCCACTCGAAGCGGCGCGCATCGCCACCGTGCGGGAGTACTCGCCGCAACAGGTCAGCTACGGGGTCGGCCAGCGCCACGGCAGGCAATAAAGCCAATGCGCCCATCATACAGATTTTCAACAGGATGTATCTCAGTCCTTGGCTGCTACGGAATCCTTTCATGTCATGTCTTTTTTCATCAAATGTAATTAAACTGGCAGCAAAGATAGCAAAAGTATTCCATGTGACCACAAAACACAAAGAAAACGCACGAAATAGACATTTTTAACTTATTTAACTCTAGCGCGTGGGAGAGAGTCAGAACTATTCATTAAATTTGCCGCGAAATTGTGCACTAACGACACCACACAAGCAGCAGATGACAGACATCATACTCTCCAGTTTCCTGAGCCTGTTTGCCCTTTTCGGCAAGGAGGAACAAGTGGATGAAGCGAGGGCAAAGACTATGCTCGTCAGCTATTTACGTCACCACTTCGGCATCCGTAACATCGACAGCTATCTCGACCTCTATAGCGATATGCGCGGAGCTTACGAGATGACCGACGGGCTGAACGTGGAGGAGGTCGTGGCATCCATCTGCTCGAACCTGCGCGGGCAGATCCGCTCCGCCGAGGCATCGCTGCTGCTACTGCGACTGATGGAATTCGTGCAGCCGGAAGCGACCGAGACTGCGACGGCGGCTCCACAGTCAGCAGACCTGCACCCGATGTTCCGCGCTATGGCAGACTCCTTCGGCGTGCCCGAGGAGGAGGTACACGACTTCCGAGACTTCGTGGAAGGGAGACCTTCGGAGCACGTCCGTCTGCACCGCCTCGAAGGCTTCGACGGGGAGCTGAAGACACTGTTCAACGCTTCGACGGGACAGCTGGTGTTCACCTACACGGGCGCAGACACCGTACTGCTGAACGATGTGCCGGTGCTCTCCGGCTCCTACCAGATATGGCTCCAGAGCAGTGTCCTCAAGGGGCACGACGGACGCCCGGTCTATTACTCCACCATCCTGCGCGCCCACGAGCACACCGCAGCAGACACCTCCGAGGAGGCACCGGCGGTGGAGTTCTGCGGTCGCGACATCAATTTCCGTTTCCCCGTGAGCAGTCCTCTCGGACGGAGCCGTGGCCTCAGCGAGAACGGTATGCATGACCTGAGCTTCACCCTCCACAGCGGCGAGCTGCTGGCCATCATGGGCGGCTCCGGCACAGGGAAATCCACCTTGCTGAGCATCCTCAACGGCACGCTGACGCCGCAGCAGGGCTCTATCACCATCAATGGCCACGCCATCACGGAACCGGCGGCGAAGGCGCTCATCGGCTTCGTGCCCCAGGACGACCTGCTCATCGAAGAGCTGACCGTCTATGAGAATCTCTACTATACGGCACGCCTCTGCTTTGCGGGAATTGCTGCCGACGAGCTGCACCACCGCGTCATGAAGACACTGAAAGACCTCGGTCTCGACGCGGCAAAGGACCTGAAGGTAGGGTCACCCATCAACAAATACATCTCCGGCGGACAGCGCAAGCGCCTTAACATCGCGCTGGAGCTGATCCGCGAACCAGCGGTGCTGTTCCTCGACGAGCCCACGTCGGGGCTCTCGTCTGCCGACACAGAAAAAGTCATCAACCTGCTGAAGGAGCAGACGCTCAAGGGCAAGCTCATCGTGGTGAACATCCATCAGCCATCGAGCGATGTCTATAAGCTCTTCGACCGCCTGTGGCTGCTCGACAAGGGCGGCTACCCCGTGTTCGACGGCAACCCCATCGACGCCATCACCTATTTCAAGACTGCCGCCAACTACGCCGACGCCGAGACCAGCGCCTGCCCCACCTGCGGCAATGTGAATCCCGAAATCGTTCTGAACATCATCGACGAGAAAAGGCTCTCAAGCAGCGGCGAACTCACCGACGAACGCAAGATGACGCCCCGCGAGTGGCACGAGCTCTACCTGCAGCACCGCCCGCAGCTGGCGACACCGGCCATTAGTGCCGTGCCAGCCTCGCAGCAACGGAAACCGGGCTTGCTGAAGCAGTTCGTCATCTTCCTGAGCCGCAACATCCGCACAAAGGCTACCAACCTGCAATACCTTTGCATCACGCTCCTGGAAGCACCGCTGCTGGCACTCGTCTGTGCCTATCTGACGCGCTTTGCACCGCCCACGGGCTACAGCGTGATGGAGAACAAGAACCTGGTGAGCTACTTCTTCATGGCCATCATCGTGGCCACGTTCATCGGCATGAGTGGCTCGGCTGAGGAAATCATCAAGGATCGCGCACTGCTCAAGCGCGAGAAGTTCCTCCACCTGTCCTACGGCAGCTATATCTGGTCGAAGATCGTATTCATGGCGGGCGTGTCGCTCGTGCAGACACTGCTGTTCATCCTCGTCGGCAATGCCATCATGGGACTGCACGGGCTCTTCTGGACGTGGTGGCTGATTCTGTTCGTGACAGCCTTCCTGTCGAATCTCGTGGGGCTGCTGCTCTCGCAGTGTCTGAGCTCCGTGGTGGCCATCTACATCAGTATCCCGCTGCTGCTGATTCCCCAGATTCTGCTGTGCGGACTGGTGGTGAGCTTCTCCGACCTGACCCCGAAGAGCACGACCGGCAACACGCCTCTCATCGGCGACATCATCCCCTCGCGCTGGGCATACGAGGCACTGGCAGTGAGCTCCTTTGCCGACAACCCCTACGAGCAGCCGTTCTTCGCGCTGGATAAGGCGAAGTTCGAGAACCAGTTCTACCATGCCGGACTCCTGGACGAGTTGCAATCGCAGTTGGAGACCTGGCACGACGAAGAACGTCGCGCCCTGCCCGTCAACCCAGAGCACGAGCGCATCATCCGCACAAACCTGCCCTGGCTTGCCGGCTACTGCGACATGGAAGCCTACGAGGGCGACGGCAGCTACGCCTCGCTGCACGCCTATCTGAAAAAAGCGGAGGAGATTCTCGCCCAACGCAGCAACGAAGCCACGCTCCGACGCGACCGCCTCATGGGCGCGTTGATTCGCGAGCACGGAAAGGAGGCGATGCAGACGTTGAAGCGCGAGAACTATAACCTCAAGCTGGAGGAATTTGTCATGGGCGCCGACCAGGGTCGCCTGCTGGACATCGTCGATGGACACGCCGTGCCACGCATGAGCCTCATCTTCCTCACACCCCGCAACCCCTTCGGCCGCGCTCCTTTCTACAGCAGTGCCAAGCTCCTGGGCTCGCGGCAGATCCCGACGACGGCGTTCAACATCGGCGTGCTACTGATGATGTGTCTCATCGTCGTTGCACTGCTGTTGACCGACTGCCCCGGACGCTACCTCCGCAAGGATTCCTAACCATCAAAACAACAAACAATATCTATTCATAACTTAACACTTTTAACTACATGAAAAAAATCTCTTTCTTTGCTGTAACATTTGCAGCCCTTCTCTTCGCAGCCTGCGGAGGGAACAAGAGTGCTCAACCCACCGACGAACCCGAATCCGACAAGACCTTCGAGCAGGAGCAGATTGAAGCTTCCATCAAGATGAACGTCGATAGCCTCGCCTCCGTCATTGCACAGCTCAAGCAGCTCCCCATTGCCCAGAAGAATGGCATGATCGTCCTCACCGAGGAGGAACGGCAGGTGAAACCAGACTACCTCATGGAAGCCGCCGTCGCCGAGAACACTACGATACTCTCCGAGAAGTACCGCGTGCTGAGCGCCATGCAGGTAGATCGCGAAGTGGCTGACCTCTACGGCATGAGCACAAAGGAGTATGACAACGAGATTGCCAAGCTGATTGCCGACATCAACGACCCCTCCTTCAAGGTTCTCAAGGAGTCCGACGGCATCTATGAGGCTTCGCAGGATCTCTACAACGCGATGGAGCAGAACGGACGCATCAACTTCTACTGGCAGATTGTCACCACCGCCCTCGTAGAGCAGATGTACGTCATCTCCCACAACACGGACAAGTTCTTGGCTGCTTTCGACGATGACGCCGCCTCCAACCTGTCCTTGCGCATCATACTCATTCAGGATGCACTCAACCGCCTCACCAACTACGACCCCGAACTGATCACCTTGGCCGAAGCCTTTGATCCCCTCTCCGTCATCAACGCAGTGACCGTAGAAGAACTCAAGGCTCAGCTGGCTGAGGCGGCTCCACAGATTGAGGAAGCACGCACGGCACTGGTCATGGAATAATGCAGCAAACTTCTATAACGACAAAGGCCCCGGGCAGCATGTCCGGGGCCTTTGTCGTTACCTGCCTGACTTTACTTGAACTCGAAGAGATTCACGAAGCCAGTCATCGTGAACACACTGCGGATGTCTGCATTCATGCCGGTGATATAGACGTGACTCCCCTTGGGTTTGGCGCTCTTGAGCACACCCAGGAAGAGGCGCAAGCCGCTGGATGAGATGTACTCCAGCGCAGTGCAGTCAAGGATGATGTCCTGTCCGTTGGCTTCCAGCAGGGGAGCCATTTCTTTTTCTGTCTGTGGTGCCGCCGCAGTATCGAGGCGACCTTCAAGGACGGCTACAAGCTGGCCGTCGCGTTCTTCAATTGTTGTTTTCATTGTAATGTAAATATGTTGTTTCAACTGTCAACTATCAACTGTCAACTATCAACTATCAACTGTCAACTATCAACTGTCAACTGTCAACTTCTTCCTCAGCGTGAGCACATTCTGCCCGTTGAGGCGTTCGTAGTTGATGGAATCCATGATCTGCCGCATCAGATGGATTCCCAGTCCTCCGATGGAACGTTCCTCAGCCGAGAGGGTCGTATCGACTTCCTTCCTGGCCGTCGGGTCGAAGGGCGCACCGCTGTCAGTAATTGTGAACTTCAGACGCACGTCGTTGGACTTAGCTTGCACGAGAATCTCACCCTTGGCACCAGCGGGATAGGCGTAGTTCATCACGTTGACGACCGCCTCCTCGATTGCCAGGTTCAGCTGCATCGTTGTGGCCATGTCGAAGCCTGCGGTCTCGCACACCTGCTCGACGAACTCTGCCAGCTGCGGCACTGCCTGTATGTCGTTGGGCAGCGTGATGCTCACATCCTGCTTCTCGTCGCGCTGCGCCTTCGTGTATTGTATAGCCAGCATCGTCAGGTCATCGCTCTGCTCGGCATCGCCCACGAAGGCGTGTACGGCATCGGTCATCAGCTCGATGAGGGGGTCGGGTGCAATTGCCGTGCTCACGACTGCCTGCTCGCCGACAGCGCGCATACGTCTTTCGCCGAAAAGCTGGTGGGCGGCGTTCTCCGCCTCTGTGAGGCCATCGGTGTAGAGGAAGAGGGTCGTAGGCGGAGCGATGGTAGTCTCCTGCGTCTGGAACTTCCATCCTGGCATGACGCCCGCTGGCACGTTGGAGTCGCACGGCAGCATCTCGGTATGGTCGCTCAGCAGCATCGGTGCGTCATGCCCTGCGTTGCAGTAGCGCAGGCGTCCGCTGGGCAGATCCAGCACGCCGATGAAAAGGGTCACGAACATATTCGAGTCGTTCTCTTCGCTGAGCGCATTATTGATCTGTGCTGCAATGTAGTCGGGTCTGGCCTCATGGTTGGAGATGGTGCGGAAGAGCGCACGGGTGACTGCCATCACCAGCGATGCCGGGATTCCCTTTCCGCTGACATCGCCTATGCAGAAGAACAGCTTCTCGTCGCGGATATAGAAGTCATAGAGATCACCGCCGACGGCCTTGGCGGGCGTGAGCGCTCCGAAGATGTTGATGTCGTCGCGTTCAGGGTAGGGCGGGAAGATCTTCGGGAGCATGGCCATCTGTATGGCGCTGGCCACCCGGAGCTCGTTTTCGATCTGAGCCTTCGAAGCCGTTGTCGTCTGCAGCTCGTCTATGTATGTGCTCAGCGATGTCTGCATCTCAACGAAGGCATCGCGCAGGTGGCGGATCTCATCGTTGGTCTTGATCTTCGGTAGCTCATGGTCGAAATGTCCCTTCGAGACATAGCGAACCGCCACAACCAAGTCCTTCAGTGGTTTCAGCTGATGGTGAATGGCCATGAATAACGAGACGGATGTCAGCAGGAGCATCAGGAAGAACATCACCGTCATCGAGCGGCTGAGCGCACGGGGGCCTTCCATGATGCGGGACTCGGGGAGAGTGAAGCTCACAGACCACTGCACACGGGGAACGGGAGCGTAGAATACGATGGTGCGCTCCTTCTCCTCGGGTCTTGTGGAGTTATAGGTGGTGAAGTCCTGTGCCAATGTGTCCATGCCCTTCTGCCAGGATAGCATACGATCTGTAACGTTCATCATACTGGTATCCTTTGACTGTTCAGCGTGCTGAACAACGTTGAGGGTCTGGATCCATGCGGGGTTGGGGTGGCAGACATACTGCGAGTCGCGGCTGATGACGACCACGTGCGAGAAGTCATAGGGCTTCGCGTCCTCCACGACATCGCGCACCCAGTCCAGTGCCACGTCGGCACAGAGTACGGCGTAGATGCTGTCGGCGTCATCGAAGAGCGGCACGGAGTAAGTGACCATTGCGCGCTTCGTAGAGATGGAGTCAGAGTAGGGAAGGCACCAGTAGCCATCGCGCAATAAATTGGTGTAGATCCAGTTGCTGTCTGTCTCGAGGTAGCAGAAGTCAGCCACAGGACCGCCGATCTCATCAGGCTCCAGTTCGCCGCTGATGGGGTTTCGGACGACGGTGGGCGCATAGTAGCGCCCCATCTGCGGGAAGAAGTTCTCGCGATAGAGGAGCGTGACGGCGGCGATGTCGTAGTTCTTGGAAATAAGACGGTAAAGCATCTCGTAGCACTGCGTCTCATGGCGCGAGGTGCGGTCGGCAAAGGCGGCAGCCGTCTCCACGGCCGTCTCCACGTTGGAGACACGGCTGTCAATGTCGGCCACCACGCCGTCCATCGCGCGCCCCGCCTGACGCAACATCTCGCTGGCCACGGCATCATAGACCCGGCTGCTCTCTATGTAGTTCATCCCGGTCATGATGAGTGCCGTCAGCAGAAACACATACAGTGTTGTACGCAGAGCCACAGAGCGGCTTGCAAGTTGTAGCAGATTCATTGTACTATCGTGATTTCGTGATCATTTTCTGTTATCGTTGATGCAGTATCGCATACGGTTCACCCATGAGCGTCAGTTCGCCATCGTGAACGATTTCCACCTCCACACCGCGCTGGAAAAGCATCACGATGTCCGACCCTCCAAACTGGAAGAAGCCCATCTCATCGCCCCGCTGCAATCGTTGACCCACACACAGCTCCGGCACCCAATTGACGCTACAGATCTGCGACATTCCCACAGGCATCATCGCCACCAGACCATATTCGTCGGTCTCTATGATGGCACATGCGCGTGTCTCCACCATCTGGAAACCGATGTCGTTCTGATAGTAGTAGAGCTTCTGCTCATTGTCCCACATCGTGTAGCCGCCGCCAGCCGAGACACCAGGCACGCGACGCAGTTCGCGCAGCGTGCCAGCCACGGGCGCGTGGTAGCGGTGGTAGCAGTTCACGTCGAGGAAAGTATGCGTCAGCGTGCCGCCGGCAAAGGCATCCTTGTAGCGTGAGTCGCTGCCGATGAGCTGCGCGATGTCCGAGATGCGTGCCGTCTTGATCTGCAGCTGCTCCTCGTCGGTATAGACAAGCTGGTTGTTGTCATCGATCTCCCACGTCTGCTTGGGCCATGAGTCGGCGGGTGCCACCACCTCCGTGGAGCCGATCGGGCGCATATCGGGCGAAGCCAGACTGCGGGCGAAGAACTCGTTGAAGGTGCGCCACTGGTTGCCCTCGCCGTACCATCCCTCCAGGAGCCCCCAGTCGGGGTCGTTCTTCACCATATTATAATATGTGTCGTTCCAGCTCGCTTCCGTGTTCAGCCACTCGCCCCACGAGTTGCTGTACGTAGATAGCCATGAGGCGAAAGGCTCCACGAACTCTACCGTAGGGTAGAAGAATCCGCGGTCGCGCAGCTCGTCCAACGGCTGGTCCACCACAAACCAGAAGTAGCCGATGCCCTGGTCCGTGCGACCATAGAGCGAGCGGCCGTAGTCGTTGGGTGCCGGATGAATCATTACGTCCCAAGGCAACTGTCGCACGTTCCAATCCACGAAATCATAAAACTCCGTGAGCGTCTGTGCCGGGTTGTAGTCACGGTCGGGATTGATTTCTGCCGCCTGCGCGATGGCATGACTGAGCAGTGCCTTCACCTCGGCATTGGTCTCGCAAATCTGTATCAGAGCCCGGGTGGCATCCGTGTGGCGGTCGTCTTGTTGCTCTGGTGTGTCGATGAGCGTGTCATCATCGTCGCGACAGGACGCGACCGTGAGCGTCAGCGCTATCAGTGCCAACCCCACCTTCTTATATATATACCTTACACTCATAATATATGAAAAATGATGTTTTCGTCAATGTTCAATTCTTAATCGCCAGCGTCACGCCCGCCACAAGAAACAAGTGCCGGGTGTTCGGGTTGGCAGTGAGCTGCACGAACAGAGGTATGCTGAAGCGCCGTGAGACAGGGATTTCCCGCGCCACATGCAGGCTGACATTCGTACATCTGAAGCCCTCGGCCTCATAGTAGTCCGTGGCGTAAGGAACGATGCCCACTGCGGCCTCCCAGTCGCACGTCAGCCACCGGAATGGCGCCGCCAGCTCGAAGTACGATGAATAGGCACGAGCTCCACTGCCGTTCACGCCGTCGTTACCCGCAAAAAAGGTCTGCCAGGAGGCATGCAGGAAGCCGAAGTCGTAGCACACCATGCCCTCAAAGACATGGCTCGTATGGCCATTCTTGTATGCAAAATAGCGAGGCTCGGGATCATCGCACCAGTAGTCAGTGAGTCCCACGGTAAAGCCGCCGTGTGTATAGGACAACGTGAGGTCGATTTCCTTGGCATCATCCCAGCGGGCAAACCCCACGCTTCCCCATGCCGACAAGCTCAGTCCCCGCCAACCGATACCCAGCGTGGGCTGAAAAGAAGCGCTGCCCATATTCATGCCACGCCACACATACTGGCTCACAATGTCCATGCCTGCCATCAGCTCCACACGATGCCCTGCACCGTCCACGCTGTCTGCCGACTCCATGATTCCCTGCGCCACGGCAGGCGTGCCGAGCAGCGCGGCGAAGAACGTACAAAGGAATAGTAATCTGTTCATTGATCTTTCCATAAGAGCTATGTCATTAGTGATGCGGGCGCTGATAGACGCGGACGTAGTCGATTTCATAGACCATCGGGAAGGCGCTGAGGTCGGGGGTGCCGCCGCTGCTGCCGATGGCCAGGTTCAGGAGGATATAATGCCCGAAGCCGGGGACATCGTTGGCGAAGGGGTTCACGTCGTGGTTCCAGCCGCCACCGCCTGCTGCCTGCGCCGTGGGGATGTCATTGAGCAGTTCATCATCCAAGTAGAGGCGGATGGCATCGGGTGTCCAATCCATGCGCCAGACATGGAACTGCGTTGCCCATGCGGGGTCGCGATCCGTGAAATGGGTGAGGGGCGTGCGGCTGGTGTCCCACGCATCGCGTCCGTTCGCATCCTGCCAGCAGGCGTTGGCCAGGATGATAGGCAGGGTGCGCTCGCGGCTGCCGTCGGTGTGATGGATGCCCATTGACTGCGGCGGCACGCGATAGAACTCCATGACGTCGATCTCGCCGCAAGCAGGCCAACCCCAACGGTTGCCGAGCGTCCAGATGGCAGGCCAGGCGCCAGACGCCACGGGGATGCGGGCGCGCACCTCCAGACGACCATAGCGGAACGAGAAGCGGTCGCGCGTCATCACGCAGGAGCTGGTGAACTCGGCGTAGGGGCGGTTGCGCTTCCAGTTGCTGCTGATCTGCTTGTAGTTGGGGTTCATGACCTGTTCGTGGCGCGCCGTGATCTGTAGCACGCCACCGATGACGCGGGCGTTGTCTGGCTGGTACCACTGCAGTTCCTGATTGCGCACGAAACCGTGCTCATACTGCCAGCGGGCGCTGTCCGGGTGCCCGATGTAGTCAAATTCATCGTGCCACACCAGCGTGAGGCTGTCCACCGGCTGTGCCATGACAGCGGCTGATGCCACCGTGCAGAGGGCTGCGAGGAGAAAGAGTCGATGTCTCATATTGCTTAGTCTTCTTTGACAATCAGATTGCCGCGGATGCGGTCGTGAGCGGTGAGACCCTGACGGATCTCGATATTGACGCCGTCGGAGAGACCGATGGCGACGGGAGTACGGGTGTAGGTGGGGTTAGAGGCTGTGCCCCCGACGAGATAGACGAAGGTGCTGTCACCCGCGAACTCGATGGCTGACTCGGGAATGGCGAGGACACCGGCAGCGGATTCCAGGACGATACGGGCGGTGGCGCTGTAGCCGCTGCGGATGAGGGGTGCACTCCCGCCGGTGGAATCAGCGGGGATCGCGACGGCAGCCTTGATCTCGAACTGGTTGGCACCGCCGTTGGAGGTAGCCTTGGGGCTGATGTACTCGAGGGCAGCGGAGAAGCGAAGATCCTGGAGGGCACCGATGGTGATCTGCATAGGCATACCCACGGAGAGGCGACCGACATCGGTCTCGTCGATGTTGCCGCGGAAAATGAGGTTACTCATGTCTGCCACGGAGGCGATGGTGGTTCCTTCGTTGAAGGTGTTGGTGAGGATGACGCTGTTGCCAACCTTCACGGGGATGTCCAGGATAATGCCGCTGATGGTGGAGCGCACGAGGGTGTTGCTGCTGGAAGCGTTGCTGGCAGAGACGCCGTCGCGGGTGAGCTCCAGCTGTTCCTGTGCGATAGCGGCTTCCTCACGAGCCTGGTCGTAAGCCTGCCGCACCTTCTCATACTCATTGGCGCTGATGAGACCCTTGTCGTAGAGTGTCTTCTGGCGGTCGTAGTCGGTTCTGGCTTGCTCCAGATTGACGCGGGAGAGTCGCACGCGGCTCTCTGCCGAGGCGAGCTGATTCATGTCGGGGATGACCTTCAGCTTGGCGATGACCTCGCCAGCCTCCACGCGCTGTCCGGCTTCCTTCAGCAGCTCAGTGATGATGCCGCTGATCTGCGGTTTCACGGCTACCTCGTCGCGCGGCTCGATCTTTCCCGTGACGATGGTGGTCTTCGAGAGATCCATGACCGTGGGCGACAGCGTCTCGTAGCGCTCAGCCTTCGGGCGGGAATTGAAATAGAGAAAGACGAAGGTGCCGAGGAAGAGGACCAGGACAAGAATGATCATCGCATAGCGTAGCAGATTCTTTTTCATATTGAATGTGTATGATTGGCTAAAAATATAGGTTTATTCTTCTCGCATCGCATCCACGGGTTTGATGGCCATCGCCCGCGCCGCCGGTGCCAACCCCGCGAGCACGCCGAGGACGGCGAGGAGGGCGAGGGCACCGAGGGCTGCCCAGAAGCCGACCTGGAAGTGTGCCTTGGGGATGCCGTTCTCGGTGAAGCCGAGCTCCATGCCTTGCAACACGAGCACGGCGAAGAGGATGCCCGCCATGCCAGCTACGGCGGTGAGGAGGATGCTCTCGGAGATAATCTGGGTGAGGATCGTGCGGGGCGTAGCACCGATGGCACGGCGGATGCCTATCTCGGTGGTGCGCTCGCGGACGGTCACCATCATGATGTTCGACACGCCGATGGCACCCGCCAGCAGCGTGCCGATGCCCACGAGCCAGATGAGGATATCGACGCCGTCGAAGAGATTGTCCATCAACCCAAAGAGCACCTCGGTGTTGAAGACGGTGACGGCTTTGTCATCGGTAGGATCCACGTCGTGGGCACGGGCGATGACCTCGCGGACACGGGGTGTGATGTCCGCCACGGCAGTGCCCTCGCGCGCCGTGAAGGCGATGAGCTCAAGGCGGTCGCCGAGGTTGTAGGCCTGCTGCATCAGCGTGAGGGGGATGACCACGCTCTCGTCTGCCGAGCCGTTGATGTTCATGTTGCCGCCTCCGTAATCGACGCCTACGACGCTGTAGTACGCAGAGTCCAGGCGCACGAACTGCCCGCAGGGGTCGCCGCCAGCGGGGAAAAGGGTCTTGTAGATGCGCTTCCCGATGACGCAGACCTTGCGGTGCTGGGCGATGTCCATCTCGTTGAGGTAACGCCCGTAATGGAGCTTCGGTGCCTCCACGCCCACATATTCCGGCAGCAACCCCTTGACATTGCAGCTCATCGTGTGCTCGTCACGGACCACCTGCATCCCCCATCGGGAGCAGACAGGCGAGATGACATCGAGCTGCGCCACCTGCTGTCGCAGGCGCTCCACATCGTCGGTCGTGAGATTCCACTCACGCCCCTTGCGGAAACCGTGGTAGGGTTTCGTGGTGGTCTGCGCCCACACCATCGCCGCGTTCGTGGCGAAACCCTCGAAGTTGGTGTTCAGCATCTCCTTCATGCCGCTGCCACCGCCCATCAGCGCCACGAGCATGAACACGCCCCAGAACACCCCGAAGCCAGTCAGGAAGGAGCGGGTCTTGTTGCGGAGGAGGGTTTGCAACAGTTCAGACCCACCCCCGACCCCTCCCAATAAGGAGGGGAGAGGCTTGCGCGATGTGTGTGTGTTAGTATTCATGATTGAAGTTCAATGCTTGAAAGGTAACTTATCTCCTCTCCCTCACGGGAGGGATTGGGTCTGTTCTATTTCAGCGCCTCCACGGGTCTCACCCTTGCCGCCTTCAGCGCCGGCATCAGACCGGCAATCGTACCGGCGATGATGAGCACGGCAGTGACGCCGAGGCAGGTGCCGAGCCCCACGGTGGGATCCACGAACATCGTTGCCGTGAACAGTCCCGTCTCGATGGGTTTGGAGCCGAGCGTGGCATCCATGTAATAGGTGGCGCCGATGCCGAGGATCATGCCGATGTAGCCGAAGAACCCCGTCACGACGACGCTCTCCGTGATGATGATGCGCAGGATGCTGGCTGGCGAGGCACCGATAGCCTTGCGGATGCCGAACTCGCGCGTGCGCTCGCGTACCGTTATTAACATGATGTTCGAGACACCCACGATGCCGCTGAGCAATGTGAACAGCCCAATCACCCAGAGCGCTACGCGCAGGATATTCGTGGCGCGAGCCATCTGCAGCGCCTGCGTGAAACGGTTCCAGAGCCAGAGCGCCTCCTCATCGTCGGGAGCAGCGCGGTGCCCCAGATTGATGGTGGCACGGTAGCGTGCCTCGAACTCTTCATTCTCCCGTTCGCTCTCAAGACCATGAAACGTGAAGGCCACCCGATCCACGCGGTTGCCGCGGTTGTAGATCGTGCGCAGGGTCGTGAAGGGTACTGCCACGTCGGTGCTCATGCGACTGCGGTTTTCCTGCTCCAGCCCCACGACGGTGAACGCCAGCTCCCCCACCCTCACGGTCTCGCCCACGAGGGCATAGGGGTTGCCGGGTTTCAGCTCGCGCGCCTGGTTCTCTGGAATCACGAGCACCTTGCGCTGCTCGCGGATGTCGAGGTCGTTGATGAAGCGCCCCGCCACCAGCTTCGTCTTGTTGATCTCAGCGTCCATCGGATAGACGCCCCGCAGGGAGCTGGTGACGTAGTCCCCGCCATAGGCGATGGTGACACTGCCCTGATAGATGATGGCGCCAGCGCGATCCACATGCTGCGTGAAGCGCGTCTGGGTGCTCACGAGATCGGCATCCTCCAGCGCGATGCTACGCCCTTCCTTCAGACCGTCGTAGGGTTTGGAGGTCTGACCGCCGAACACCATCATGGAGTTATCCACCCACCGGTCAGTGTTGACCGTCTGCGAGTTCAGCAATCCATTGCCCGCGCCGAGCAGCACGATGAGCATGAAGATGCCCCACGCCACGGCGAAGCCCGTCAGCGAGGTGCGCAGCTTGTTGCGCCGCATGGTCTGCCATATTTCACCGATGAGCTCGATCATTCGTCGTTATTGATTACTCCATCCTTGATCCTGATAATCCGGTTCGTCTGCGCCGCCACGCCTGGGTCGTGGGTGACGATGACCATGGTGATCTGCTCCTCGCGGTTCAGGCGCTTGAGGAGTTCCATCACTTCCTCGCCCGTCTTGGAGTCCAGTGCTCCCGTCGGCTCGTCGGCAAGGATGATCTGCGGTCGCGTGACGAGGGCACGAGCGATGGCCACGCGTTGTCGCTGTCCGCCCGACATCTCGTTGGGATAATGTTCCGCCCAGTCCGTGAGACCCATCTTCTCCAGTTCCGCCATCGCCAGCTCGTGGCGCTTGCGGCGACCGACGCCCTGATAGAACAGCGGCAGCTCCACGTTCTCCACCGCCGTCTTGAAACCGATGAGGTTGAACGACTGGAAGATGAAGCCGATCATGCGGTTACGGTACTGCGCCGCACGCGTCTCGCTGAGGTCGCGGATGAGCGTTCCCGCCAGCCAGTACTCACCCTCGTCGTAGTCGTCGAGGATGCCCAAGATATTCAGCAGCGTGCTCTTGCCAGAGCCGCTGGCACCCATGATGCTCACCAGCTCGCCCGCACCGATGTCGAGGTCGATGCCTTTCAGCACGTGTAGCGGCTGCGCACCTGCGTAAGTCTTATGTATGCCCTGAAGGTGAATCAATGGTGGAGTGGTTGTTGAGTGTTGAGAGTTGAAAGTTGAAAGTTCTCGAAGTATCGAGCGAGCAAGCTCGAGCGGAGAGTTGGCTGCAAAGGTAGCGTTTCTTGGCGGCTTGAGGGCAAAAAGAACTGTGAAAAGTTGCAATCGCGGCGATAAAGTTTGTGAAATACGGGAATATATTATATCTTTGCGCCGCAAAAAACAGCTAACTAAACACAACAAACACATGAAACTGAAACGACTGATAGCGGCAGCTATGCTGCTGGCTTTCCTTTCGCCCGCAGGCGCACAGCGCCTCCAGCAACCCTTGGGACGCGGCGTCGTGGCCGTGCGCAACGGCAGCACCGTGCTCGTCTCCTGGCGCCGTCTGGCACAGGAACCCGAGGATGTCACCTACAATGTCTATGTCAACGGCACAAAAGCGAACACGTCGCCCCTGACGAACACCAACTGGCAGACGACCTCCTCGAAGGTGCCCACGGGCGCCAAGGTCACCGTGACGACCGTCGCAAACGGCGTTGAGAGCGCACCCAGCGTAGCGTTCGATGCCAAGAACTATGATATGCGCAACCTGTTCATGAGCATCACCTTCGATGACTCCCCACTGACCGCTGCCGACTTCAACACGAGCTACGTCTGGCCAGTCGATCTCGACGGCGACGGTGAAATGGACTACATCGTCAACCGCAAGTCAAACACCAACGCACTCGACAGCTACGTCGAAGGATACCTCCGCACGGGTGAACACCTGTGGACCGTGCAGCTGGGTCCCAACGAGCTCAGCTGCTCTGGACAGGATGACCAGATTACTGCCGTCGATATGGACTGCGACGGCTACGGCGACGTCATCATCCAGTCCTCCGACGGCACCCGCTTCTGGGATCCTGACAAGCGCGACTTCGGGCTCTACGTGAACGGTAGCAGCACTGCCGATACCGACGGCGACGGCATCACCAACTACGAGACACAGAACACCCGCAATGCGCCCCGCTACATCAGCGTCATCGACGGACGCACCGGGCGCGAGAAAGCCAGCGTGGAACAGAGCTACAACCAGCACTACAACCGCACCAACCGCGCCAACCTGATGGGCGATGAGTACAACAAGCACGTAGGTCACATGGGCGTCTTCTTCCCCGACGGCGTGCACCCTGCCATCGTCATGGAATGGCACATGCGCGGCACCGGTGGCGACCACCACTACTACAACCTCGGCGTAGGCTTCGACTTCACCGGCGGCAAGGCTGGTAAGCTGAAGGAGCTGTTCAACGAACCCACGGGAGCTCCTGCCTTCCACCAGATCCGCGTCGGCGACGTCGATGGCGACGGCTGCGACGAGATGATGGTGGGCGGCTACACGATGGACCATACCGGCAAGGTGCTCTTCAACACCGGCATCGCCCACGGCGACCGTTTCCGCATCAGTGACATCGACCCCGACCGCCCCGGATTGGAGACCTTCGCCGTGCAGCAGTACGCTGGTGACCAGTTGGGCATGATCCTTTATGACTCCCGCACAGGCGAGAGCATCAAGCGCTGGTACATGCCCGCCACGGGCGACGTGGGTCGCGGCGAGTGCATGGACGTGGATCCCAACCACCTCGGATGGGAGATGTGGTCCACGATGGACGGCAATATGTACGACGCCAAGGGCAACCTCATCCCGGGTCTCGCCAACCAGTACCCCTGCGAGGGCATCTGGTGGGACGCCGAGCCGGATCGCGAGACCGTCCAGACCAGCGACAGCCACTACAATGTCTATATCTAGGACTTCTACAAAGGACGCCTGGAGCAGTTCGCCAGTCTCAGCGGCTGGCGCTACGTCACAGTCTATGCCAAGCGCGCCGCCTTCTGGGGCGACATTATCGGTGACTGGCGCGAGGAACTCATCCTGCTGCACAAGGAGAACGGAGTGACGGTCGGCATCGTGGGCGTCAGCACCGTCACACCCACCAACATCAACAACATCTATTGCCTGCAGGAAGACCCGCACTACCGTGGCGACTGCTCCACGAAAGGCTACTACCAGAGTCCCAACCCGGGCTTCTACCTCGGTTATGACATGCCGCGCCCGCAGCTGCCGCCCACGATGGTCACCGACCTCGTCTTCGCCCCGGTCTTCGGCAACACCGCCGCGCGATCCGCCACCTTCGCAGCCGGCAACAGCGCCTTCACCGACTTCACACGTTCCGAGGCAGTCTCATACGCCGACGGCAAGAGCGTCCTCATCGACCTCTATGCACCCTCGCACATCATCCTGAACGATGCCGTGCGCCCCGGCGTCATCTACGCGATGCCGGTGCGTGACCAGCGCCAGTTCGTCGATGGCACTGGCGCCTTCGAGGGCACCATGAATCTCTGGAAGAGCCAGCAAGGCACCTTCGCCATCAACGTGCCGATGAACTTCACGGGCACGACCTACATCTCCGAGGGCACCCTCGAGGCGAACACCACCATCGTCGGTCCTGTGGAGCTGCGTGCACGCGGCACCCTCGCCGGCAACGCCACCCTCGCCGGAGCCCTCACGCTCGAAGGAGCTCTCAACTACGAAGGCGGCCGTCTCAGCCCCGGCACCCCCGACGAACCCTACGGCACCATCACCTTCCAGCACGGTCTCATCGTCGATCACCGCCTCTTCTATGAAGCCAACATAGAATCCGCCGCCCCCGCAGCGGCCACCCAACTCCCCGTTGTCGGCGGTTCGTCCGCCGACGCCACATCCGCCCCCCGCTGCGACCTCCTCGCCATCGAGGGCGACCTCAACGTCACCGCGAAGCTCATCATCCACGTGAAGCACGCCACGAAGCTGGAACCCGGCGAGTACCGCCTCATCACCTTCACCGGCGAGTTCAAGGGCAAGGAAGAGAACATCAGCGTCATGGGTCTCGAAGGACTCTCATATAATATAAAGGTGGAGGACGGCACCGTCACCCTCGTCATCAACGAACAGCGCAAGGCTGCTGAGGGCGTCGTCTGGACAGGTGCCGAGAACACCACTTGGGACTACCAGACCTCCAACTGGCTGCTTGCAGGAGGCGCCACGGAATTCGTGGCTGGCGACCAGATCGTCTTCAACGACGAGGCACAGCGCACCACCATCCAGGTCAACGAGCTGATGCCTGTGGGCGGCGTCACCTTCGAGAATGAGACTAAGACCGTGACCCTCGGCGGCGACGGCGGCTTCAGCGGCGACGGCGGCGTGACCCTCAACGGCGGCGGACGCGTGAACCTGCGCACCACCAAGAGCATCTACACCGGTGCCACCATCGTCAACCGCGGTACCCTCGAAGTGACGGAGCTCGCCGACGGAGGACTGCCCAGCAGCATCGGTGCGGCCACAGCTGAAGCCACTAACTTCCAGATGGGCAAGGCACGCCTCATCGTGAACAACACCAACAGCGCCACCAACCGCCAGCTCCAGCTCAACGACACTGCCAGTGTGCAGATTGCCAGCGGCGTCGTAGCCTTCAAGGGCAAGGTCAGCGGCAAGGGAACGCTGCGCAAGGAGGGCAATGGGCAGCTCAACCTGACCGCCGACGGAGCCAACACCTACACGGGCGGCACCATCCTCGCCGCAGGCACCCTCGCACAAGGCACATGGAACACCACCTTCGGCACAGCCACCTCCACCATCGACGTAACTGGCAATGCCGCCATCAGCATCTTCAACAACAACTCCACCTCGCAGACACCCACCTTCCAGAACCGACTGACCATCCAGAAAGGCAAGACGCTCACGATGAACACCGGACAGCGCTGCAAGATTCAGGGCACACTGCTCGGCGAGGGCACAATGAACATCAGCTTCCCCTACGTGCGCGGCGACTTCTCCATGAACTGCTCCCAGTTCGAGGGCACCCTCAGCGCCACCAGCGGACAGTTCCGCATCGTCGCTGCCACCGACCTCAGCAAGGCCACCTTCAAGCTCGGTGCCGGTGTCTATGCCGTGCACGCCAAGAGCCAGAGCGGCGACGAGCAGAACCTCACCACCAAGATAGGCGCCCTCCAGAGCACCGCCACCGACGCACAGCTCTCCACGGGCACCTGGGAAGTGGGCTATCTGGGTAAGAACGACACCTACGCCGGTAAGTTCTCGGGCACCCTCACGCTCACTGGCGCCAGCAGCGGCGCACTGAACATCTACGCCGGCACCGTCTATGCCAACACCACGGCAGCCGCCACGACCACGGGTGCCATCACCGTCCGCAACGGCGGCACACTCGCGGGTACGGGTCAGACACAGAACGTCACCGTCCAGTCGGGGGGCACGTTGTCCGCCGGCAAGTCGGCTACGACCACAGCCACGCTGACCATCGGCGGCACCCTCTCCGTGCAGCGTGCCACCATCAGCTTGAAGGCACGCCGCACCGCCACCCAAGCCAGCACCGACGCCTTCAAGGTCGCGGGGCGCACCACGCTCACCGCCCCCGTCATCCGCATCACGGTCGTTGGCGCACTTCCGCTACAGGTTGGCGATGAGCTGCACATCTTCACCGGCGACGGTGCCATCACCCTCTCCGGCACACCCACCATTGAGATGGCCGACGGCAGCGAGGGCTGGCAGTGGGATACCTCGCGGCTGGCCACCGAGGGCATCCTCGTCCTCACCGCCCTCCCCGATGCCATCCGCGACGTCCAAGCCACGGACGCCAATGAGGCCATCTACGACCTCGGCGGACGCAAGGTTGAAGAGATGCAGCGAGACGGCGTCTATATCGTAGGCGGCAAGAAGGTCATAGTGAAGTAAATAATTCAAACATAGCGAGAGCCCCTGGCATAAGGATGTCAGGGGCTCTTCTTTTGTATCATCCGCTTTATTCTGATAAATAATATATTAACTGCCACGAAGAATATATAGCCCTATATTTATAGAACGTATTTATACAACGAGATTCAAGAAGGGTATTAAATTAAAAATATTGACCTTTTGTAATAAAATAGTGTCAAATTCTTTGCTATTTGACAAGAATAACGTACTTTTGCGCCGTTTTTGAAAGATATTTAAACATGCAACAACTACGTTACATTCTCTCTCTGGCTCTCATCGGGCTGTGCTCGATGGCAGTCAACGCACAGAGCGTCAAGATCAAGGGTATCGGACACAACAACCGCTACGATGACGGCGACCAGATGAAATCCACCTATCTCGGCTGGAACTACGACATGGGAAAAGCCATCTTCATCGTGGACAACGGTATCTACCAGATGCAGTGGAACGGCACCACCCTCACCACACCCGTGAAGGAGCCCGCCGTCAACGCCAGCGAAATCAAAGGCAACGACGAGAAGGAGCTGTGGGCCAGCAACTTCAACATGATGTACGGCAACTCCGGCGCCGTCTATGCGGGTGGCAAGCTGGTAACCGTGATGTCGCGCGACGAGTCCTCGACCGTCGATGAAGAGCTGTTCGCCGTGCGCAAGTGGGATGCCAAGACTGGTAACCTCATCTCCACCGAGATCCGCCCCAAGAGCGACCGTCTGGAGTCCGCCGGCATGTCCTATAACCCCAAGGACGGAAAGGTCTATGGTCTCTTCTACCTGACTGGCAACGACCTGCCCGCAGAAATCACCAGCGACCCCGACTACTTCGCCGACCAGGATGACGACATGACCGACGGCGATGCCGGCTACGCCCTCTGCACCATCGACCTGAAGACCATGAAGGTCACGCCCATCACCCCGGGTCTCTACTACCAGAACTTCATCACCTTCGCCATCAACAGCGAGGGTCGTGCCTTCGCCCTCACCAGCGGCGGCAGCAGCGCACCAGCCGACGAGAGCGACGGCAAGCAGCGTGATGTCAACGGTAACCTCACCGGCGCACAGATTTGGGAGTTCAACCTGGAGACAGGTCTCATCAAGACCAAGGCAGTGGAGAAGACCGACAGCGAGACGGGCGAGACCTACACCGACTATGAGCCCCTGCTGCCCGCAACAGGTTTCAGCTCACAGTACACCCGTCAGGCGGCCTGCTTTGCCAAGAGCAACCCCAACAAGATGTACTGGGTAGGATACTACAACAGCGGAAAGGGCACCAACGAATGGGGCTCCTGGAGCTCCCTCTCCGACAAGGAATGGCGCACCAATGGCAAGTACGACACCGCCCTCTATGAAATCGACATCACCACGGGCGAAACCAACCGCCTCTGCACCATCCCCAACCGCTGGATATTCTCCGCCATCTGGATTGACGGCGACGACTGCAGCGACGACGCAGACGTGGATCTCCTCAATCCCGGCTCTGAGCCCACCAACGGCAACTTCATCGCCATGCAGACCTCCGACAACGGCAGCATCTGGCAGCACGTGGAGATGGGCAAGCAGTACAGCTACTACATCGAGCCTGCCGACGGATGGATCATCCACAGCGTGACCTTCAACGGCGCCCCCCTGACCGTCGAGGAGAATGTCGTGGAGACACCCGCTGTCAGCGCACAGTACAACCGCCTCATCGTCGTCTTCGAGCAGGACGGTCTCACCCCTGTCGAGGACATCGAGGAAGCAGCCGCTTCGAAGGTGATGGTGCTGGGTAGCGCCAATGGCATCCACATCACCGGCGCCAAGGCTGGTGACCAGGTGACCATCTGCGGCGCCGACGGTCGCGTGCTCTATTCCCGCCAGCTGGCAGGCACCCAGGCCGACATTGCCCTGAAGCCGAACAAGCTCTACATCATCAAGGTGGCCGACAAGGTCTTGAAGGTAAAGCTCTGACCAATATATGAACTACACCTTATTATATATATAAGATGACACAACGCAAATCCTCAAAACTATTGTTTTGCGTACTGGCGGCCGTGGCAGTTCTCTTCGGAGGCAGCACGGCTGCAAGTGCTACTGAGACACTGACCGCCAACTTCAACAGCGGCCTTCCCGAAGGCTGGAGTTTGGTTGGCGACGTGATGAATGCCGACGACCGCGCCCGCAGCGGCAAAGGCCTCTTCTCCTACTCCTCATCAACGACAGACAACTATGTGGTCACGGAGCCAGTCGAGGGCAACTTCGAATTCTACGCCCGCGCCTACAACAAGAACCGTGCCAGCGAGGTCATCGTCTATGAATACAGTGCCGACGGCCTCGGTCAGCAGCTCTACAGCACCGGGTCCCTGCGCACCACATCGACACCCACTTGGAGTAAGTTCAGCTTTACGCTGCCACGAGGAACGCAGCTGGCTATTGCCCTGAACTATGCCGCTCTCGACGATGTCACCTACACCCCCTATCAGGTGTCCGAGACACCTACATTGACCATCGACGGCTTCGCCTCTGGCGACTCTTACGACTTCGGTGGCGTACCCGTCTCAGCAGGAACAGCCAAGACGTTCACGCTCAACAACATCGGCAAGAAAGAGCTGACCATCAGCAGCATTAGCGTCACCGGCGACTTCCTCATCACCGAGGGTTCCGACGTGACCGCCATCGCCTCGCAGGCATCTACACAGCTGACCATTGCCACCCCCGACCACGACACCGAGGGCACGCTCACCATCACGTCCGACGATGCCAACAGCCCCTTCACCATCCAGCTGAAGAGCATCTACCGCGCGCCTGCTCCCATCATGAACGTTTCCCCCCTCACAATAGCCTTTGGCCGGGTGGCGGCAGACGCCACACAGGACATCGCTGTCAGCAACACAGGTGATGCCGAGCTGGTAGCCACGATTGCCTCCACAGACGCTTCATTCACCGTTAGCAAAGAGACCATCACGGTAGCAGCAGGTGGCACAGAGACGTTCAGCATCACCTACCACTACGATGCCGACGCCTATGGTCTGCATGAGGCTGCTGTCACCATCACACCCAACAGCGGGGAGGCAGCAGTCATCACCGCCTCAGCCTACGTTCAAGACCCGAACATCTGGACTGAAGACTTCTCCGCCAATGCTCTCCCCGACGGCTGGCAGGCAGATGCCAGCTGGACCTTCTCCGATGGTGTGGCGCACGCCGTCTATGGCAACTACTCCACCGGCTATCAGCACTTCCTGACCACTCCCGCCCTGAGAGTCACTGCTGGCGCATCGATGACATTCCAGTACCGCGCTACATCCAACTATGTGAAGATGAAGATTGAGATGGCCAAGGACGGCGGCAGCTTCAGCGAGTACAAGACAAGCGACTGGCTCAACGCCTCCGACGAATTTGCTACCTTCACCATCGACGGTCTGGAGAGCGGCTCCTATCAATTCCGCTTCGCCAACGATGACTACGACCTCGACAATTTCGAAGGCTTCCAACTCGACCTCAACGCGCCGACGCTCGTCGTCACGCCCACGAATGACGCCGCCTTCGGAAAGGTCAGCACACAACCCGCAGCGAAGACCTACACCATCACCAATGGCGGCACAGGCACCCTCGAGGGCATCATCACATCGTCCGATGAGAGCGTGTTCGCCGTTTCAAAGGCTGACTTCAGCTTGGAAGCCGGCGAGAGCACTACGTTCGAAGTCAACCTGATGATGAGTAGTGACTACGGTGCCAAGAGCGCCACAATCACCATCCATCCCACTGCCGAAGGACTGGACGACGTCATCATCAACGCCACCGCCACCTTACTCGACCCCAACGTATGGAGCGAAGACTTCGACGAAGGCGAGCTACCCACGGGATGGACTACTACAGGATGGACCGTAGGCACCACCAGTGCCTTCGATGACAACACCACGCCGATGGCATTGGCTCCCCAGAGCACGACAGAAGCCACACTCGTCACCCCGCGCCTACAAGCCAAAGAGGGCGATGTGCTAACATGGGATGCTTACCTGCGCTGGAGCGACGAAGCTCTCGTAGTGGAATACTCCGATGACAATCAGACAACCTGGCACACCATCTACAGCTACCAAGCCGCCGATGAGGAACAGGGCGACAAGTACCACAAACAGATGTCCTTCACGGCACCTGCCGACGGCCTCTACCACCTGCGCTTCACCGCCAGATACCAGAACGGCATCGACAACCTCTGCGGCTTCCAACTGGCTCCGGACACCTCCGTCAAGGAGATTTGGCACATCAGCTACACGTTCCATCATATGTCTGACAACGACGAAGAGCTCACCGAGGAAGACATTGAGGACATCGAGGTCGTGTTCGACGGCGATGACCTGGCCTTCAACTTCCCCAACCCCATCACGGGTAACGCATGGATGCGCGGCAGCAAATATGACTACGACGGTCCGACCGCCTACCTTTTCCCCTTGGGTCAGTACATCAGTCGCTATAGCAACGAGGACATCTATTACTGCGGCGGCAGCAACGACACCCTCACCGACATGATGTTCTTCTACGATGAGGAGGAGCAGGCGTTCTACAACTTCGAGCACATCCTTCTCAACGGCTCCACGACCGCCATCTCCCTGTGGGCCTACTTCTCCGACGTCGTCATCTACAAGAACGAAAAGCCCGTCGGCATCGCCGACCTGAAGGTCCAAAAGCCTGTCACAGGAGACATCCGCTACGACCTCACCGGCCGCCGCGTCAGCGACAGCTACAAGGGCATTGTCATCCAGAACGGCAAAAAATATCTGATAAAGTAACAACAAAAAATATCACAGTTTATGAAACACTATTCTAAACTAACCCGGAGTAGCAAATGGCTGCTCCTCCTCACCTTCGCCCTCGTGATAGGAGTGAGTCAGGCGAGGGCAGATGAGCTGACGGTCTATGACGGGTCAACTACGAACGAGTACGTTCCCACCTATGGATATTGTGGCGACTATGCAACCAAAGGTGAAATCATCATGCCAAGCACGCAGATATCTCCTATGTCTGGAAATATCATAACAGGGTTAACCTTCTACTTAAGTTCCTCATCTGGAACAGGATATATAGGGAATGCTAGTTCTGTTATAAAAGTGTTTTTAAAAGAAGTCTCCGAATCAGCATTTGCCTCAACCAGTTTCTATGGGTATGACGAGAGTGATGTAGTCTATTCAGGTACATTGAGCGTTTCTAATGAGTATAAATTGAACATCACTTTTGATAAGGCGTATCATTACAATGGTGGTAATCTTCTTATCGGTATTTATAAAACTACAACAGGTGGTAGCTATCCCCACACTTACTTCTATGGAGAAAGCGCTTCGAGCGCATCTGTAAATGCCTATAGTTCAAGCGGGATAAACTCTGTTGGGGCGACTGGCACATCAAGGAACTTTCTTCCTAAGACAACTTTTTATCACGCCTCTGCTAGTGGTTATGTAGCACCTCCAAGTGGATTGGCTACAGCAAATATTACGGATCAGTCTGCACAAGTTAGTTGGACTTCAGATGGCGATAAATGGAACTTGAACTATAAAGTAGCAACAGAAGAAGACTGGATAACTGAAAATAACCTAATATCCAAATCATATAACATCACTTCGCTAACTGCAGAAACTGAATACCAAGTACGAGTTCAGACCGTTGATGGTGATAACGTTAGCGATTGGTCTAGCATAAGTTTTACGACAAAACCTGCTCCAATCACGTCATTCCCCTATTCTGAGACCTTCAACGGAATATCTTCGGGTATTCCTGCGAACTGGGATAATAGCGAAGGAACTACAATCAACGACTCATACAAATGGAGCTACTATGCTACTGGACAAGATGGCGCAGGACTTCGCTTCAATTCCTATAACAACCAAAACGGCATTTGGAATGTATTAAAGACACCAGCCATGAATCTTCCCGCAGACAAAGTAATGCAGTTAAGCTTTTGGTATAAAAATCCGACAGGCGGTGATTTTTCTGTTTACATTTCCAATGACGGCGGCGACAGTTATACTACATCACTTGCCACGGGTTTAACTGGACAAAGTGCCTGGAAACAAATTGAGCTGAGTATCCCAGACGAATTTAAAAACAATGTAGTTATTGTATTCAAAGGTACCTCTAATTATGGTTCTGGCGATGCGTATATCTATCTTGATGGTTTCATGGTGAAAGAAGCGCCGATGGAGGCGAAATTGGATGTAGAGACCGAGAGTATCGCATTTGGAATGGTTGCTGGTACTTCCTCACAAGATGTGGTCATCAAGAATAGTGGTGCCGCAAACATGACAGGAGTTACCATTAGCTATGCCGCTACAACTGGTGCTGCAGATGCCATCACTATTACACCTACATTAAATAATTCAACTATCAATGCAAATAATCAACAGACCATAACCGTTGCTGTGAATACAGCCAACGTTGGAGCATTTAGCGGCACTATCAGCATTGAGGCTACAGATCAGACTACTGTTGAGATTCCTGTCAGCGGATATACTTTAGACAACACAAAGATTAATGAAACCTTCACAAGTGCAGCTCCCAGCCACTGGACTGAATATGCCTATAAGTCAGGCTACAGCACCTATAACTGGAACTATAGCGCTGATGGTGCATATAACACGAATGAGAATTCCACGCTTACCACTCCAAAAATCAACGTCACCGATGATGAGTCCCTGGTCATCTATGCGAAACTCAGAAGCAGCGCGACCTACGGGTATCTGATAATCGAAGGCTCTACCGATGGCGGCGAGACTTGGACGGCCTACACAAAGAAACTTGACTATAGCGCATTCGGTAGTGAGACGAATATTTATAAACTGATTACACTCGACGATATTGATGACGTAGAAGTCGAAGGCAAGAAGATTAACAAGTTGCGAGTGAAATGCTATTACGCATATTTGAAGAATTTCAATGGCTTCACATACGCACCTGATCCCGTGCTTTCCCTGTACAGCGACGAGGACTGCACAGTAGCACAGACTGCCGCAGCAACGAAGAACTTCGGGTTTGTAACAACGGCCCAACAGCAGAAGTATTATATCAAGAACACGGGGACGGGCCAGATTGATCTGACCATAATACAGGCTGACGGCTTCACCACTACTGTCGACGAAACCGCACTCACTGAGAACGAGAAGGCTACGTTGACCATCAATATGGCTGCTACTGAGGGGCTGCACGACGGTACAATGACCGTGACCGCTAAGAATCATGACACCGACGAGGTGCTCGGAACCTTTACTGTCACCCTCAACGGTGCTGTTGCAGGCAGCAAGAACGATATTGATTTCGTTGGCGACGAACTGGCTGCACTGCCTGCTGGTTGGGAAAGTGCAACTTGGTCGGTAACCAACAGCCAGTATGTTGGCATTGGCTATAACAGTGGTGCTGCAGGCGACTTGACCTCACAGACCTACACCGTAGGAGCAGGCGAAACACTGCTCTTTGAAGCCAAAGCACAGCAATACCAGACAGGTTCTCTGAGCTACAGCTACAAGGCTGGTAGTTCAGAATGGACTGAAGCGACTGCCATTTCCGGACTGTCCAATAGCGAATGGAAGGTGTTTGCTATCAGTGGCATCGCTGCTGGACAGGCTAAGGTGAAGTTCGCCGGACAGTATGTGCAAATCCGTCGCATATACGGCTTCACGGCTTTGGTGGAACCCTTCATGGAGTTCGCCGAAGCAGGCACCACGAAGAACTTCGGTATGGTGACTGCTAACACGACCTCTGATGCTTACACCATCACGAACAGCGGTACGGCCAAGTTGGAGAATCTCTCTGTAACGTGCGACAACGCTAACTTTGAGATTGCCGTCACAGACGATGCTAATGAGATTGCTGCCAATGGCGGTACGGCTACGTTCACTGTTACGTTGAAGAACACCACAAAGGGTTCGCAGACAGGTACTGTCACCATCAGCGGTGATGACGTGACTGCAAAGACCTTCACCGTGAAGGGCTATGTGGCTGATGACACGAAGATCTTCGAGACCTTCACATCACTGCCCAGCCGCTGGACGAATACAGGCAACTATTGGTCGTTCAGCGCAAACGGTGCCACTGCAACAAGCAGCTCTTCCAAACTGGAGACGCCGAAGATTGTGGTTGCTGAGGGTCAGAAGCTGGCCATCAGTGCTATGCAGCGCTACTCGGGCAGCAGCTACTATGTGACCATCAACGGTTCCTCCGACAATGGTGCTACCTGGACGGCTTACACAAAGAAGCTCGACAATACGCAACTGAACAACACCGAATACACCGTCGTTGAACTTGACGACATCCCAACCACAGTCAACAAACTGCAGTTCGTAGGTTACTACGTCTATGTAAATGGCCTCAACGGCTTCACCTACGACGACAATGATCCTGAATTTGCTGTATATAGCGACTCGGAGTTCAGCTCCGAGCTCACCTCCGGCAGCGCTACCAACTCTTGGGGCTTCGTCACAGAGAACAAGACCGCTACCTATTATATTAAGAATGTAGGTACGGGCACGATGACGCTCACCAAGAGTGATGCTCCCGCTGGCTTCACCGCCGCGCTGGGTAAGACTTCTTTGGGCGCAGGCGAAAGCACCAGCCTCACCATCTCTATGGAGAACGATGCTGACCACAATGAGGGCTACCATGCAGGCGACATCGTGCTGACCGCCAAAGACAGCGGCGACAACACCCTGGGCACCTTCACCGTCACCTCCTCTGGTGTGGTGGTTGGCGACAAGACCGACATCAACTTCACTACGCTCGATGCCTTCCCCGCAGGTTGGGATGGCGGCACATACTGGAGCGTAACAGCTAACACAAGTGCATCTGTGGGTTGGAACTCTGGGACACTTACTACAGGTACATATACCGTAGCAGCAGGTGAGAGCATGTCAATTAAAGCCAAGAAACAATACAATTCCGGCACGCTGTCATACCAGTACTCCACTGATGGCGGCGAGACATGGTCTGCTTCTCAGGGCATTACTCCAAGTTCAACTTCCTATGAGATTGTATCTATCAGTGGTATTCCCGCCGGTAGTGCAAAGATCAAGTTCACAGGAACCTATATCGACATTGAGCGCATCTACGGCTACACCGCTGTTCTGGAGCCTGTGATGACACTCTCGCCTGCTGCTGCCAGCTACGACTTCGGTATGCAGATTGCTGCTGCTGACTATGAGATTACCGTTACCAACAGCGGTACGGCAGCAATGGCGAATATGACTGCCGCTCTGTCTGGTACTGATGCTGCTGACTACGAGGTGGCTCTGTCTGTTCCCGATGGCAGCACTGCTACCATCACTGATGGTAAAGCAAACATCCCCGTCGGCCAGACCATCAAGGTGACGGCTACGCTGAAGGCCAGCACTGAGTATAAGGAGCACAACGCTACTCTGACCATCTCTGCCGACGGTGTTGCAGGCAAGACCATCAACCTGAGCGGTAAGACCCGCGATGCCTCGAAGTGGTATGTTGACTTCGCCAGCGAGATTCCTTCCAGCTTCGTGGAGACAGGCTCATGGAGCGTTTCTTCGCAGACCGCCAGAACAACTGCTTCTGATGAGAATTCTCTCATCACTCAGCCTATCAACCTGGCTGCAGGCGAGAAGGTCTTCTTCGATGCCTATAACCCCTATTCGGGCTCATTGAAGGTTCGCTACAGCGTGAATGGCGGTATCAGTTGGTCTGACTATGTGGACTACACGGCCGCTATCAACACCTCTGGCAGCACCTTCAGCTCTCATGAGATTGACCTCGACAATGATGCTGCCGTCACTGCCATCATTGAGTTCAAGGGACGCTACTACATCCAGCTCGATAACATCTACGGCGGCGAGCTCAACAACACCGCCTCCATGATTCAGGTGAAGGAGAGTACGACGGCTGTTGAGAGCGGCGTGACCAAGGCCTTCGGTTCTATCAAGGAAGAGGCTACGGCTACCTACACCATCAAGAATGTTGGTAACGGCACGCTGACCATCACCTCGCCTGTGACCGTTACCGGTGCCGCCACCGCTGCTGTCAGCGCTACATCGCTGGCTAACGGCGAGTCCGCAACGCTGACCATCACCATGCCTATTGCTGCTCCTTACGAATACAAGGAGGGTGCAGTGACGGTAGAGACCAGCCTCGGAAACTTCGTCATCAACTACAACGCAACGATTCTCAATCCGAACGCGCTCGATGAACAGTTTGCTTCTGGACAGCCCTCAGGATGGTACTTCGGAGGATATTGGAAAGTATATAGTGCGCAAGCTATGCAGGAGGATACAGCCACTCCTCAAGACCTAATTACAGAGCAACTCGCTGTTGCAGGCTCCTCTGATGTTCTAACATTCCAGGCCGCCCGTACCAGCAGCAATTCTGCTCCGACCTTCAAGGTATATACCTCTCAGGATCGTGTAGATTGGACAGAGGTTGACTTAAGCAGTCTGACGCTGACCACCAGCTATCAGGATGTGAACATCAGCGGTCTCGCTGCTGGCGACTACTATGTGAAGATTTCCGGTGCCCGCGTGAAGGTTGACAACTTCCTCGGTTGGACGAAGAAGAACAACACCCGTGACCTCTACGTCACCACCTCCACCTTCCCCGCCACGACGACGAAGGGCAACGATGCTACCATCTCTGCAACCGTCACTTCTCTGATTGCCGCAGAAACAGGTGTCTATGCTAAGTTGTTCATCGATGGTGCAACAGAGGCAGAACAGACTGCCGAAGCTCAGGACATCGCCCTGAACGGCACTAAGACATTCTCCTTCACCTACGCTATCCCCGAGAACAAGACGGCACAGATCAAGATCTACTACAGCGACGACAGCGAGGCCTTCGCAACGGCAGAGAACGCGATGAAGGTCAGCTACGCATTGAGCGAGGAAGTGGATCCCGAAACGATTTCCGCAGGTACCTTCAACCTCACCCTCTCCCGCGCCTTCAATGCCGAGAGCTGGAACAGTCTCTGCCTGCCCTTCGCGGTGGCAGATGTGAGCGCCTTCTTCGGTGATGGCTCTTACGCATACGCCTTCACAGGCTACACAGACGGCACGCTCAACTTCACGAAGGTCGATGCCCTCACAGCAGGCACTCCGTACATCGTCTATGTGAAGGACGAGAAAGCTGATGCCTTCACTCTGAATGATGTCACTCTGATTTCCACTGCTGGCATGACCGAGCAAAACGGTGTTGTCTTCCGCGGCACCTTCGCTCCCATCGCCGCTGACGGTTTCACAGCCAACGGCAAGGCCTACGGACTGACGCCTGAAGCTAAGATTGCTCCGCTCGGTGCAGCCGCCACGTCCAAGGGTTTCCGCGCTTACTTCGACATCCCCACCGGCGCATCTGTCAAGGCTCTCGTCTTCGACGACGGTCTCGCTACAAGCGTCAAGACCATCGACATTGACACCCCCGAGGCTCAACAGATCTTCGACCTCGCAGGTCGCAAGCTCAACGGATCCCGTAAGGGCGTGAACATCATCAACGGTAAGAAAGTACTCATTAAATAACAAGTTCTTTGCCCCTCCCGCTCGGGAGGGGCAAAGAAACAATGTCTAACTCATTTCAGGAAACAAAACAATGAAAAAGAATTATATCGTACCGCAAACAGATATGGTGAAAGTAGGGACGCAGACGGTGCTGGCAGAAAGTTGTTTAGGTAATCCGGGGTCCGGAACTCAGCAGATCACTCCTGCCGACGAAGAATACAATGGTCCCACTTCCAACAAGATCGACTACTGGGGCTCTGACCTCTGGAGCGAATAGTCCACGGGACCCGTCATAGCAACTACAGTTGCATCATCAACCAGCCCGCTGCACGATTACAGTTGCAGCGGGCTGTTTGTTGTCTATTAGCACTACACCAGCAGTTGCAATGCGCACCTTCGCGCTGTCCCCTGCATGAGAAAAATATACTTTCACATTCACTTTTTTTGTTTTTCCTTTTGTTGTATCCTAAATTCTTCTTTACTTTGCGACATCAAACTAAAAGACTACAAGAAATGTTAGGCTTTGAGACAAGAAGGGATCCCATTCGAGGAGAGTTCGCGAAACATATTCGTGAACAACTGATTCGTGCACATTCGATGAGTGACACCGCATCTGGCGTTGTATCTCCCGACCATGAGTCATCAACCAAGTATCATGCAGTCTGGCGATAACATTCACACACTGGAATTGGTGTTTGATAGGATTGAAGATACTTCAATTCTATCAAATTTTATTTGTGGGATAACAAAGATGGATGATTTCATCCATCATCGTCTTCAGGAGTATATGGATCACACCTCATGTGAAACATATTGTATATCCATGCATGATGAGATTGTTGCACTTCTGACACTTAAAGAAGATGTAATGGTGTTAGACGAGGATGACAAAGACGATATGCTACACGGTTTTGTCCCTAAGCCGAAAATCGCATTGGACACCCCTTCATATCTCACCGAGAGTAGATTCCCTGCTATCGAAATCGCCTATTTGGCTGTTGCCAAGGAATATCGAAAAAAGGGCATCGGCAAATACATTGTAGAAGAAGTTGTCAGAAAAGTAAGGAGAGAGCATCCCGACTATCAATTTATTACAGTGGATGCCTATTTAGAAAAAGGCTACTCCGCTGTCGGCTTCTATGAAAGATGTCGCTTTGAACCCTCAGAGTATCCTCATGGAGGCTACAAGGACACCTTACGCATGTATAGAGTTTTATATCCATTAACCACGTAGCACTCGATAGGACCCGAGAAAGAACTTAACAGCAGGCAACCTTTTGGCGGACACATCGTGAGCTGTTGGGCAACACCTTACCAGGGAGATTCGGGAAGCTCGTCAGGGTGGTTCGAGAAGCTCGTGAGGTTATGGCAATAAGCACGCGAGGTTATGGGCATAAGCTCGCGTGCTTAAGGCCATAAGCACGCGTGCTTACAAACGAAAGCTCGCGAGGTTATTTGGCTAACTTCGCGAGCTTACGTCAAAAAGCTGGTAAGGTATTGTATTACACCACGTTACATTTAGAGGTTCTTGCCGTGGCAGGCCTTGAACTTCTTGCCGCTGCCGCAGGGACACGGGTCGTTGCGGCCGGGGAGCTTCTCGGCGGTGAAGGGGGTGCGGGGCTGCTGGGCACGGGTGTCCTGTGCGGCGGCTGCCTGCTGTGCCGGGTCGTTGAGGTCGGCGGGAGCACCCTGGGCGTAGTCGGGACGGCTGTAGTTGGGTGCCTGCGTGGTGCTGGGCTGTGCGCCATAGCCAGGTGCTCCGCCGCTGCGGGAAGCCGTGTAGCGGGCGCGCTCGGCAGCAGCGGCGCGGGCACGGCGCTGGGCCTCGTAGGCGGCGCGCTGCTGGGCGGCATCATCGGGAGCCTGCACCTGCTGCTCGGGCACCTGACCGCGCATGAGGATGCTGATGGTCTGGTTGTTGATGCGGTTGACCATCTTGTCGAAGAGCTGGACGGACTCGAGCTTGAAGATGAGGAGCGGGTCCTTCTGCTCGTAGGAGGCGTTCTGCACGGAGTGCTTCAGCTCGTCGAGTTCGCGGAGGTTCTCCTTCCATGCCTCGTCGATGACATGGAGCATGATGGCTTTCTCGAAGGCGGTGACGATGGCGCGACCCTCGCTGTCGCAGGTCTGCTGGAGGCTGACGCCGCCGATGTTATAGACACGGCGGCCGTCGAGGATGGGCACCATGACGGGGCGGTCCTTCCACTCCTGGCCGTTGGGGCCGTCGAAGATGGGCTTGAAGACCTTGTATGCCTCGGCGGCAATGAGGTCTGTCTTCTGCTGGAAGCGCGCGAGGACGGCCTGGTAGGCTTTCTCCTCGAGGTCGGCACGCTTCAGCTGCACGAGCTCGCTCTCAGTGAAGGGCACTTCCATGGCGAAGAGGCTGATGAACTCCTCCTTCATCTGGTCATGGGTGGCGCAGTTCTCGATGATGTTGCAGACGCGGTCGTAGAGCATATCGGCGATGTCCATGCCCAGGCGCTCGCCCATGAGGGCGTGGCGACGCTTCTCATAGACGACGGTGCGCTGCTTGTTCATCACATCGTCGTACTCGAGGAGGCGCTTGCGGACACCGAAGTGGTTCTCCTCGACCTTCTTCTGGGCGCGCTCGATGGAGCTGTTGATCATCGGGTGCTCGATCATCTCGCCGTCCTCGAAGCCGAGGCGGTCCATCACCTTGGCGATACGCTCGCTGGCGAAGAGACGCATGAGCTTATCCTCCAAGGAGACAAAGAAGACGCTGGAGCCCGGGTCGCCCTGTCGGCCGGAACGACCGCGCAGCTGGCGATCGACGCGACGGCTCTCGTGGCGCTCAGTGCCGATGATGGCAAGGCCGCCAGCGGCTTTCACTTCCGGTGAAAGCTTGATATCGGTACCACGACCGGCCATGTTGGTGGCGATGGTGACGGCGCCGAGGCCGTTGGTCGATTGACCGGCGAGAGCCACGATGTCGGCCTCCTTCTGGTGAAGCTTGGCGTTGAGGACCTGATGCGGTATCTTGCGGAGGGAGAGCATACGGGAGAGGAGCTCGGAGATCTCCACGGAGGTGGTGCCCACGAGGGTGGGACGTCCGCTGTTGCGCATCCGCTCCACCTCGGCGATGACGGCGTTGTACTTCTCGCGCTGCGTCTTATAGACGCGGTCGTTCTGGTCGTTGCGGATGACAGGACGGTTCGTGGGAATCTCCACGACATCGAGCTTATAGATGTCCCAGAACTCACCTGCCTCTGTGACGGCGGTACCGGTCATGCCGGCGAGCTTGTGGTACATGCGGAAGTAGTTCTGCAGGGTGATGGTGGCGAAGGTCTGCGTGGCGGCCTGTACCTTCACGTGCTCCTTGGCCTCGACGGCCTGGTGGAGACCGTCGCTCCAGCGGCGTCCTTCCATGACACGACCCGTCTGCTCATCGACGATCTTGATCTCGCCATCGACGATGATGTACTCCTCGTTGAGGTTGAACATGGCGTAAGCCTTCAGGAGCTGCTGGATGGTGTGCACGCGCTCGCTCTTGATGGCGTAGTCGGTGTAGAGCTGATCCTTGCGCTGCACGCGGTCCTCGTCGGAGAGACCCGCCTCGCCCTCGAGGGCGGAGAGCTGTGCGGCGATGTCGGGGAGGATGAAGAGATCGTCGTCGTTCACCTGCTTGGCCAGCCATTCGTTACCCTTGTCGGTGAGGTCGGCGCTGTTGAGCTTCTCGTCGATGACGAAGAAGAGGGGCTCCACGGCCTCAGGCATCCGCTTGTTGTTGTTCTCCATGAAGATCTCCTCGGTGGCGAGCATACCGCTCTTGATGCCGGGTTCGGAGAGATACTTGATAAGGGGCTTGTTCTTGGGGAGCGCCTTGTAGGAGCGGAAGAGCGAGAGGAAACCCGCGTCGGTCTTCGCCTTGTCATTCTCGGCCTGTCCCTCGCTGATGAGCTTCTTGGCCTCGGCGAGGTACTGCGTGGCGAGCTGTCGCTGCACGCCGACGAGCTTCTCCACGAGGGGCTGGTACTCCTCGAACTGTTGGTCGTCGCCCTTGGGCACGGGACCGGAGATGATGAGCGGCGTGCGGGCATCGTCGATGAGCACGCTATCGACCTCATCCACGATGGCGTAGTTGTGCATCCGCTGCACGAGGTCCTCGGGCGAGGTGGCCATGTTGTCGCGCAGGTAGTCGAAACCGAACTCGTTATTGGTGCCAAAGGTGATGTCAGCTTGGTAGGCATGGCGGCGTGCCTCGCTGTTGGGCTGGTGCTTGTCGATGCAATCCACGGAGAGACCATGGAACATATAGAGCGGCCCCATCCACTCGGAGTCGCGCTTGGCGAGGTAGTCGTTGACGGTGACCACGTGCACGCCGTTGCCCGTCAGCGCGTTGAGGAAGACGGGGAGGGTGGCCACGAGGGTCTTACCCTCACCGGTAGCCATCTCGGCGATCTTACCCTGGTGCAGGACGGTGCCACCGAAGAGCTGGACGTCGTAGTGGATCATGTTCCAGACGGTCTCATTGCCGCCGGCGACCCAGTGGTTGTGGTAGATGGCCTGGTCGCCCTCGATATCCACGAAGTCGTGGCGCGCGGCCAGCTCACGGTCGAAGTCAGTGGCGGTGACGGCCACGTTCTCGTTCAGGGTGAAGCGCTCGGCCGTGCTCTTGACGATGGCGAAGGCCACGGGACGTATCTCGTCGAGCACCTTCTCGAAGACCTCGAGCTGCTCCTTCTCCAACTTGTCGATGCGGTCGAAGATGGGCTTACGGTCCTGTATGTCGGTCTTCTCGATCTGTGCTTTGAGGTCGTCGATCTGTGCGCGGATAGGCTTGCCGGCCTCGCGCAGGCGCGCTTGTAATTCTTTGGTACGCGCGCGAAGCTCGTCGTTGCTGAGTGCCTGAATCTCGGGATAGATCTTCAGCACCTCTTCCACGAGGGGCTGAATCTGTTTCATATCGCGGTCGCTCTTATTGCCAAAGAGCTTACGCATGAGTTTGAAGAAATCCATAGTTTAAGACCCACCCCCAACCCCTCCCGTAAGGGAGAGGAGCGGCTAGCGCATGGAAGTCTATAGGGTCATTTCTTTTTATTAATTAATTTATTAAATGTTGCTTGGTTTATCTCAGCGGCAGGGGTGCCTCGCGGCTGCCGTTGGGGGCGCGGATGCGCAGCTGGCTGGCCAGCGTGGGGGCGATGGCTGCGCAAGAGACGGGCGCGACGAGGCGCGCTGCCGCCACGCCGGGTCCCATGAAGAAGAGGGGGTAGGCGTAGTAGGCATCGCCCGGATGCACGGAGACGGTGCCATCGGTGGCGGTCACCTGCCAGCCGGGGCTGACCTCCACGAGGATGTCGCCGGAGCGGTCGCGGCTCCAACCCTCGGCAATGCGCGTGACTTCCTTGTCCCAGGCACCCAGCGCCAGGTTACGGGCGGTGTAGGCAGCGCGGACGCCTGACATCTGGCCCATGAATTCCTCGCAGCGCGTGAGCACCTCGTTGAGGTTGAGGGAGCGCTGCTCGATGAGCTTATGGTTGAGGTAGATATTGTTGCCATTGGTGCCCTCAACGTATTGCGCCTGTCCGTAGAGGCCACCGAGGTACATGTTCAGTAGCATCGAGGCGCGCTCCATCGAGAAGGTGCCGGAGGGGATGCGGTAGGCTTTCTGATCGGTCTCGCCGCCGTAGGTGTCGCTGTAGCCGGTAGAGGAGAGGACAACAAAGGCACCGTCCTTGCCGGCGAGGGTCTCGAAAAGGGCGAAGAGGTCAGCGAGGACGCGGTCGAGGCGGACGTAGGTGTCCTGCAGCTCCGACGGCGCCAGGAGGACGCTCTTGCGCTCGTAGCCTCCGGCATAGAGGCCGATGGAGAGGAGGTCGGGGACGTTGTCGCGACCGAGGTAGGAACCCTCGATGCAACGCGCAACGAAGTTATAGACTTCCTCGTTGACCAGCGCCGACGTCTTGAACTGACGGATGCGGCTGGCATCGGTGAAGGAGTGCTGGAAGTCGGCCTTCTGCCCGAAGGCGATGTTCTGGAAGTAGTGGAAACCAGCGTTGGCGCCTTCATAGACAGGCTTCCAGGAAAGCGAGCCGATACGCGCCGAGAGCGGATCCATGCGCTCATAGACGCTGGCCCATGCGGGGTAGTCGCCGTAGTAACTGGTGCCGCACCACGAGCCGGTCTGATCGCTGATCCAGAAGGCGCCGTCGGCCACGTGACCAGCCATGAGGACGGCCATGTCGCGGTCGGGGGCGATGGCGTAGGTGACGGCGCACTGCCCCGTGGCCACTTCCAGCTCATCGGCCACGGTCGTGGTCAGCAGCTGTGCGGGCGACGAGTTCTCGGTGGTCTGCAGACCCTTGTACTGGGCATCATCCACGCAATAGACGGGCTGCAGTGTCTGGCGCGACAGCCACTTGAGCGACGGGATGCCATGCACGGCGGGCGTGGTGCCCGTGACGACGGTCGCAGCCGCAGAGGCGCGATCGACGGGGACGTAGGGCGGCTGGGCGTCGGTGAAGTAGCGGCCGCCGGTCATCAGGCGCTTGAAGCCGCCCTCGCCATAGAGGGGTGAGAAGGCTTCGAGGTAGTCGGTGCGGAGCTGATCGACCAGGATGTGCACGAACAGTCGGGGTTGCTTGTCGGCGGCAGCGGCATCCACGCCAGCCAGCGCCAGCATCACGATGAGCGATGTCAGCAGCCGACTCGTGCGAGGGGCATGGGGATGGGATTCTGCGGTGTTCAAGATCTGTGGGTGCTAAAAGATGAATATTGACAGAGATGCGCTATCGCCCGGCTCAGCAAAAGGAGTGCCAAGGGATAGATCACCGGGGGGAAATCCTGCGGAAGGATGAAGGAAAGCAACAGGAAGGCTGACAAGATGGCAGCCGAGAACGTGTGGTAGAGACACGGCTGACGCCTACGGTCGGCACGCACCACAGCAGGGATGAACAGCAGCGGCAGCGGGTTCAGCACCCACACCTGCCAGTTGGAGCCCACACCGGGGTGCTCGGAGAACAGCATCATGAACACAATCAGGATGCCGGCGAGCCCCTGCAGCGTCATCAGCACCACATCGACGCCCCACACCATCCGGCGCCGGCGCCATTCCCAGGCAGCCAGCAACACACCCAGCGCTACCAGCACCCAGCAGAGCGCCTGCGGCGAGAGGGGGAAGGAGGGTTCCTCGGCGGTAGCCTCCGCCATGCGGGCGGCATCGGCCTCAAGGAGGATGTTCGTCTCCCGCACGAGCGGGTCGTAGCGCTGGTAGCCACGGTCGATCATGGCGCTGTCGGCGTACCACATCATGTAGATGGGCGAGAACATCTCGTCGCGCTCCGTGAGCAGCGTATCCACCTCGACGCCCAGAAGCAGGTCGTTGCCGGCCTCGTCCCAGTCGGAGCCAGCCGTGAACTGATGCAGAATCGTGCGGAAGGTGTTGCGGCGCGAACGGGCGGGGTAGATGATGCGGCCGAAGACATTCGACTCGATCATGTCGCGCGCCTTCGTGGTGCAGTTACTGCGGAAGATGTTGTAGCGGTAGGTGCAGTTCTCGAGGCGGCAGTTCTCTTCCAGCGCCACCACCAGCGCCAATGCCTCGCGCGGCTGCAGGTTGAGCACTTGCTCGGTGATGGAGGAGCCGCGCCGCTTGTAGTCGAACTCGAAGTAGGGATAGCCTTCGCGCGCCACCATATAGTCACATTCGCCCAGAACGAAATGCCAGACGAAATGCTCCTGGCGGAAGTCGAAGACGCCGTAGTTATAGACCTCGTCGTAGCGGTACTGCTCGCTGCGCACGCGAATGGCGGTGTGGCCGTAGAGCTCGTAGGTCGCGGGACCCGGCGAGCAGGTGAGCAGGCTCACCCGGAGCGTGGTGTCGGGGGTCTCGGCGGGAGCCGTCGGCAGGCTGTCCGTCTGCGCGCGGACACCAGCGCATAAGGCGCACACATACAATATATATAGGAAGAGGCGTTTCATAAACGGGCGCAAAGGTAATCATTATTTATGATTTACGCCCTACAAAATCCGTTTTTCTGCGATTCCTTGCCTAAAAAAGGTGAAAAATAGGCTTGCGCAGAGATTAAATCGCGAAACGACAATCGTAAATCACAAATTATCGTTACCTTTGCGCCCGCAAAATGAACTTGGTCATCGACATCGGCAACACCACGGGCAAGTATTTCTGCTTCGAGGGTGATGAGCTACAGGCACATGGTAGCGAGGAGGGTCACGCGCTGACGTTCCTCTCGCGCTTCGCGACGGGTGTGTCTGCGGCCATCGTTAGCTCCGTCGTGGATCTCCCGGCCGAGGCCGAAGCGCGCCTGCAGGCACTGCCCTACCCCGTCGTGCGCTTCACGCCGGCCACGCCCGTACCCCTGCAGAACTGCTACCTGACGCCTGCCACGCTGGGCTCCGACCGTCTGGCGGCGGCCGTCGGCGCGTGGGCACAGCAGCCGGGGCGGCCGCTGCTCATCATCGATGCGGGAAGCTGCATCACGTTTGACTTTGTCACAGCTGAGGGCGAGTACCTCGGCGGCAACATCGCCCCCGGCATCCACGCCCGCCTGCGCGCCATCGGCGACTACTTCCCCCGTCTGCCGCACGTAGCCGTCGAGGGCGACGTACCGGAGATGGGCTACGACACCGAGACGGCCATCCGCGCCGGCGTCATCGAGGGCATGAAGCACGAAATCGAAGGCTATATCGCCGCCTTCCGCAAGAAATATGCCGACCTTTTGGTTTTTTTAACGGGCGGCGACGATTTTCGCTTTGACGAGAGCTTAAAAAACCTCATCTTTGCAGACCATTTCATCGTTCCGCGGGGTCTCAACTACATCCTCGCTCACCAACCACTCCCGATGATCCGATTATGAAACCCAGACATACACTCACTCTACTCCTGCTCATAGCTCCCTGGATGCTGGGGACAGCCGCCGCGCAGTCCAACGGCTCCAACTCCTCCTACTCGCGTTTCGGCATGGGACTGCTCAGCGACCAGTCCAACAGCAGCAACCGCTCCATGGGCGGCGTGGGTCAGGCGCTCCGCTCCGGCAACCGTATCAACTTCCTGAACCCCGCCAGCTACGCGGCCGTCGATTCGCTGACATTCCTCTTCGACGTGGGCATGAGCGTGCAGCGCACCCGCATGGTGCAGAACGGCTCCCACGTGGCGGCCAACAACACCTCCTTTGACTTCGTCACAGCCAGCTTCCGGGTGCGGAAGGGGCTGGGCATGACCCTCGGCTTCATGCCCTACACCCACATCGGCTACACCTTCTCCCAGGAGCCTACCGTCGGCACGGACTACAACACGGGCGAGCTCATCACGAGTCCCGCCTCCTTCACCGGCGAGGGTGGCCTCCACGAGGCATTCATCGGCGCGGGATGGGAACCGCTGAAGGGACTCTCCATCGGTGCCAACCTGGGACTGCTCTGGGGTAACATCAACCACACCGCCGGCACGGCATTCTCGCAGAATGGCACCGAGACCACCACCGACGGCTTCATCATCACCTACTACGATGCCTCGCTGCTGACGTGGAAGGGCGACGTGGGCGTCCAGTACCAGGCGCTCCTCAACAGCACCAACCGCCTCACCGTCGGCGCCACCGTAGGCATCGGCCACAAGATCAACCGTGACGCCCGCTACATCAGCAGCATCAACGGCGGCACGGCCGACACGCTGACGGCTGCCAAGGCCTTCGAGCTGCCGATGACGTACAGCGCCGGTGTCGCATGGGAACATGCCGAACGCCTCCTCATCGCCGCCGACGCCACCTTCGAGCGCTGGGGAGCCTGCACGACACCCGAGTACGACCCGTTGAGCGACCGCTACGTCGCCCGCACCGGAACCTACCAGAACAGGCTGCGCTTCAACGTCGGCGCAGAGTATGTCCCCGGCCGCTACGAGCGACCCTTCAAACAGCGCATCAACTATCGCGCCGGTGCCTTCTTCTCCACGCCCTACCTGAACGTGAACGGCCACGATGGCCCCACTGAGTTCGGACTGACAGCCGGCGTGGGCATCCCCATCACCAACGGATGGGCCAACATGAACTACCGCAACATCTATTGCCCGACCTACGTGAACGTGGGTGTCCAGTGGACCCACCGCTCCGCCAGCACCGCAGGCTTCGTCCGCGAGAATATCATGATGGTCAATGTCGGACTGACGTTCAACGAACGATGGTTCATGAAGTGGAAGTTTAAGTAATGAAAAAATCTCTTTTCATCATCATTGCTTTCTTCACCCTCTTCGCCTGCAACCGCCATCACGAGCACATCGCCCCGGCGGTGCACGACCAGGACTCGCTGCCGTTCCTGACGGCTCACGGCATCTCCAACCTCATCTCCGACTCCGGCATCATCAGCTACAAGATCGTGGCCGAGGACTGGAACATCTACACGACCGAGCCACAGAAATGGACGTTCCTCAAGGGTCTCTTCCTGGAAAAGTTCGACACGACCTTCCACGTCGAGTGGCACGTACAGAGCGATACCGCCTACTGCCACAACAACCGCACATGGGAGCTCCGCGGCCGCGTCGTCATCCTGAACCGCGACGGAGACCTCTTCGAGACCGAGGAGCTCTTCTGGGACATGGACGAGCACCAGATGTGGAACACCATGTTCATGACCATCACCAAGCCCGGCAGCCAGCAACAGCTACAGGGCTACAACTTCCGCTCCAACGAGGAGATGACGGACTACCACATCGACAACTCCGCCGGTTACACGCCCGCCAAGGACGACACCGGGAACGCCACCGACGAACCTAAAGAAGAACGCGCCTCGCAGGCCGACAGCCGCCGCGCACGACAAGGACAATGACCACACTCATCATATACATCATCATCAGCCTCGCCTTCTCCGCCTTCTTCTCGGGAATGGAGATTGCCTTCGTATCGAGCAACAAGCTGCGCTTTGAGATGGAACGCACGCAAAGCGGTTTCGGCTCGCGTTGCGCCGCCATCTTCTACGAGCACCCCAACAACTTCATCTCCACGCTCCTCGTGGGCAACAACATCGCCCTCGTCGTCTATGGCATCCTCGTGGCACGCCTCCTCGACGCCACCGTCATCGGGCCACTGGGCATCACCGACGAGTGGCTGGCGCTGCTCACCGAGACCGTCATCTCCACCCTCATCGTACTCTTCACGGGCGAGTTCCTGCCGAAGCTACTCTTCAAGCTGAACCCCAATCGCACGCTGACCTTCTTTGCCCCCCTCGCCTACGCGTTCTATATCCTCCTCTACCCCATCGCCAAGTTCACGAGCGGCCTCGCCAAAGCCATCCTGCGCCTCTTCGGGCTGAAGGTGGCCCACGCCGACACCGACACGGCCTTCACCAAGGTGGATCTCGACTACCTCATCCAGTCATCCATCGACCACACCGACAACGACGAGGAGATCACCGACGAGGTCAAGATCTTCCAGAATGCCCTCGACTTCAGCAACTGCAAGGTGCGCGACTGCATCGTGCCCCGCACGGAGATCGTGGCCGTGGATATCAACGAGAGCTTAGAGGCGCTGAAGGCGCTGTTCATCGAGAGCGGATGCTCCAAGATCATTGTCTATGAGGAGGATATCGACAACATCGTCGGCTTCATCCACTCCTCGGAGATGTTCCGTCTGAAAGCCACCGACAGCTGGCGCGAGCACATCCGCGAAGTGCCCATCGTGCCGGAGAGCATGAACGCCCAGAAACTCATGCAGACGCTCATGCAGCAGAAGATCTCCCTTGCCGTCGTCGTCGATGAGTTCGGCGGCACCAGCGGCATCTGCACCCTCGAAGACCTCGTGGAAGAGATCTTCGGAGACATCGAGGACGAGCACGACCAGCAGCAATACACCGCCCGCCGCCTACCCTCCGGAGAGTACGAGATCTCGGCGCGCCTCGAAGTGGAGAAGGCCAATGAGCTCCTCGACATCGAGCTGCCGGAGAGCGACGACTACCTCACCGTGGGCGGACTGATCCTCCACCGCGTACAGCGATTCCCCAAGCTCAACGAGGTCGTGCAGTTCGACAACTTCGAGTTCAAGATCATCAAGAACACCAACACGAAGATAGAGCTCGTCCGACTCCGCATTTTGGAGGACTGAGAGCGATTTACGGGCGTCGCACGGCCGTTTTCGCAAAACTTTCATGCCGAAAACGCAATTTTCAGGACAAACACGTGGTCATGTCCGAAAATCTTTGTACCTTCGCACGCTTTTTGAGGCATAATCCCGAAACAAGAATAAAATAAATAAATCAAACCACACACATGGCAACCATTCAAAAAATCAGAAGCAAAGGCGCACTGCTCCTCCTCTTCGTAGGTCTGGCGCTCTTTGCCTTCATCGCCGAAGAAGGCGTGCGTTCCCTCTCCTCGTCACGTGCTGAAAGCCACCAGCGCATTGGCGAAGTCAACGGCAAATCCATCAACATCCAGGAGTTCAACGACCTCGTCGATGAGTACGTCAGCGTCATCAAGTTCACCTCGGGCAACGACAACCTCAACGAGGAGCAGATGCAATCCGTGCGCGACCAGGTCTGGCAGACCTACGTCCAGAACAGCCTCATGGAGCACGAAGCCGAGGAGCTCGGTCTCACCGTCACCGACGCTGAGATGCAGGAGATCATCAAGAACGGACAGAACCCCATGCTCGCACAGACACCCTTCCGCAACCAGCAGACCGGCGCCTTCGACGTGGAAGCCCTGAACCAGTTCCTCACACAGTATAAGTCCATCAAGGATCAGGCTGGACAGCCCGCAGAGGCCGTCGAGTACTACACCCAGATGTACAACTACTGGAAGTTCATCGAGAAGAACATCCGCCAGCAGACGCTCGCCAACAAGTACCAGACACTGCTCGGCAAGCTCTTCATCGCCAACCCCGTCAGCGTGCAGAACCTCTTCGAGGCCCGCAACAACGAGAAGGAAGTCCTCCTCGTGGCTCTCCCCCTCAGTGCCGTCAAGGACGAGGTGAAGGCTGAGGAGAAGGAGCTCAAGGCCAAGTACGACGAGGTGAAGAACCGTTTCCGCCTCGACAACCCCGAGCGCGACATCAAGTACATCGACGTGGCCATCACCGCCAGCAAGGCCGACCGCGACCAGATCAACAGCGAGCTCCTCGAAGTCGCAGAGCAGTTGCAGGCCGAGGACGCAGACTACGCCAACATCGTCCGCAAGAGCGGCAGCACCGTAGCCTACAGCGCCCTCCCCGTACGCCGCGCCGCACTCCCCTCCGACATCGCCGCACAGGTGGATTCGATGGCTGCCAGCACGCAGAAGGGTCCCTTCCTCACCGCTGCTGACAACACCCAGAACATCGTACGCCTCATCGCCAAGAGCACCCTCCCCGACTCCGTAGAGGTGCGTCAGATCGGCATCGGAGGCATCGACGAGGCTGCACAGAAGACCGCCGACAGCATCATGACGGCTCTCAACGCCGGTGCACCCTTCGACAGCATCGCCAAGAAGTACAACCAGACGGGCGAGGCACAGTGGATCACCTCAGCACAGTACGAGAACGCCACCCTCGACGAGAACAACCTCAAGTTCATCAACGCCATCAACACGCAGGCCGTGGGCACCACGCAGCAGGTGAAGCTCGGCACGGGCATCGCCATCCTCCGCGTCACCGACCGCAAGAACCTGGTCGAAAAGTATCAGGTGGCCATCGTCAAGCGCCCCCTCGACTTCTCCAACGACACCTTCAACAAGACCTACAACGACTTCTCACAGTTCGTAGCCTCCAACAAGACTGCCGAGGAGATCGAGGCCAACGCCATGAAGGCTGGCTACATGGTGCAGCAGCGCAAGGACATCGGCAGCTACGAGCACAACATCGCCGGTCTCAGCTCCACGCGCGAGGCTTTCCGCTGGATCTTCAACAAGGACACCAAGGTAGGTGAGGTCTCTGAGATCTACACCTGCGGCAACAACGACCACCTCCTCGTGGTCATCCTCACCGCGAAGAACGACGGCAAGTTCCGCACCCTCGAAAGCGTGAAGGACTACCTTGAGGACGAAGTCATCCGCGACAAGAAGGCTGCCCTCCTCCAGGAGAAGATGGAAGCCTGCGCTGACATCAAGGCTGCCGCTAAACTCGAAGGTGCACAGAGCGACACCATCCGCCACATCACCTTCGCATCGCCCGTCTTCGTGCCCTTCGTGGGTGGCAGCGAGATCGCCCTCTCCGGTGCCGTCGCCAAGACCGCCAAGGGCGCTTTCGCCAAGGGCGTGAAGGGTAACACCGGCGTCTATGCCTTCCAGGTGCTCGACGAGAGCAAGACCGATGCCAAGCTCGACGACGCCACTAAGCAGAACCTGAAGACTCAGCTGGCAAGTCAGAATCTCCGCAACGCTTCCCGCTTCATGCAGGAGCTCTACGAGAAGGCCGGTATCAAGGACAACCGCTACCTCTTCTACTAAACACAGCATCCCCTCCCGCGCATATAATATAATAATGTACGCGCGCGAGATATACCCTCCGAGACTGCGCCACAGCAATGGCGCAGTCTCTTTATTTGTTAAAGATTGTCAATCTTTCTGCTGAAAAGTGTCATTGTGTCCAAGAAAGCTATATCTTTGCATTTGCAAAGTCAAGATAGCAAACCTAAGCGCAATGAAAACCCAAGTCATTCTCAAACGTCCTGTCCACTTAGGCCTGGAAGCACGCCGCGAAAAAGAAGCGGTCAGGCGCATGTTAACCTTCGAGCGTTTCGCCCGCGACAACCAGCTCTGGGATCAGATGCTCACCTGCTACGCCCCCGATGCCACCGTGAAGGCATCTTGGTTCGAGGGCAATGCCAAGGCATTCGCCGAGGCGCTCGCAGCACGCACGGATCATATCCCCTACCACATCCATGCCTGCATCGTATGGACACACGGCAACCGCGCCGTGGCTATCGTGGAGACCACCTTCCCCGTGAAGACGGAGATCGCCGGCGTCACCTTCAACCAGACCGGAGAATCCCAATACATCTACAAGCTCGTACGCCTCAATGGCGAATGGTACATCAAGTGCTGCACCACCATCCTCGAGGAGCTGCCCGGCAAGTCGCGCCCCGACTACCTCAAGGACCTCTACGAAGAAGCTGACAACTGGCTCCTCAACGGATAAACACCTTTTGATGAAAAGAATCATTCTGATAGCGTGCGCCGCCATCCTGACCATGGTGTGCCATGCCCAAAGCGAAGAGGAGAGCAATCTCCTCTTTCTTTATGAGAATATGTCGCTGCCCGACCGCATCGACTACGACTCGGCATACTACCGCCAGCAGGTGCGACTCGCCCTGCAGGCACGCCGCGAGATGCCTTGGGGCACGAGCGTGCCGGAGCGCGAGTTCCGCCATTTCGTGCTGCCGCCGCGCGTCAGCAACGAGGACCTCGACACCGCCCGCGCCGTCTTCTTCCGCGAGCTGAAGCCGCGCCTCCAGGGGCTCACCATGTCCGAGGCCGTCCTGGAGGTCAACCACTGGTGCCACGAACACGTCACCTACCGCCCCACCGACGCCCGCACGCTCAGCCCCCTCGCCACCTATCGCACAGCCTACGGGCGCTGCGGCGAGGAGTCGGTGTTCACCGTGGCAGCCCTCCGCGCCGTGGGCATCCCCGCACGACAGGTTTATACCCCGCGATGGGCACATACCGACGACAACCACGCATGGGTCGAGGCGTGGGCCGACGGCCGCTGGTGGTTCCTCGGAGCCTGTGAGCCCGAACCCATTCTGAACATGGGGTGGTTCAATGAGAGCGCCTCGCGCGGGATGCTCATGCACACCAAGGTGTTCGGCAACTACGACGGCCCCGAGGAGGTCGTCAACCGCCAGTACGCTCTCACCGAGATCAACGTCATCGGGAACTACGCCCCCGCACGCCGCCTCACCGTGACCGTCCTCGACAGCCTCGACCGCCCCGTCCCCGGCGTCGCCGTAGGCTTCAAGGTCTATAACTACGCCGAGTTCTTCACCGTCGCCGCCAAGCTCACCGACGCCGCAGGCCAGGCCTCCCTCACCGCCGGACACGGCGACATGCTCGTCTGGGCCTCCACGCCCACCGCCTACGCCTTTGCAAAAGCCAGCTTCGCCACCGACTCCACCCTTACCCTCAAGCTAACGAACCTGCTGCCCACCGTCCATTCTCCATTGTCCATTTTCCATTATCCATTATCAACAGACCTCAACATCACTCCGCCACCCATCAGCGCCACCCTCCCCACCGTCAGCCCCGCGCAGCGCGCTGCCAACGACCGCCGCCTCGCCGTCGAGGACAGCATCCGCCACGCCTACGAGCTCACGATGCCCGACCCGCGCAGCCGCGGCAACCATGCCGTTATCGCCGCCTTCCGCGACAGCGCCGCCGCCCGCAGCCTCACCAGCCTCTCTAACATCCCCCTCCGCGCCCTCGCCGACACCCTCCTCAGCATCCTCCCCGACAAAGACCTCCAGGACATCACCCTCGAAGTCCTCTTGGACAACCTCCCCCCCGAACCCGCCATCGCCGGTTTAGCCCCCGAGTCCGCCATCGTCGGTTTACCCGGCGATGTCACCCTCCCCTACCTCCTCTCCCCCCGCATCGACCGCGAACGCCTAACAGCCTACAAAGCCCCCCTGCGCGCCGCCTTCAAAGATAGCAGCATCCAGCAGCTGATCGCCTGGACGCGTGACAGCATCACCCTCGTCACGAACCAGAACCCGCAGCACCTGCGCATCCAGCCCCTCGGCGTCTATCGCAGCCGCACCGCCGATGCCGCCGGACGCAATATCTTCTTCGTTGCCGCCGCCCGCGCCATCGGCATCCCCGCCCGCATCAATGAGATCAACGGCAAAGTGCAGTATTATGACCGGGACTGGATCGATGTCGCCTTCGACACCCCCGTAGCCTCCTCCCCTAACAGGGAGGTCGGGAGGGCTCTTTTCACCTACACACCCGTCCCCTATACTCCCGATCCCAAGTACTACACCCACTTCACCCTCTCCAAGCTCACGCCCCGCAACACCCTCCAGCTGCTGACCTACCCCTGGGGCTCCACCTTCGAGAGCACCTTCCGCAACGGCGTCACCCTCGATGCCGGCACCTATTTCCTCACCACCGGCATCCGCATGGCCGACGGCAGCGTCCGCGCCCACCTGAGCTCCTTCACCATCGCCGCTGGCGACACCACCACCGTGCCCCTCCACCTGCGCACCGCCACCGATGCCGTCACCGTCATCGGCTCCCTCAACGCCGAAGATCTCTACCACCCATTGAGCGTGAATAGCGGACATCTCAACTCCTCCCCCGACGGGGAGGCTGGGAGGGGGCTGTCCCTCCTCGCCACCTGCGGCCGCGGCTACTACGCCATCGGCCTCATCGCCCCCAACCACGAGCCCACGAACCACGTCCTCCGCGACATCGCCCTCGTCCGCGAGGACTTCGAGCGCTGGGGCCGCAAGCTCGTGCTCCTCTTCGAGGACCAGGAGAGCGCCTCGAGGTTCAACTTCAGTGAGATCCAAGGCCTCCCCTCCACCACCGTCTGGGGCACCGACATCGACGGCCACATCCGTGCCGAGATCCTCGGGCAGATGAACCTCCCCACCGCCTCCCTCCCCATCTTCCTCATCTGCGACAGCTTCAACCGCGTCGTCTTCGTCCAGCAAGGCTACACCATCGGCCTCGGCGAGCAGATGCAGAAAGTCATCCAGCAGCTCAAGTAAAGATAAAAATACACCCATTCGTTGAAAAAGAAAGAACCTCCCCGCAGATTTTCCCACCAAATCCTTTGCCATTCCAAACATTCTCGCTACATTTGCCCCGAAATAGACGCATAAACCTCCCAATGGGTAAGAAAGAGAAACTAAGAGAGCGCTTTCTGAGGCTACCCTCAGATTTCACTTTCGACGAGATGCAAAGCCTGCTCATGAGCTATGGCTATGAAAAATCGGAGAAAGGAAAGACATCTGGCTCTCGAGTAATCTTCAAGAATAGCGACAAACGACCCATCATGTTGCACAAACCTCATCCAGGGAACATCATCAAGGACTATGCCATGAGGCAGGTCTATAATGATTTGAAAGAAGCTGGCTTCATCGCATAAAACAGGTATCGAAATGAACACACTGACATATAAAGGATATATGGGTTCTGTAGCCTTCAGCGAAAAAGACAATGTCTTTTTCGGTAAGATTGAAGGCATAGACGGCCTTGTGAACTTTGAAGGAGCCAGCGTTGATGAGCTGACAAATGCCTTCCATGAGGCTGTTGACGACTATCTCCTCTATTGTGAGGAAGAAGGTATCAAGCCTTCTAAGTCCTACTCCGGAGTACTGCATCTGCGTCTGACTCCTGATATCCATCGACAATTGACGATGCTCGCCAAGAGAGAAGGGATGTCAGTCAACTCGTACATCCGCAATGAATTAACCCACAAGGTAGATAAAGCTTTCGCATAAAGAATCATATTGATTGTTAACTCCTTCAACATCTTGGAATGATTACATAACCCAACGAACTACCGGCAGATAAGCCACGACAAGGTGAGGCTGCCAACACATCATCTTATTTGCTCAATTTTCCTGCCGAACTGCGACCTCGAAAGGGATTTTAAAGAGCAAAGTCTATATCCTATTGAAGTATGCGTGTACTACGCAGACTTCACCATAAGGATATAGAGGCTGTCGCAGGCCTGGCAGGAAATATGGCTGAGGTCTGCGCTTTTTTCGTGCCTTGAAGTGAGTGCAGTTTCAAAGCCACCCTGCCTTACGAAACTCTACACAACTAACTTCAAACAAACAATTATGAGAAAACTTTTACTTTTATTGATTGCTCTGCTGACTGGAGTCGGCGGGGCGTGGGCGGATGGCCTCAAAGTGTCAACTACCGTAGGTAGTAACGCGGAATATCAGTACAAGATATTCTGTCGTGCTGATAATACTTTTTATTTAGGCAATACAACCAACGCGACAAATTCCGGCACTGATTATGGTCTCTTCGCATTCTATGAAGCAGATGCTGAGGATGGCTACACTAACGGCTATTATATTTACAGTATCTTTGAAGGTAAGTGGGTAACTTATGAAGCCTTATCGAGTTATAATGATGGGCAAGACAAAATCAGCCTTAGTTCAGAGAAGCCTTCTGTACCATGGAACATTACCGAAGATGATTCAGACAGCAAGTATTATGACATTCGTGCTTTCAAAACGGACGAGGGCAAAAGTGTAGCGATGGTTTCTTGGAACTGGTATTATGGAGCCTCCTATAACACATCCAACACTATGGGATTCTACGCTTACAATGATACCTATTCAGGCTGGGGTATTGTGCTGGCTGGGGGTAGTGGAACTGCTGTAACAGACCGAAAAGTGGTGGCTCTATATAATGTACCTACAGACAACAATGAATATGCCTTATACGATAATAGTGTCAAGGTTTATAATGCTACCACAGGGCAAACTCCTCAATACTTTGTTTTGCGTCATAACGGCATTGATACCTATGGCGAAGCATTATATAATCTTCCCAAGGCAGAAGGCGACGGAAAATACCTCGGCTATCAAACCCTCGCTGCGCCAGCGGAATCTTTCATGTTTATGAATACATCTTCTGGGTTCTATAGCAATTATACCTATACTAGTGGTACAGCTGCCGCATCCCCCTATTACAATATGTTCCGAAAGGTGTCGGGAGATAAACCTTACGAGGGATGGGTAGCAGAATGTAATGATGGACAAGTCAACAGATATACCAATCCTTACAATACCCTAAACACGCCATTAAATGCTGTTGGTTCCTGGAATGCCCGTTGGGCCGTCAAAGAATTGGAGGGTTACGCTGCGTGGCAAGTTGTGTCAACCGGAACCGTGACCTATACGGGGAGTAATATTCTTTCCGGAGCCACCACCACACAATCCAATAACGGCTTCTTCGTTCTGAGCGCCACTCCAGCTGCAAGTGATTTTACAGCCAGCATCATTGACAATTGCTATTCCGATATTACCATTGACAGCGACCGTAAGTTGATTAAGGTTACTTATACTAATTATTCTACGGATTATTACACATACCTTAGTGACTTAAACAATGCTCCTGTTGGGCTTGGTTATCCGAGTGCTGCTGCTCGTATCACATTCAGGGCTGCCATAACGACATTCGATAACTCTTCAAAAACGTCGGCAGACTTCTCTACGCTGAGCACAGCGTATAACACGTTCCTGGCCGATGTTGATGTTCCGCGCATAGGCAAGGTCTATACCATTCAGAACTATGTGTCATCATCAAGCACCCTTTCATACTTGAAGAATGTGAGTGGTACGTTCACGCAAGGCACTGCAGCGTCTGAGTCTCCGCTGGAGAACCTTTGGATTGTGCGTCGGTCTGGCAATTATATAGTGTTTCAGAGTGCCGCTGACATGAGCAAATATTTGACCTATTCAGGAACTTGCTTAGATGAGACTGGAGCCGCATGGCAATTAAGTGGTGGCACGAACTATCCTTACATTTCTATGTATAATAGTTCTCTCGGAGGAGGCCGCTATGTAGCTTCTGATGGTAATACACAATTTGGTACGAAAAGTGGGAATTATTATGCACAATCAAAGACACAAGCCACAAATTGGTCAACAGACTTTAAATTTACAGAGAGCACGGAGTATGCACTCTATACCGTCGTTTTCTCCTCTGTTCCCGACGGTAGTTCTCCTTCCGTAACATACAATGCTACAGCCTATTCCCATGGTCAGGATTTCATCGCTCCAACATCTCTTGCCCTTGCTGATTTGACAGTAACAGACATCGCAGGCTTTACTAAAACGGTGGTCATCAATGGAGATGGAATTTATGTGTCATACGCTACATGTGAGATGGAACTCAACAACACGTATGCAGACACTTGGAACTACGATGCAAGCCCGTGGAAAGTCCTGTCTGATATACCCAGCGGTATTACGACAATCAGGCCTTACTATCAAGCCGTTAAACAGATAACAGTCGGCACGAGCCAAAGTGCTACAGTTGGCGTGAAATTTACATATTCATCGGGCGATTATCGCATTGACATCGCAGGTGTTGACCTGATAGATGCCGAAACTGGTGAGGTCGTGTCAAGTGATTATCATGATGGATATGCTGGTGATGCAATATCGAACAATGAATATACTTTACGGAATGTTGCACCGGGCGATTATATACTGCGCTATATTTCCTATGGACAGCAAACGAATTCTGCTGGTAACATAGCCCTGTATGTTGCCCCGGGCAATGGTTTCTACCGTATTAAGGGATGCTCTGGAAACTACATTACTTCTAACTTGGCAGGTAATTCAGCCTCTTTGAATGGCACAGCTAATGCAAATAATATTATCTACTATGATGACAATACCTATCTGATTTTCTATGGAAGTGGCTTAGGTATGGACCATACATGTTATGTTGCAACTGTTGGCAATCCTCTTAATTCTTATACATTCTTAAAGGGATCACAGACAGGCAAGTATTCTTTAGTATCAAACGGCAGAACCGTTCACAACAACAATGACGGAGAATACTGTTATGATAGCGACACATATCTAAATAGAAATGGAAGTGCTGTCACCAGTGGCAGCTACAATACCGATTGGGGTGTAGAAGAAGTCACTACCCTCCCCGTCAGCATCTCTGCCGCCGGCTACGCCACGCTCTGGAGCCCTGTAGCTCTGACCATCCCCACGGGCGTGACAGCATACACTGCCACCGACAACGGAACCTATCTGACGTTGACGCCCATTGAAGGGACGACGATTCCGAAGGAGACGGGTGTGATTCTCAAGGGTGATGAGGGTAGCTACGACTTCGCCATCGCCACCGACGTGGATGCCATCAGCTCGGCTCTCACTGGTTCCGCCGCCACCATCACCAAGCCCGCAGGAGCCTATTACTTAGGCAAAGGCGACAGCGGCGTAGGCTTCTATCCTGCCGACGACAGCGCCATCACCACCCTCGCCGGTTTCAAGGCCTACCTCCCCGCAGCTGCCAGCGCAAAGGGATTCATCGGCTTCGACTTCGGCAATACGACGGGCATCGAGAACGTTGACGCTGACCTTCACGTTAACAAGGCAATCTACAACCTCGCAGGCCAACGCCTCAGTAAGTTGCAGAAGGGTGTGAACATCGTGGACGGTATGAAGGTGCTCGTGAAGTAACTTCATTCATGGATAATTAATGAGATAATTCTTGGTAAATTCATGTGAGAAATCTATTACACGAATGTCCATGAATTAGATCACAAATTAATCATAAATTTCAAATGCATACGACTATGAAAAAGAAAGCATATATCCTTCCCGCACTTCACATGGTGGAGGTGCGTTGCGAGACCCTGATTGCAGAGTCCTTCCAGAAATTCACCGGCGACGGCGGTGCACAGCTCACCAAAGAATCCGAGGCTGACTGGGCAGACATCTGGTCAGAGTAATTCCCGTGGCTCTATTTGCACAATATAGAGTAGTATTAGTTTTTTTCATTTGGGAGGCTGGGCTGTGAAGCTCGGCCTCTTTTCAATGGGATTCTACCCCTATTCAGCGGGAAAAAAGATTATGGAATCAACAAATCCTATGTCTTCTTTCTCTTTTCATGTCAATCAGAGATCATAACGCCAGTACACATTTAGTGAAAAGAACATCATAACATCGTAAAATAAAATTAATTACGTTTGCAGGAGACGGCCTAATCGATGCAAGCTTTGGGCTACAACCCCATGTCCTGTCGGGACACACATCGAGTCCTTCGCCACCACACCCCACAACGTATCAGGTGGATCACCTTGGTGATCCACCCGAAACGATGCGTCCTTCTGCGCTACACCTCGTGACCCGTCAGGTGGATCACCAAGGTGATCCACCCAACACCCTCTGACCCTCCGACCGACACCCTCTGTCTCATCAGCCAATACCTCCTGACCTTTCAGGCAACGGCCCACCGCCCTTCAGCTAACACCTTCTGCCCTTTCGGCCACCCCCCCCTGCCCTTTCGGTCATCACCATCTGCCTTTTCGGCCGACGGTAGTACACCTGTACTTTGTCAAATGTTTACAACATATCCTCATGATGACAAAGTACAGCACGGACTTCGTCGGCAGAGGTCTGGCGGAGGCCACTGGGAAGCGTGATGGAGCAGGAGCCGTGAATCTCCGTGGCTCCTGTCTCGCGGAGGATGCGGGCTGCATTGTGACGGTTGACGCCGCCACCGGGGAGGATGGTAAGGGGAGACGAGTTGTGGGGGGAGGAGTTGAGGGTGGCGACTTGCTCCACGAGGCGACGGAGGACGGGGATGCCGACCTCGGCGGTGGGGGCACCGCCGGAGGTGAGGATGCGGCGCACGCCGAGGGCATGGAGCTGACGGAGGGCGCTGAAGGGGTCACGGACGCTGTCAAAGGCGCGATGGAAGGTGAAGGGGAGGCCGGCGGCGGCACGGACGAGGCGAGCCGTAGCATCCTCATCAACCGTACTTTCCGCGGTGAGGGCACCGCTGACGATGGCGGAGGCTCCGGCATCGATGGCCGCACGGATGTCCGCCTCCATCACCTGCAGCTCCGCCTCGGAATAAACGAAGTCGCCTTCACGCGGACGGATCAGGACATGGATGAGGAGGTCGGGGAACCGACGGCGCAGCTCACGGACGAGACCGATAGAGGGCGTCAGGCCGTCCAGCGACAGCGCAGCACAGAGCTCGATGCGACATGCGCCGCCCTCGACAGCGGCCTCGGCACTGCCGAGGCTCCCGCAACAGACTTCGAGAATAGGATGTGGTGACATATCTCGCGGAATGGAAAGGCTATTGGGTGATTTCGATGACGAAGTCGGCGCGGTCGTGCTCGGCGGGAAGCTGGACGGTGAGGCTCCCGGCACGGCGGTCGAGGGTGAAGGGGAGCGGAGCGCCGGTGGCGAGGGCACGGACGGCGCGCGGCTTACGGGCGTCCCACGGCAGCGTGATGGCGGCCGCCTCCTCCGCGAAGACATGTAGGAAGAGGCGGTTCCCCTTCTGGGTGGTGACGCCCCACGGCTGCTGCGCCAGCGGGGTGGCCTGTGTGCCGTAGATGCTCTCGCCATTCACCTGCATCCATCGCCCGATGCCGCGAAGGCGGTCGAGAGCCGTGGCCGGGAGCTCGCCGTTGGGTTGCGGCCCGATGTTGAGGAGCAGGTTGCTGCCCTTGGCGGCGGCGCGAGCGATGAGACGGATGAGTTCCTCGGTGGATTTATAGTTCTGGTCCGCCACCTTGTAGCCCCACATCCCGTTCATCGTCTGGCACATCTCCAGCGGCAGGCGGCTGACCTCCTGCCCGGAGAGTCCTGCGGTGTTCTCGCCAGGGAGGTCGCGCTCGAACATCTGGAAGTCCTCGCCCTCGATGGGCGCGATATGGTGGTTGTTGCCGATGAGGCAGGCGGGACGCAGTGCGTGGATGTAGCGGTAGAACTCTGGCATCCGCCAGTCAAAGGGGATGCTGTCGCTGTCGTGGTCCCAGTAGCCGTCGAACCACAGGGCGCCGACCTGCGGGTAGCGGGTCAGCAGCTCCCACACCTGCGTCTTCATGAAGGCGAAGTAGCTGTCGTAGTCGGGTGCCACGGCCGTGCGCGTCTTCAGCCCCGTGCGCCCCAGCGGGTAGTCCGGTCGCATCCAGTCGAGGATGGAATAATAAAGATGCAGGCGCACGCCCTCACGCACGCAGGCGTCGGCCAGCTCCTGGACGACATCGCGCCGGAAGGGCGTGGCATCCACGATGTTGTAGGGGCCGGTCTCGGTCTTGAACATCGAGAAGCCATCGTGGTGGCGGCTGGTGAAGGTGATGTAGCGGGCGCCGGACTCCTTGATGGCCCGCACCCATGCTCCGGCGTCGAAGCGAACGGGATAGAAGCACGAGGCAGCCTTGGCGTATTCCTCATGGCGCAGGCCGCTGTTCAGATACCACTCGCCCTGGGCGAACTCGCTGTAGATGCCCCAGTGCAGGAAGATGCCGAAGCGGAAGCCCTCGAACTCGCGGCGTGCCGCCATGTTCTCGGCCGTCGGCACATATTGGGCAGCGGCCGATGCCACCAGCATCGCCAAGCCCGTGATAATCAACAATCCTCGTTTCATGGCGCAAAGTTACTCAAATGTTTACCAGAATCATGCACTTATTTGAGTCGATTAACATCTTTTAACGAGGAGAGAAGAGACAAACAAATCAAGTCTATGTATCTTTGCACCTTAAAACAGAAATAATGAAGACGACAATCAACAGAGAGTTCCACGGGAAAATTATATCTCTCCTTATTTTATGCTCATTTGCTTTTACTACTGTTTGCCGGGCGCAGAGCATGAGCGACCAAGAAGTACTCAAAATGGCCATCAAAGAGAAGGATGCTGGCACTTCTGAGTCTGAAATTGCGGCACACCTGATACAAAAAGGTGCCACGTTGCAGCAGATTCAGCGTATTCGGCAGCAGTATGCCATGCAGATTACGCAGGGGGGCATGGACGCCCCGGTCGATGATGCTATTTCTGCTGCGACGGATCGTATGCGCAAGAATAATGAAGTGACTGATGTCGAAAGCGTCACTCCCCCGAGCGCCGATACCCCCGATGTTGTCCAGGAGCCATTGGCTCCGTCGGGCAAGCGTGTTTTCGGTCGTGATATTTTCAATAATCAGCTACTCACTTTTGAGCCCCAGATGAACATCGCCACGCCGCAAAACTATGTATTGGGGCCAGGCGACCAGTTGATAGTCGATATCTATGGCGCTTCACAGGAGAGCCTTTCGCTGACCATCAGTCCCGATGGCGACATTACCATTCCAGATTTCGGACCAGTCCATGTCGGCGGCCTCACCGTAGCTGCTGCCCAGAGTCACATCCGCAGTCGCGTTGGCGCCTATTTCGCGAGTTCGCAGATTAAGATATCACTTGGCCAGACCCGTACCATCATGGTCAACGTCATGGGGGAGGTCCAAGTGCCAGGCACCTACACCCTCTCAGCCTTTGCCACCGTGTTCCATGCCCTCTATCGTGCCGGTGGCATCAACAGCCTCGGAACCCTGCGAAGTATCAAGGTGTTCCGTCAGGGGCGCCAGATTTCGACAGTCGATGTTTACGAGTTCATCCTGAATGGCCGTCTGGCCGGCAATGTCCGCCTGGAGGATAACGATGTCATTCAGGTTGGTACCTACGAGAGCATTGTTGAAATCTCCGGCTGTGTGAAACGCCCTATGGCATACGAGATGAAAGCCGATGAAAGCCTCTTTACCTTATTTAAATATAGTGGCGGCTTCGCCGACAATGCCTATAAGAAGCTGGTCTGTGTGCTTCGCAACGAAGACATGAAGAGTGTCTATAACGTAGAAGAATTCGATTTCTCTAACTTCAAGGTTACCGACGGTGACCAAGTGATTGTCAGTCCCATCTTAGACCGCTACAAGAACATGGTAGAGGTGAAAGGCGCTGTATTCCGCCCTGGCATGTATCAGCTGGGCAACAAGGTAAACAGTGTACGCACGCTCATTGAGACAGCGTCTGGCTTAACCGAGGAGGCGATGACAACACACGCGGTTATGCGCCGTTTGAAACCCAACCGCACCCAGGAAGTGCTCTCAATAAATATCGAGGCCATCATGAATGGGACCGAAGCCGACATCCCATTGAAAAACGAGGATGTCCTGTTCATCCCCACATTGGCCGAGCACCAGAACTTCCGCACCTTTACCATTGGCGGCGAAGTAATTTTCCCGGGAACGTACGAATATGCTGACAACATGTCCGCCAAAGACCTGATTCTTCAGGCGGGCGGTCTTACGGATGCAGCTTCGACAGTGAAGGTTGATGTGTTCCGCCAGCTTCGTGATGCAGATGCGACTGAGGCAGGCCTTGACCTGGCCCAGACTTTCAGCCTGTCCTTGAAGGACGGGCCAAACAGTGCAGAACATTTTATCCTTCAGCCATACGACATCGTAGAAGTCCGTAAGAGCCCGATTCACCAGGATCCCATCCGTGTGAATGTAGAAGGCGAGGTGGCTTTCCAGGGCGGCTATACCATGGAGAAGAAGAACCAGCGCCTCTCCGATGTCATCCGTGCTGCCGGTGGAGTGATTCCCGGCAGTTATGTCCGTGGTGCCCGTCTGATTCGCCAGATGACCGAAGATGAAAAGGCCCGTATGCTCCAGGTTGTGGAACTGGCCCGCCAGAGTGCAGACGGCCGTGACTCTGTCAATCTTGACAAGATAGAGATGAGCGAGACCTATACCATCGGAATCCGTCTGGATGAGGCATTGGCCCATCCCGGCTCCACGCAGGACATTGAACTTGTTGACGGCGACCGTCTGATAGTTCCCCGCTTCAACCATACTGTCCGGATCAGTGGCGACGTCAATCTGCCTAATACTGTCGCGTTCGAGGAGGGAAAGAGTTACAAATATTATGTAGAGCAGGCCGGCGGATTCGGGAACCGTGCCAAGAAACGCAATTCCTATATTGTCTATCAGAATGGCACGATGGCCATAGCCCGCAAAGCCAAGGTAGAGCCTGGCTGCGAGATTGTGGTGCCCTCGAAGGCTCCGCGCAATCCCAATGCCCTCAGCCAATGGTTAGGCATAGGCACCTCTCTCACCAGCCTCGCCACTATGATCGTAGCTTTGACAAAGATGTAAACACGTTCCTTTTAAGTAAAAGACATGACTTCAAAGAAACTAATAAACATTCATATACGAGAGCTCATCAGCATCATTGCGAACAAGAAGAAAGCACTTGTCACATGCTTTCTTGTTACCGCCATTGTAGCTGTTATCGTGAGTTTCAGCATACCACGGATATACAAGTCGAATGTTACACTGTCGCCAGAATCGTCGGTAGCTAACGGATTCGGCAGCTTCACTTCGCTGGCAGATATGGTGGGTCTGAACTTAAATATGGCTACCGGCGGTGATGCTTTATACCCGGAAATATACCCGGACTTGATTCGGTCGAACGATTTCTTGGTGAGTCTGTTTGATGTCGAGGTGGTTTCTCAAGACAGCACCTTGCGTACCACTTATTATGACTATATAAAGAACAGGCAGAAAACCCCTTGGTGGATGCTGCCGATAGGATGGATGAAAAGCCTGCTACCCAAAGCAGAAGGAGGCACCCGGCAGCACGGCGGTGCCCCAGATCCCTTTATGTTGACAAAAGAACAGGACGACGTTGTCAAAGCCATATCGGCGAACATCAATTGTGGTGTGGACAAGAAGACAAACGTCATCTCCATAGAGGTGACAGCCCAGGACCCGCTGATCGCCGCCACGATGACAGAAGTCGTAAGGAAGCAGCTGCAGGTCTTCATCACCAACTACCGCACCAACAAGGCACGTTCGGATATGGAGTATATTCAAGGCCTTTGCGACCAGGCTTTCACGGAATATGAGGCAGCGAGAAAAGCATACTCGCAATTCAGCGATGCCAACCAGAAAACCTTCCTCCCTTCTTACAACATGAAGAGGGAAGGACTGGAAAATGAGATGATACTGAAATACGAAGCCTATAGACAGCTTTCGGAACAGCTGCAAATTACGAAAGCAAAGGTTCAGGAACGCACGCCTGCCTTTACAATCGTCAAGATGGCCACCGTTCCCCTGAAGCATAGTAACACAAAAAAAATCATCATACTGTTTGCCTTTGAGGTGCTGGTCATGGGAGCCTATCTGCTCTTGATCGCCTACCGCAACCGTAAACAGCTTTTCACTTTCTCCTGGCAACAATAATCAGGCAATGGGCATCGGCATGAAAAGGCGTTTCGCACAATGGAAAGGGAGGGAAAGGCGGTGCAGAATCCTTGGAATCTATGCCGTGACATGCACCTTGAGCATCGTCGTCAGCCTTCTTTATTCCATCAGCCTACCTACGGCTTATACTGCCGAGTCAGTGCTTATAGACGAGAGCTCGGAGCTTGATGTTCTCATAGGACTGAATCATTCCCAAGAATGGTACAATGACAAGGAGTCATGGAACAAAGGCATCAACGATGTGGAGATCTATGCCCAACAGATAGACTCACGCGAGTTTGCCATCAGTATGTCACAAGTACGCATACCCGGCTATGGCACAAGCTACCTCGAGTACGTAAAAGGGAACCATCGCCGCCCCTGGTGGAGCCTGCGTGAATATGAGAGCGACGATGAAGAGGCACTCAGCGAGATCAGGAAGTGTATCAGGTATAGGGTCGTCCCGAAGAAGCAGACGATTACAATCCAGGTCGTCGATCCCGACCCCGTGGTCAGTGCCGTCATGGTGGACAGCGTTTGCAGCCACTTGCAGGAGTTCATTTCCACGAAGAGAGCCTATATAGCGAGGCAGAGATATGAGTATCTTAAAGATGCTTGCGACGAAGCGAGGAATGATTATCTCTTCCGTCAGAAACTATTTGCCGATTATAAGGAAGCACATTCAAAGACCCACAAAGCCGATGAGAGCAGCCACCTAAAGACTTTGGAGAACGACAAGAACTCAGCTTATAGCACCTATCTGATTCTCAAGCAGCAATGTCTCCGCTCACAGACGCTGCTGACGAAGAAATCACCGTCGTTCTATACGCTGAAGAGGGCATCAGTGCCGGTAAGCCCGTCAAATCCCCAATATGCGGTCAACATCCTTTCGTTCCTCGTCGTCACGCTGCTGCTCACCACGCTCGCAGTGCTTTACCTCTTCGTTGACAACTCCGGGCGGAAAATACAGTACGGCAACGCCTTCTCACCCTGGGCCATCACGATAGGGATCTGGGCAGCTATACTTACCGGATTGTATATTGAGGCAGATGAGCTGTACCCGCTGAGCAGGCAGTTTTACATCTGCCTTGCATTGTGGCTGACCATCTTCTGTACCTCCTCTTTCGCCACATTCAACGTACTTCCCAGACTTCCGCAAAGCGTCCGTACACGGATGGTGACGGTGCCCTTCAACACGCTTATATTCAACTTCTTCTTCGCCATCTCAGTAGTCATCACCCCACTCTATCTGTATTCCATCCTGAAGATTGTCTCTCAGTTTGGTACAGAGGACATGATTTCCAACATTCGCGTTTTTGCTGTTCACGGCAACGAGAGTTTCGGCTATCTCAGCCTCTCGTACGTCTTGAACCAGGCTCTTCTCATCATGGCCCTCTGGCGCTACCCGTGCATCCCGCTGTGGAAATTGATCACCGTCTATTGCATGGCGTTCATGAACGCTTTTGCCATCATGGAGAAAGGTATGCTGTTCTATATCATCATCATCACGCTGTTTGTATTATACGAGAAACGACTTGTGCGAATGCGTTCTGTCGTGCTGTCATTGGGCATCATCGTTATGTTGTTTTTCGCCATTAACCTGTCACGCGCCGGAGATGAAAGCCAATATGCAGAGGACACGACCCTCGTCGATTTCTTCGTCATGTATGTGCTCTCCCCTCCCGTCGCTTTCGGCACGGTTGTCCAGGACATATCCCTGCAGCCAGGCTCACATACCTTTGAGGCAGTCTATAAGCTATTGAACAAATGGGGATTCGGCAGCTTTGTGGTCAATGAAAAATTGCAGGACTTTGTGTTTGTGCCCATATCCACCAACGTCTATACCATTTTCCAGCCTTTCTTCGAAGATTTCAAATACAGGGGCATAGCATTCTTTGCCTTGATATATGGCATCCTTTCCGGTTGGATGTACCGCCTTTACAAAAATGGGAATGCTGTGGGAAAAGCCATTTACACATATCTGGTTTATCTCCTTACCCTACAGTTCTACCAAGAGAACCTCTTCCTGAATCTTGTACAGTTCAGTCAGTTCGTATTCTTTATGTTGCTGGTACATCAGCGCTTCGTTGGATTCAGTTATAACAGTAAACGGGCATCCCCACTTTTGGTTCACAATAATGATGAAAACACACTGGAAAGGATTAACGACAGGTAATTCACGTACTGCGCTTATCAAGAAGAACGTGCTGGCGTCGTTCTTCATCAAGGCGTGGTCTGCACTGGTGCAACTGGCGCTTGTGCCGCTCACGCTGTCCTGTCTCGGTGTGTATGAGAACGGGGTGTGGCTTACCATCAGTTCCGTGCTGCTGTGGATAGACAACTTAGACATCGGACTGGGCAACGGACTGCGCAACAAGCTGGCCGTCTGCATGGCTCAGGACGACACGGCCAAGGCACGGGAGATGGTATCTTCCACTCTGGCCATGCTCATTGGCATCATCGTCCCCGTGCTGTGCGTACTGATAGCCCTCGAACTGCTGGGCGACACATATAGCGTTTTCAATGTCGATAGCCAAAGGGTGAGCAACCTTACAACTGTCGTTGTGGCTGCCACGATTCTGGTGGGTGCGACTTTCGTGTTCAAGTTCCTGGGGAACTTCTATATGGGACTTCAGCTGCCTGCCGTCAACAATCTGATGGGAAGCCTCGGGAGCACCCTGATACTGATAGGTACCTATATCGTCTATCTCCAGGGTAGCCACTCCATGCTGCTGATAGCACTGATCGACACAGGGGCACCGCTCGTGGTTTACCTGATATGCTACCCCATCACCTTTATGGGTAAATACAAAGCGCTGCGCCCCTCCATCAAGTTTGTAAGCATGGGAGCTGCCAGGGAATTATTCTCTTTGGGCATCAAGTTTTTCCTCCTGCAGATACCGGGTGTCGTCCTCTTCTTCACTTCCAACATTCTCATCTCCCATCTCTTCACGCCCGAGATGGTGACCCCTTATCAGATTGCCCATCGCTACTTCGCCCTCACGATGACGCTGTTCACCATCATTTGCGTGCCTTTCTGGACTGCCACCACCGATGCCTACGCACGGAAGGACTACGCATGGATCAGACATGCGAACAAGATCCTGAACATCATCATGCTCTCTATCCTGGCACTCATCACGCTGATGACGGTGCTTTCAGGCTTCGTATATGACATCTGGATTCAGGGGCAGGCGTTCGTGCCCTTCTCCATCACGCTGATCTCTGCCATCTATCAGTTCATCATCCTGCTGAGCATGAGATACTCTTTCGTGCTCAATGGCATCGGAGTGTTACGCCTGCAACTCATCCTCACCATCACTGCTTCAGTGGTGTATATCCCATTGGCGCTCTATTTTGGAAGGATGACGCACGACATCAATAGCCTGCTCATCGTGATGTGTGCCGTCAACTTGCCCGGCCTCATCGTCAACTATATACAATATCAAAAGATTGTCAAGGGAAAAGCAACAGGAATCTGGCTAAAATAGTAAGAAATGGGAAACGTAGCCATATTGTTAGCAACATATAACGGAGAGCGCTATCTCAGGGAACAGATAGACTCCCTCTACCAGCAGACCTTCAAGGGCTGGACAATCTATGTCCATGATGACGGGTCTATGGACCAGACCTGTAACATCCTGAGGGAATATGCGGCGAAATATGATAATTTCATCATCCTCGACTATCCAAGCCAGCACGGCGCCAAGAACAACTTCTTCAGTCTCCTACAGGCCGTCCAAGCCGACTATTATCTTTTCAGCGATCAGGATGACAAGTGGTGTGCGGACAAGATAGAAAAGCAAATGGCCAAGATGAAGGAAGCGGAGCGCAGTAATCCCGGCAAGCCCGTCTTGGTATTCTCCGACCTGTTCATCGTTGACAGCGAGCTGCACCAGACGGGTACAACCCTATGGGAGCAGGAGCGCATCTATCCTGAGCTTCTCACCACCTTCGACAAAGCAGGAGCCTTGGAATTCGTCACGGGCTGTACCATGCTGTTTAACAAGCGGGCCAAGGACACGGTAGTGTTCCCTGCAGACAATGCCGTGATGCACGATTCATGGATTACGCTTTGCGTACTGCGTGCCGGTGGAGTCATAAAAGCTATCGATGAACCCTTAGTCTATTATCGTCAGCACAGCAACAACGAGATAGGCGTTAACCACTGGGTTCAGTATAGCCGGATGAAAAGACTGCTGAACATCAAGAAGAGCATCGTGGCTAACTACAAGCACTACCGTATGCTGAACGCTCTTGGCTATGGTTCGCTATTCAAATACTTGCGTTACAAACATCAATATGGGAAAAAATGTCACGAGCATTTAAGAGACATGATGGATAAACGATCACAGAATAAACAGACATGAGCACCATAGCCATACTACTCGCGACCTATAATGGAGAGAGGTTCATCAAGGAACAGTTGGACTCCCTCTTGGCTCAGACTTACCAGGACTGGCATCTCTATGTGCACGATGACGGTTCTCGGGATGGCACCGTCGCAATCATCAAGGACTTCGCGGCCAGCCACCCCGACAAAATAACGCTGTTGGACTATCCTCCTACAGGCGGCCCGCGCAGCAACTTCCTGAGTATGATGAAGTGGGTGGAGGCACGCTACTACATGTTCTGTGACCAGGACGACGTGTGGCTGCCCAAGAAAATCGAGCTGTCGATAGATGTACTGAAAGAGCAAGAAGAACAGCATCCCCACAAAGCCATTGCCGTCTATACCGACTTGCAGATTGTTGATGAGCATCTCTCGCCTCTTTTCCCATCGATGTGGGAACATGCTGGCGTTTACCCGCAATACATCAGGACTTTTGATGACTGCGGAGGTCACACGGCAATAGCCACCGGATGCACCATGCTTTTCAATCACCAAACCAAAACTGCGGTCGATGGTTTCCCTGCCGACAAGGCTCTGATGCACGACATCTGGGTGTGCCTCTGTGTGCTCAAGTGCGGAGGCATCCTCAAAGGCATTGAAGAAAAAACCGTCCTCTACCGTCAGCATGGCAGCAACACTCTTGGGGCTACGGGCACAAAGGCCGCCGACATCGGGCTGCGCTACAGACTTCAGAATCTAAAGAAAGTGGTCAGAAGCAACCGACAGTACTACGCCATGCTCTCCTCACTCGGCTATGGCTCATGGCTGGAATACCTATTGGCAAAACTCAGATATAAGCGTCGCATCAGGAGGGGCAGATATTGATATGGCAAATCCGGGAATAAAATGTTCTGTGCATAACGTTGCTGCCGTCATTGTGCTGTACAACCCCAGCAAAGAGGAGACTGCCAACGTACGGAGGCTGTCTGGGGCTCATAATGGCGTGATAGTAGATAATTCGCCAGAGCCGGCTTTTCAGGGAGACAGGCTCGGCAAGATGCACTATGTATCGTTGCAGGAGAACATGGGGATTGCGAAGGCCCAGAACATAGGCTGCCGATATGTCCTCGACCATACCGATGCCACCCACATCGTATTCCTTGACCAGGACAGCACGGTGCCCGACTCTTATCCGGAAGAGATCGTGAACTGTTTTGAGAAGATAAAAAGGGATTTCCCACGTCTGGCCTTCTTAGGGCCTGCGACGGAAAACAAGGAAACTGGCAAGGCGTACAAATCGGTCATCCACAAAGACCATGCCCTGTCGGCTGACTTTATTCCGCGAAGGGAGTTGATTTCTTCTGGCGGATGCACGACCAGAGAAGTCCTGGAAGCGGTGGGGCTGAACGACGAGCGCCTATTTATAGACTATGTGGACTTTGAGTGGTGCTGGCGCGCCAGAAGCAAGGGCTTCATCTGCGGCTTCACTCCAAACGTGACCATCAAACACATGGTAGGACTGAAAACCATCTACATTTGCGGATATACGATCATCGTTTCCTCCCCCATCAGGTACTACTATCAGTTCCGCAACCACCTGTGGCTATTGAGAAGAAGCTACGTGCCCCTGCAATGGAAGATCAACCACGCCATCAAGCATTTGGCCCGGCTCATCTATTTCCCTATATTCATCAAGTCCGGTTGTAAATGCTGGATCAACATGGTGAAGGGGCTTGCCGCTGGCATCTCCTCTCCTAAATGTAAAAACTGAATCATCATGAAGAAGGTATCCATACATGTTGAAAATGCCAGGCTGACGCCATCGAGCTATTACCGGCTGACACAGTATTTCCTGTCATCAGGGGTGAGGTTCCATTCGGCCTTGCCCGACGGCATCTACACGTGGTGGCACAATCATGGGAAGAACGGGCTGTTTGTCTATTCCGTCTTTTTATATTTTTTCTATGTGTTCCGCACGTTGATATTCCTCGTGGAGGATAGCCTGGCGATGAAGGACGGAACCATCATCCTTGCACGTGCCATTGTACCGCGTCATCTGCCTGCCCTGCACAAATTCCTCATCAGGCGGCTTGCCAAGCGGAACAAGATCATTTGGGAATTAGACGACAATATCCTGGCGAACAAGCGGTGTTCTCCTCCTGATTTCCATTTTTATTCCAAAAACAGCGATACCATTGTTGTCTCCACCAACATCTTGCAGTCGCTGATTGACAAACGTTTCACCCATAAAGTAAAAGTTCTCCCTACGACCGACGGTGACTTCCTGTGTTATGACACAGAAGAAGTTCTCGCGCAGCGACAGTTGCTCTATGGCGATGAGATTCGCCTCGTCTGGGTGGCGACAGCAATAGGCCTGGAGTACATTCAGGCGATAGTCCCTGCATTAGACGATGCTGCCAAGGCCCTGAAAGCGCTGAACGGTAAGAAGCTCTCTCTTCATGTGGTATGCAACAAGTTCCTCATGGCAGAGGCATCCTGTCTGGAGATTGTCAATATCCTTTGGGACAAGGCAATCGCCAAAAAGGAAATACTATGTTCACACATCGGACTGATGCCTCTACCCGACACGGAGTTCACCAGAGGCAAGGGAGGGTTCAAATTGATTCAATATATGTCAACGGCTATGCCTGTCATAGCATCAGCCGTTGGCTTTAACAAGCAAATAGTGACCAAGGACTTCGGATATCTCATTGATGAAGAAACAACAGGAATGACATGGAAGGAGGCCATCATTGAACTGTCAACCGATTGGGAATACTATTCAAGCATGTCGAAGAATGCGAAAGAGAACTACAACAAGTATTTCTCGTTCAATAAAAACAAAGAATTTTGGGAACAAGCAATATGACAAAGAAACTTTTTATCATCGTCAACGAAGACCGATTCTTCCTTTCTCACCGGAAGGACATTGCCCTGGCTGCGCAGAAAGCCGGGTGGGAGGTCACAGTGGTGTGCAAGGATACAGGACAACGGCACGAAGTGGAGGGAATGGGACTGGAAGTAATGGAATTACCTGTCAATCCTACGGGAATGAACCCTATTCAGGAGTTCCGGACTTTCTGGTTTCTATATTCACTCTACAGAAAGAACAAGGATGCCATCATACATCACGTGGGACTGAAGACCTGTCTTTGGGGCGGACTTGCAGCCAAGCTGGCCAGCGTCCGCGGCGTGGCGAATGCCATTAGCGGGCTGGGAGCCATCTTCTCCAACAACAAGATGGGAATGACAGCAAGAGGCATTTTGGCTGTGATGCGATTCTCAAACAAAAGGAAGGGAGTGAAGGTAATCTTCCAGAACCATGAGGACAATAGCCTATTCCTAAATCACCATGTCATTGCAGACAGTCAGACTGAGTTCATCAAGGGCTCCGGTGTCGATCTAAACGTCTTCAGATATGTGCCAGAGCCAGAGAGCGACACACTGAAGGTGGTTTTCTCTGCCAGGATGGTGAAGGAGAAAGGTGTCATGGAGCTGATAGAGGCGGCGGAGATGCTGCGACAAGACTATGAGGGACGACTGGAGTTCTGGCTCTGCGGCAGACTTGCAGACAACGCCGACGCCGTTTCGAAAGAGGAACTTGAGACACGCTGTGACGGTAAATACATTAAGTGGATGAATTTCCAGAAGGACATCAGGACTGTTCTGGAGCAGTGTCACATCGTGGCATTCCCGAGCTACTACCGCGAGGGCGTCCCCAAGTCGCTCATTGATGCCTGCGCCGTGGGCAAACCCATCGTCACAACAAACTCCATCGGATGCAAGGACGTGGTGGACGACGGTATCAACGGATTCCTGATTCCTGTCAAGAACAGTGAATCCCTTGCAGAGAAACTACGCATCCTGATTGAGGACAAGGCATTACGTGTCAGAATGGGTAAGGCTGCAAGGGAGAAAGCCGAACGGGAGTTCGCAATAGAGGATGTAATAGAGAAGCATTTAGAAATTTACAATAAAATTTGGCAGCAATAAGCATGATGCTGATTGCCATCACCGGCATCCACAGCCGCTCGGCTATGGCGCTTTGCTTGCAAAGGACTTCTACTCAAACCCTCATTTCAGTTGATCATACACATCGTCTGTCACAGGTTCCAGCCATTCGTTGCTGTTGCCGGGCTGTACGTTGGCGTGATAGGTTAGGTGCTGCATTCAGCTGTCGCAGGCGGCACCATGCCAGTGCTTCTTACCCTTTCATCTGCTTTCCGTCGGAGAATGCTTTGCCTACGGTCTTGCCCAGCTGGATATATGTGTGATGGACAGGGTCGTAGGTGATCAGTTGCATCTTCTCCACATCGGGCTTACCGTCTTCTGCCAGATACTTCTCGTCACAGAGTATGTTGACAATCTCGGCCACAAGGTAATATCCCGTCTCACTCTCGTCGATCTTCTCCTTGACGCGACATTCCAGTGTCATCGGGAACTCCTTGAACACAGGAGCATTCACGTTGGGGGCTTTCTCTATCGTCCACCCTGTCTTCTCCATTTTGTCGGGTGTGTTCCTTCCACTTACGATACCCACATAGTCAGATGCTATCATCGTCTCTCTTGTAGCGAATGTCACGGTGAGGTCCGCATTGTCTTTGAGGTTGTCAGTCGTCTGATGAGAGCCGAGCGATATGACGATCTCGTGCATATCCCACTGACTTCCCCATGCAGCGTTCATGGCATTAGGTTTGCCGTCCTTGTCATAGGTGCCGATGATCAGCACGGGTTGTGGCAAAAGCCACGCATTTGATTTGAAGCTTTTCATAATTCGTTGCTGTTTTTGTTATCTTTTATTTACAGGCTTGCTATCAGTATTTCCTTGATGTCCTGCTCGGTCAGGGGAGCTCTTATTCTGCCACTACGCCAAAGGCCGTAGCAGTACAATCCTTGGCATATGAACATCCGTTAATCAGCAATACCTTCATATTCGTCATGCTTAACTGGCCGCAAAGGTACGGAAAAATCCCCGAACTTCTTTTGCACAAAGTTCGGGGGAATTTTCACTTTTTGCCGAAAATGGTCTGTATCTATTCGTTTTCGACTGTCCAGCCTGCGGGGATGCCGCTGGCGCCTTCCGTCCAGTCCGTCATTGACGAGGCCTTGGTGAACGTGCCGGTTGCGGATACGCCACTGAGCCAGTCGGCGGTACAATTAGATGCAGAGATGTTCGTGGCTAAGCACTTGATGCTGCGGAGGCTGGTGCAGCCACTGAACATTCTTCTGTAGCAATAGCTAGCCAACGTGGTGGCGGGCAGGTCGGGGGCTTTGGTCAGGCTGGTGCAGCCTGAGAACATGCCCGAGTAGCACTCGTCTGTCAGCGTTGTGGCGGGAAGCATCAATAACCGTGAAACATGATTGTAGATGTAAGAATTCGGAGAGAACAGGTTACGAAAGGTATCGTTCTCCGTCAGTGTCTTACAATTGGGAAAGTCGGTCGAACTGATGAGGCTCATGATGTTTCCATAGACGTAGCAGCCAGCGGTACAGGAGATTTCGGAATAGTTATTTGATGTGGTATAAGTGGCATTGTCGCCATAGAACGCGACCTTCTGGCCTGCCGCCAGCTTGGGTGTGGTGCCCGTCGAGCCGGCAGGAATCTCGGTGCGTGCGCCGCCGTCGATGCTGTAATAGACGGAACCGGCGGCTTTGTTCTGAAACGAGACTGTGCCGCTCTCGATGGCTTCGAGCGTCAGCGGCGTAGTAATGGCATCGTCAAGGGTGGCAGAGAGCGTGGGATGGTAGAACTTGCCGGCCTGGAGGCTGGCGGAAGCGACTTTACTGTAAGGCGTGCCGTCGCTTCTGACCACGTGAAACTTCACGGTGTTGCCCGTGGGCTTCATGGCTACATAGTTCCTTTTTCATGATGTTCTCCTTTCTACCATATTTCGTCTTTGTCGCTGATGACATCATCGTCATCGTCGTAGGTGCGGAGCGATTTTACATCATCGTAAGGGCTGCTGCACAGCATCTGTGTTTGCTGTATTTTCACCGCCTGCATGATGGGTTGTATGTATTGCTTCTTCATCGTGGTGTCCTCCATTTTATTTTACAATAGTTTTACGACCATTATTAATATATAGCCCCTTTGCGGTAGGCTTCGCGTTGAGCTTACGACCGTCGGTCGTGTACCAGCCACTGCCTGCATCTTCAGCCTTAGCAACAGTTTCGTTGATGCCTGTTGTCTCGTCGTCGAATACCATCGTCAGACTGCGGCTCTGTGCTACACCGCTGTCCACCAGCAGAAACGCCTTGCGGCCAGCCATGGTGGCGCCCTCGAACTGATGGAAACCGAAGTGGGCATTCTTGTTGCCCAGCACGTAGAGCGTCCCGTCGCCAAGGTTTGTCAGGATGGTGCTGGTGGGTGTGTCTATATCTACACCGTGCAGATCGTTGTCGCCCTCAAAGTTGCCGAGCGTGTTGTCAACCGTCATGCCCACCTGCGTGTTGCTTTCGCTGGCCACGACGATAACTGCCGTGCCGGCAGGGATGCTGCGTCCGTCGGTGCCCAGCTTGTGCAGCGTCAGCGTGCCTGCACCCCCGTTGTAGGTGGCGGTATAGGCGCAGGCCTCCTCGCCGCCATTGATGGTATAGCCCACATTGTCGGTGTAGAACGTGGTCCAGCGCTTGCCGTTGGCGGCATTGGCCGTCAGCGTGCGCGTCAGGTCGGTCAGATAGCCGCCCGTTCCGGTGTGGGCCTTGGAGGCATCCGTGGTGGTGCCGACAGTCGTTCCGTCCTGCCCCACGAGGCTGGTGCAGTCGTAGAACATGCTAAGGCTGTTCGTCACGGAGGCTGTTGACCAGTCGTAACCAACGATGATGGTGGCGAGGTTTCGGCAATCGCCAAACAGATGAGCCGTCCATTTGACGCTACGTGTGTCGAAGCTGCTGAGGTTGAGCGTGGTGAGCGATGTGCATGTCTCGAACATGGTCCGCATATCTGTGACCTTTCTGGTGTCCCAACCGCAGAGGTTGAGCTTTGCCAGCTTGCGGCAAGAGGAGAACATATTGGACATGTCGGTCACGCAGGAAGTGTCGAAACTGCTCAGGTCGAGATTGTCCAGGGCGTAGCAGTACATGAACATATTGCTCATGTTGGTGGCGTTTGCGGTGTTAAGGTGTTCAAATCCGCTGATGCTCTGCAGGCTTGCGAACGAGTTGAACAGGTTTTGCAGCGAGGCGCCTGTATAGTTTTTACAGCTCTCATCGACGACGACGGTAGCGATATCAGCGCACGAGGCATACCACATTTCCTCGGTAGTGTACAGCTGTCCGCCCGTTTCTACGACGCCACACTTCAGCGTCAGCGCGTCGCCGCTGACCATGGCGTAGAGCGGATAGGTGCTGCACAGGTAGCCGGGAGCGTCGCTGCCGCCGTCAATGCGGGCGTAAGTCTTGTCGATATAGCTGCTGTTAT
>JAFUYT010000023.1 GCA_017470425.1 Bacteroidaceae bacterium | reverse complement strand
ATAGCTGTCAGCCGGATACTCGCCATGCGGGAACTCAAAGTTGAGGATGCCTACCGTATAGACATTCTCCAGATGATAGTTCCATGCACCCTTGGGGGCCTGCTGACGGATGGGTGTGGTCGCATAATAGACGCTTCTGTCTTTGAAGTACGCCTGCTCAGCCTTCTGCATCTCTACGATGAAGCGGCTGCCGTCCTTGGCCATGCAATAGACATCGAACACGGATCGGCGGTCACCATAGCCGTCGCCGAGGTTCTCCCCGTTCAGGTACTGAACATCTTCAATCTCCTTGGCGCTGCCGCTGAGCAGGGCATTGAGGAAACTGATGAGCAAGTCTTTGTTCATCTCTGTGCCGAAGAGCTTCTTGAAGCCGAAGTCGGTATAGGGGTTGATGTATCTTTCGCGTTCGTCGCCTGTCATAATCATTATAATATAACCGGTGTGAGGGAGGTATCACGCCGCAAAGATAGGGAAGTTTGGGGAGTTGGCAAAGGGAAATGATGATTTTTTATGCGAATGTACAAAAGTTCAGCGTTTGCGCTTGGCTTTCTTCGCGCGGGCCTTCTCCAACTGCTTGCGCTCGGGAGTGGATAGTGGACGGATGACGGTGCTTTGCAGCTTGCGCGGCTGGGCGACGGCGGCGGGGGGCTGCGTCGTGAACTGCGCGGGGGCGCTCTCGTTGCCGCAGCGGTCGATGGCTGTGACGGCAAAGTAGTAGCTGAGGGCAGCGAGGCGGTTGTAGCGGAATTGCGTCTCTGTGAGCAGCGGCGCTACGAGGTTCTCGGCGCGGCTGACATCGACAGGCCACTGGCGGGAGGCATAGAGGTTGTAGCGGAGGCCGCCGCCGAGGTTGTCGGTGGAGGGCTGCCAGCGGAGGAGGGCGGGATCGTCGGAGACGGTCAGGCCGCGGGGAACGGCGGGGGCGATGCTGTCGAGCCAAGGGCAGGCAGGGGGTAGGGCGGGGTAGGCGTAGAAGTTGGTACGGAGGTAGTCGTAGAGCCCTTTTACGTTGTCGGTGAGGAACTTGCTGCGGAAGTAGCACTGCCCGGATAGTCCGCGCTCGCGGAGGTAGTGGAGCTGTCGCTGCACGACGCCGAGCGGCCAGTCTTTCTCTTGCGGGTGCAGGAAGTAGATGCCGAGTCCGGGGGCTACGTGGCGGCTGGCACACTGCTCCTGCCAGTCGGCGGCGAAGGGGTAGAAGTGGTTGCCGTCGAAGTACATCATGGGGAAGAGAATGTCGTGGATACCCTGGCGCAGCCAGCCCTCGGCGTCCTGATGAACGGCGTCGCGGGCGTTCCAGCCGCGCGAGGAGAAGCGGGCGACGTCGGCATACTTGCCTACGGGGGAGCTGCTGACGCGCACCCAAGGTTTCAGCGCATGGGTGTCCTCATAGATGCGGCGCACGATGCGGGTGATATTGTCGCGGCGCCAGACAGCCTTGGAGCTGCCCTTGGCGGCGTACTTCTTGAAGGTGGCGGCATCGTTGAAGGAGGCGGCGCCCTCGGGGTAACGGATGTAGTCGAAGTGGAGGCCGTCGATGTCGTAGCGGCTGACGATCTCGTGGCAGAGGCGCACGAGGTAGTCGGCGGTGCCGGGGAGACCGGGGTCGAGGTAATACATATCGTTGTGGCGACGGCAGAGCTCCGGGTGGGTCTTGAGGACGCTGCGCGGTCCCATCTGCCGGGCGACAGCCTGCTTGAAGGCGGGGATGGTGACGACCCACGCGTGGAGCTCCATACCGCGGCGGTGTGCCTCGGCGATGGCGAAGGCGAGAGGGTCGTAGCCGGGATCCTGGCCGTAGGTGCCGGTGAGGGCGACGTCCCAGGGCTCGATGGCGGAGGGGTAGATGACGCTGCCGCGCACGCGCGTCTGGAGCAGTACGGTGTTGATGCCGACGGCCTTCAGCTGATCCAACAGCTGGCGTAGCTCCGCCTGCTGCTGTGCGCGGGCGGCGGCGTTGGTGGCCTTCGTCTTGGGCCAGTCGAGGCCATTGAGCGTGGTGACCCAGACTGCACGGAACTCCCGTTTGGGGCTTATGGGCTCCATAGGTCTTATAGGCCCCATTATAAATAATAATAATAGGAACGCGCACGCGCGTGCGCGGGCGTGCGAAGGGTGGTGCTGTATGGGAAGATGTAGGATGTGCAGCATGGGCGGGTGTCTTTTCGCCGACAAAGGTACAAGATTTTATGGAGGAGGACAAGAAAAAGGAAGGAAATCTCCTTGTGCTTGACAAATCGCAAGTATTTTGTGTGGAAACGCAAACTTTTTGTTAACTTTATGCAGTGGTTTGTGATAAAATGATTACCTTTGCCCCGTAATTCAGAGATAACTTTATCAACCAACCCATTAACAACACAATTATGGACGCAAAAAAAGTCTTAGAAGACCTCAAGCGCCGCTTCCCCGGAGAGCCTGAGTACCATCAGGCTGTGGAAGAAGTGCTCGGCACGATTGAAGAAGAGTACAACAAGCACCCTGAGTTCGAGAAGGTGAACCTCATCGAGCGCCTCTGCATCCCCGACCGCGTGTATCAGTTCCGTGTCACATGGACCGACGACAAGGGCAATGTGCAGACGAACATGGGCTACCGCGTGCAGCACAACAACGCCATTGGCCCGTACAAAGGCGGTATCCGTTTCCACAAGAGCGTGAACCTGGGAATCCTGAAGTTCCTCGCTTTCGAGCAGACTTTCAAGAACTCACTGACGACGCTGCCCATGGGCGGCGGTAAGGGCGGCTCTGACTTCAGCCCGCGTGGCAAGTCGAACGCTGAGGTGATGCGCTTCTGTCAGGCTTTCATGCTGGAGCTGACGCGCCACATCGGTCCCGACGTGGATGTGCCCGCAGGTGACATCGGTGTCGGCGGTCGCGAGGTCGGCTATATGTTTGGTATGTATAAGAAGCTGACGCGCGAGTTCAGCGGCGTGCTCACGGGCAAGGGCCTGGAGTTCGGCGGCTCACTGATTCGCCCCGAGGCTACGGGTTACGGTAATGTCTATTTCCTGCGCGCCATGCTGCGCACGAAGGGCGAGAGCATCGAAGGCAAGAAGGTGCTCATCTCCGGTGCCGGCAACGTGGCTCAGTACTGCGCCGAGAAGGTGCTGCAGCTGGGCGGTAAGGTGATGACCATGAGCGACAGCGACGGCTACATCTACGATCCCGACGGCATCGACCGCGAGAAGCTCGACTACATCATGGAGCTGAAGAACGTCTATCGTGGACGTATCCGTGAGTACGTAGAGCAGTACCCGAAGGCTAAGTACGTCGGCGACGGTGCAAAGCCCTGGTTCGAGAAGGCTGACATCGCCTGCCCCTGTGCTACGCAGAACGAGCTCAACGAGGAGGCCGCCAAGGCGCTCGTGGCCAATGGCGTCATCGCTGTGGCTGAAGGTGCTAACATGCCCTCCACGCCCGGCGCCATCAAGGTGTTCCAGGATGCTAAGATCCTCTACTCGCCGGGTAAGGCCAGCAATGCTGGTGGCGTGAGCGTCAGCGGTCTGGAGATGTCCCAGAACTCCGAGCGCCTCAGCTGGAGCTCCGAGGAGGTCGATGCCAAGCTGCTCTGGATCATGGAGAACATCCACGACAACTGCGTGAAGTACGGCACCGAGCCCGACGGCTATGTCAACTACGTGAAGGGTGCCAACGTGGCAGGCTTCATGAAGGTGGCCAAGGCCATGATGGCTCAGGGACTCGTATAAGCGATACCCACCACAGACAAATGAAGGACCCCGTCGGCTGGCGGGGTCCTTCTTTTGTCTGTGCCCATTAAAAAAGCCCCGCCAGCGGCGGGGCTTTTCCAATATCTGTTGATATTACTTAGCGATACAGATGGACACGCGGTTCTTGTCGTTGTCGTTGGTGTAGGGCTGAACGGTGTCACCCTTGTAGTCAACGGTGATGCGAGCAGCGTCGATACCAGCATCGGTGAGAGCCTTAGCGACGTTCTCAGCACGACCCTGAGAGTAGAACATGTTGATGCGGGGGTTACCAGTGCCAGCGTCAGCATAGCCAGTGACATTGACCTTCGTCTCGGGGTTAGCCTTGAGGAAGTTGATGAGGTTGGTCACCTTGCCCTGTTCGCCTTCGGGGATGACGGTCTCGCGGATGGAGTAGAAGATCTCGGTCTGCATCTCCTTCTTGATGACGGGCTGAGGCTTCGGCTTCGGAGTCTCCTTCACGACGGGAGCGGGAGCGGGCTCCTCGACAACAACGGGAACAGCCACGGGGATGACGTTCTGAACCTTGCCGAGACCAATCTTCAGACCCAGAAGGGCGTTGAAGTACCAGTCGGCGTTAGCCTTCTCCTCATCGCGGTTCTCATCGAGACCAGCCTTGCTGTTGTACTTCTCAACGGTACCGTTGGCCATGCACTCGAGGTTGATGCTCACGCGCTTGCTGACCTTGAAGTCGAGGTCGATACCAGCGCGGCCCACGGGAACAACGCTTGTGCCGTCCCACAGCTCGCGGAGGCGATAGTTGCCAGCGGCGGCGATGTCTTTAGCCTCGTCGTTGCCAAAGCCGATGTTAGCGGCAGCACCGACGATGAGGTTCAGACCGAAGACGCGGTTGGGGTTGTAGCCGGCGATGGCGTTGATGAGGTTGAACTTCACATCGAGGCCGGGAGCTACGTAGTTCCACTTGTAGTTGGTGTTGTCCTCGAAACCACCCTTGCTCTGCCAGCCATTCACGGCCAGGCGCAGTGCCCATACGGGAGTGAACTGATAACCTACGGCAATCTGAGCGTTCGGAGAGATGAGCTTGCCGAAGTCAGCCTCGCCAAGGGTGTACTGAGCACCGCCCTGCAGCTGCAGGAACCAGTGGTGATTGAACTCAACGCGCTCAGTCTCCTGTGCGCTGGCAGTCAGTCCTGAAACCATCAGGGCAGCTGCGAGAAGAATTTTTCCAATCTTCATTGTTCTTCTTAATTAATGGTTAAAATTATTTTGCTTTATAGTTTCTATACGCATTTAACGGCGCAAAGGTAGTGAATATTTCTCTCTGCGCAAAAAGAATCAAAAAGAAAATGCAAAAAGAGTGTCATTTTATCATGAAATCCTCATGATTCGGGTATCTGTACGACGCCTTCCTTCTTCATTCCATCGATTTTGATGACCAGCGGACGTTCGAAATGCACGACGCGGATGTGCTCCGTTTCCTCTTGTGCGGGCAGCTCGGAGAGGAGGTCCTGGCGATAGACGCCGTCGCCGAGGTAGTCGTTGATGGTGAAGTAGCCGACGCCGAAGGAGGTCAGGTTCTGGAAGAAGTGGGTGCCCTGGCTGGGATCGACACGGTAGTTGTCCAGACCGGCTTCCACGATGACCTTGGCGGCGGAGATGGCGGGCCACTTCACGGGGATGCCCAGCCACGGGTCGCTGGAGCCCCAGCGGCCCGGTCCCACGAGGACGTAGCCTGTGCCCGCGTCAAGGTAGCGACGGTTGATGCGGTCAATCTCCTCGGCGATGGCGGGGTTCATGGAGGCACTCCAGTGGTCGGTCTTCACATAGACGATGTCCTGGATGTCGGTGAGGATGCCGTGGCCGATGGCGTTGTGGCTGCGGAGTACGCAGGCGCTGTCAGGGATGACGCTCAGGTCCTCGTCGAGGTTCATCTTGTTATCGACCATCGGACGGATCTGCAGCAGGTAGAGCTCGCCCGTGCGGTCGGCATGGATGTTGGCGGCGAGCTCGATCTCCACGGGACGCCGCATCTCGTCCTGCCCATAGCGCATCACCTTCCGGAGCAGTTCGGGCAGCGGGAAGACATCCTGCTGGAGGACACCGCAGAAGGTGATGACCTTGCGGCCACCCTCGTAGATGCCGTCGCGGATGACTTGGTCGTAGGGGTCGTAGGTGGAGGCGATATACTGGAGAGTGCCGTCGGGCTCGGCGGCGTTGACGCGCAGCTTCAGCAAGTTGAAGCCGTCGTCCTTCTGGAACGCCTCCGGTGGGTTGGCGAGGTCGAGGGCGTAGAAGCGTGTCTGCGTCTCCTTCAAGGCAATCTCCATCTCGGAGGTTTGCAGAACCTGATGCGGGTGGGCCGGACAGACGCGCAGGCACTGGCCGCCATCGACGATGTATTTGCCCAGTCCGAGGGCCAGGTTGACGGTGCCCTCGTTGGCCTGCTCGTCGCCGATGGGATAGTAGTTGACGGAGCGTGCGACGCCGGAGAGGGTGGGGTAGAAACGGTCGCCGTGGCGCTCGCCCACGACCTCCTGCAGGATGACAGCCATCTTCTCCTGGTCGATGACGTTGGAGGTGGCTGTCATGTAAGCTTTGGAGTCGCGGTAATAGACGCTGGCATAGACCGCCTTGATGGCGTCGGAGAGCATGTGCAGGCGCTCGTACTTGTCATCTACGTGGGGAATCATGTAGGTGGCGTAGATGCCTGCAAAGGGCTGGTAGTGTGAGTCTTCGAGCAGCGAACTGGAGCGAATGGCGATGGGCGTATCGACCACGTCGAGGAAGGCCATGAGGTCGCCAATCAGGCGCGCCGGCAGGCGTGCGTGTAAGAAATAGGTGAGGATGTCCTCATCGGGAATATCGGAGAGGGCGACCTGATAGAGCTCGTTGGTGTCCATGAACTCGTCGAAGATGTCGGTGCAGAGGACGACCGTCTTCGGGATCATCACCTCGGCGTTGTCGAAGTCGCTGAGGTCGGTGTGGCGCTTGATGATATGGTCGATGAAGGCGATGCCGCGCCCCTTGCCACCCAGCGAGCCGTCGCCGATGCGGGCGAAGTTGGAGTAGCGGTCGAAGCGCTCGCGGTGGAACACGGCCACGACACCCTGGTTCTTCATGCGGCGGTACGAGACAATCGCGTCGAAGATAATCTGGCGGTGCAGATCGACGTCCTGCACAGAGTCCCATGTGATGCGCTTTAGGAAGTCGGCAATGGGGAAGAGGGCGCGGGAGCTGAGCCAGCGCGAGACGTTGTTGTGCTGGACGTGGTAGAGCAGCGACTCCTTGGGCAGCGTGAAGATGTTGTCCTGCAGGTCCTTGAGGTTGCGCAAGCGGGCCACCTCCTGCATCGTGCGCGGGTCGCGGAAGATGAAGTCGCCGAAACCGAAGTAATGGTTGATGAGCTTGCGCAGATCGACGGCCATCTTCTTGGAGTTCTTATCCACGAATCGCACCTTCTGCCCTTCCACGAGCGTGGCTTTCTCGGGTTCGGAGCTCTCCATGATGAGCGGGATGTAGGGGTCGCGCTGGCGGATGTTCTTCAGGAGCTCGATGCCCGCCATCTCGTCGAGCACGCCGTTGTGCGGGAAGCGGCAGTCGGAGATGACGCCGAGGGTGTTATCGGAGTACTGGTCGTAGAGCGCCCACGCCTCCTCGTAGCTGCGGGCAAGGACGATCTTCGGGCGGCCGCGCATCCGCAGCGTTTCCAGCTGTGAGTTGAGCGCCTCCGTGGCGAAGGCCAGGCTCTGCTGCAGCACGAACTGGTAGAGGTTGGGGAGGATGCTGGAGTAGAAACGCACGTTGTCCTCCACGAGCAGAATCATCTGCACACCGGCTTGCAGGTCGTGCGCCAGGTTCATCTTGTCCTCGATGAGCTTGATGATGGAGAGCAGCAGCTCCGTGTTGCCGAGCCAACAGAATACATACTCGAATGCCGAGAGGTCCTCGTCAGCCATGCGCTTGGAGATGCCGTGGGAAAAGGGTGTCAGAATGACGCAGGGAATCTGCGGCTGCGACTCCTTGATGCCGCGGGCGATGTCGAAGATGTCGTTGTTGTCCGTACCAGGCATCACGATGACGAGGTCGAAGGAGAACTTCTCCATCTGCCGCAACGCCTCCTCCTCGGAGGCCACCTGGATGAAGCGGGGCGGGTAGCGCAGGCCCAGCTTGGCGTACTCGTCGAAGATCTTCTCATCCACGCGACCATCATCCTCCAGCATGAAGGCATCGTATGGGTTCGCGATGAGCAGCACGTTGAAGATGCGTCGTGCCATCAGATCGACAAATGAGGTGTCACGAAGGACAAGATTCTCTTTCTTCATCGTTGAACTTTGCAATTTGGCTGCAAATATAGATAAAATCTCCGAGCTTATAAGCCAGTCGAGATAAAAATGTGAACAAATTGCCCCGAAAAAAGAGATCAAGGCTCACATACGCTCTAT
>JAFUYT010000022.1 GCA_017470425.1 Bacteroidaceae bacterium | reverse complement strand
CGCAAGATGAATGCAAAGAAGTAAAAGGGCAAAATAAAAATGACCCCGTCGGTCAGGACTTTACAGGGGTCAAAAATAAAAAGTTTTAAGGGGTCATCGTCGCTTTGCCCTCGGGGGTCAAACTCGCGCGGCTTTTCCAATAAGCAATGATGTCAGGCAGTTCCCCATGTTCGAGCTTGATATGCAGTTCCTGAAGCGTTTCGACTTTGTGATGAAGGAATTTGTCCGTCGTGTCACCAAAATAAAGGACCTCTGCGCCCATTCCCCAAAATGGCAGGAAGTCTTCAATCACCTTTTTCTGTATCAGGTTATGTTCACCCGTGGAAAGCTCCAGTGTCAAGCCAGATGGGAGTGTAACGGGAATACGCTCCATCGCTTTTTTGCGCTCCAGCTCATCTCTAACTTGCTGACGTATTTCAAGGAAATAGGCCAGTTTCTCTTCCCACTTCCTGGTCCTGAATGCCTTTAACAGGCTGGCAAACTGAGCATCAAGTGCATAACCTCTGTTGGGATCATTTGTAGCCGACTGATCTAACAAGGATGAGTTGATGACGAGACCTGCCTCTTGCAGCTGTTTGAGATCTTTCCGACGTATGTCATCATATGAGCCTGATGATATTTGTTCGCCATAATGATCGTTTTCAAACTTTATGATGTCCCGCGTCTTTAGGAAACTACCATTCATGACAGATTTGGCTTCCCGAAACGAGGTTACTATCTGTCCCACAGCCAAACAGGCACCAGCCATTTTCTCCCTTCTGCGGTCGGAAGGTAGTTCTGATACGGGTATGCCAACTGCTACCAACACGTCAAGCATGTCTTCATACAGTTTCTTGACCTCCTCAGTCTTTTCAACTTTAAATTTTATACGCATACAGCATCAAATAGTGTTTGTTCTTGGAAAGTATTGATTTCTCTGATTTCCGCCTGTTCTCGAATAGGCATCTCGTAGGTTTGCTTTAGGCATATTGCAAGTTTATACGCTAACAGAGGTGGAACGGCATTCCCTATCTGATAGAACTGGCGGCTTTCCGTCCCACAGAACTCAAACCAGTCCGGGAAGCTCTGTAGGCGAGCAGCTTCCCTCACCTCAATCCTGCGCCGACGGCCATCGGGTAGTTTCACGCGCTGCATGTCGCTGGTAGCACCTGCTAGATTCCTGCACGTGATAGTGCGGGCAGGTCGGTCTGGATGTAGGTCGCGAGGGGTAATACAATGAGACTTCTCCTCATAGACAGCGATGTATCTCTCCTGCTCCGGCGTCAAGAATTTGCTGTTCTCATCATAACTGTACATCAGGTCGCCAATGGCTTCCTCGACAGTGGTACGCCTTGCTTCTGTTCTTGGGAACTGGAAAGAAGCTTTATGCCCTACACAAATAAGTCGCTCACGGTTCTGAGGCACTCCATAATCAACAGCATTCACGATGCGATACTCAACACAATATCCCAACCGCCGCAGTTCCGAAACGATGAGTTCCAGATACCATTTATGCCTTCCAAGAATGTTGGCAACATTCTCAAAGAGAAACACACGTGGACGAATACGTCGGACAGCATCAATGAAAACAGGGAAACCATCGCGTGCATCGTCAATCCCCATCTGATTACCAAACCTGCTAAATGGTTGGCATGGAGGACCGCCAATAACTATGTCTATATTGTCCGCTTCTGGGTATTCAAATCCAACTTCCAAAAACTGGTTATAGCAATGGCCCTTCAGATTCCTATTATATGTTTCAACGGCAGACTCCGCCATTTCATAACCGATGGTACGGAAGCCTGCTGCCTCAAATCCAAGTGACAGCCCCCCACAACCTGCAAACAAGTCGAGAACAACAGCCTCTTCCTGAATATGAGGTGTGAGCATCCAGCCTATCTTTGAGCTAAAGTCGGTCATAGGTACACTTTAATATCATCCCGTGATGACGAGGAATCATCAAGTTTTTGTGTTATTTTGCTGCAAAGGTAACATTTTCTTACAATATCTCGGCGGTTTACCTTCCTAAACTATCTTAAAGGACATCGTTTTGAGGAAAATTTGCAGTGAATGTAGGCCAAATTGTCGGTTTGTCTGTGAAAACGGATGGTGAAAAGTGGCAGAAAATGGATGGGCAACGGGCAGGAAGATGGGCACAAAAGAAAAAGGAACCCTGCGGTAAGGATTCCTTGTCATTTTACACATCCATCATTTTTTCATCTGCAAGGAATTCATAGATTCCCATCCATACAATACCAATATCATCACGCCGCAACTTCATGCGTTCGCCCACAACAACAATTTTCTTGAAAGAGTCGGCTATCTGAGTCAGCGAACGTCTCTCCTGCTGAATCTTCTCTTCATCAGGCAATCTGTAGGCCGATTGCAGATAATACCTGCGGGAACCGAGGTTGCAGACGAAATCAACTTCAAGAGTAACTCGCTGCCAGTCGCCTTTCTCATTCTTCATCCTGACATATACATTGCCAACGTCAACGAGGAAACCGCGATGGCGCATCTCGTTGTAGATGATATTTTCCATCAGATGGTTCTCTTCTGTCTGCCTGAAAGAAAGAATAGCATTTCTTAGCCCCAAGTCCTTGAAGTAGTATTTGGGTGTCGTGCCGACATATTTTTTGCCCTTAACGTCATAACGCTCAGCTTTTTCTATCATGAAGGCATCCTCCAGATAGCCGACATAAGTCTCAATAGTTTTGTCGGTGATATTGTTCAGACGCTTTACGGTCTTGAATGTGTTTGCCAGATTCGTGGGGTTAACAGGGCTTCCGACGCTTGAGGCAAGGATGCGCACCAGCTCTTCGAACTCAGCCTTATTCTCTATCTCATGCCGCTCATAGATGTCACTCAAATAAACGGTACGGTAAAGATTTCTCAAGTAGGTTGCCTTCTTGTCATCGCCCTTGATGGAAAGGATTTTGGGCAGTCCACCATAAGTATAATACTCTTGCCATCCGTCATATACATCTCCGTCGTATGCCGTCATATATTCCTTGAAGGAAAGTGGCCATACGTGTATCTCGTCGCCACGGCCACGGAACTCAGTGGCGATGTCACTGGAAAGGAAATGTGAGTTTGAACCAGTCACATAGACATCGGCATTCTCCTTGATGGCCAGAGAACCGAGCATGTCAACAAACTCATCAACTTTCTGCACTTCATCGATGATAATGTAGTATTGCTCCTCATTCTGCATTTGTCTGTCCACCCAATCCAACAGATAGTCCGGGTCTCGGAAGGCGTTCTGCTTCCGATCCTCCAAGTCGATAATGAGGACGTGGTCTTTTCTGACGCCTTCATTCAACAAATACTCCTTGAAGAGAGTCTTCAGGAGGTATGATTTTCCGACACGCCTTAATCCCGTCACTATCTTTATCAGCCCATTATCCTTGGATTCGATGAGCTGCTGCATATATGATGGCCTTTCTATCTTCATCTTTTCAAGCTACTTAACCTTATATTTGCCCTTGGGCATTACGGATTTTTGTCAGTTTTACCATAAATCCGTTGCAAATATAGCCAAAAGGATTGAATGAAGCACAAAGAAGTGCCGACTTTTTTCAGCGATGGAGTCAAATTGGGTGCATTTTCTTTCAAAAAGAGGCAAAATGCGGGGCGAATGAAAGAAAAAGGCGGGAATATTTGGTGAGAAAGAGGAAAAGTTGTACTTTTGCCTTCAGAAAAAAAGTGCTTGCATAGGATAAGAACCCCGGTTGGTCTGGCAAGTGACTTATTAATGCAGCACTCCACAGCTCCGCTTCAGATGGATAGCCCCGGTTGGTCCGGCAAGCAAGGCCATTAAAGCGGAGTTCCCGTGTGTAAGGAACCTATGGTGGCAGCAAACACATACTCATCAATGATAGCATAGGGCTTGTATGGGCCGCCGTTTTTCATTTTGCGCATAACTAAAATAGTTCTGGCTCCCAGGTTCCTGTCAAAATAGGCAAAGTACGCAGCTTCACCATGTTTGCCCTCCAAAACAGAACGCCACCCCAGATAAGTACTTTTGTGAAGAAAACCTGGGATGTATTGAGCGAATGAAACGATATGAATTTTCGTTTTCAAGGTCGTTTTCCTTACATTTTATCATTTTCGCCACTTTTCATGCACGTGGCTGTCCTCTTCTACATAAATAACGAACAGGTATCTGCCGCCACGGAAGGCTCGTGATATTCGTAATCTTCGTAATGTTTTTCGCAAAAAGTTTTTTTGCGGATGGGCGGTGTCAGTCGTTGATGGCACCGCAATAGGGGCAGCGGCCTTTTTGCTGTAAACGCTGGCGACAACGGCCGCAGAGGTAACGGGGGCGGGCATAGGAGAAATAGCGGTAGAGGGCGAAGAGGATGTAGGCGAGGCTCAAGAGGATGGCCAGGAAGACGGGCAGGAGGGAGACGCACAAGTAGATGACGGCACAGACGGCCAGCAAGGACAGGAGGTAAAGGGCGGCACCGGACGCAGGCAGCATCTTGACCACATCATCGATGCTGGCCAACGTCAGGAAGAAAAGAGCCCACACGGAACAGAGGAACAGACAGAGCAGGAGGGGCTGCGAGAAGGGGTTCAGCGTGGGATGGAAATAGAAGAAGGCCCAGGTCTGCGGCATCGCGTGCTGAATGACGGCATAGAGGACGGCGGACAGCGTCAACGTCAGCGTCATCAGCGTGGGATAGATGCTGGGGATGTCATCGAACAGGATCATCTGGAAGCGTTGGCGGCGGACGCGGCGCACGAGGGCGACGATGGTGGCCAGGGCCGTGACGACCAGAAACCAGAGGGCATGGCGACTGGAGAAGAAATGGATGAAACGGCTGATGGGGTCATCGGGGGTGGTGGCATCGAGGAGATCGCTCTCGTGGAGCCACCCCATCGTGGATTGGTCACGGGCGACCTTGATCCATACGCTGTCCACGGAGTCCTCGGGGATGGTCGTGATGGCCGCGATGACGAGTTGGTTGTGCTTCGTCACCCAGAAGCTGTCACTGCTCTCTGCGACGCCCTCGCTCCAGTGCATGGGCCGGTCTTCGACGAGCAGAAGGCTGTCGGCCTCCACTTGGAGGTTGTACCCTACCCCATACGGGCGGCTGAGCTGCGGGGCGCTGCTGTCACTGCCGTCCGACGCATCCAGGATGATGTGCTGGGGGGGAGCATAGCAGGAGGAGAGGGTGATTGCAAGGGCAATCACAAATGATAAATGATAAATGATAAATAATAAATGATACCTTTTCATCATAATCCTTCAGCTTTAATCCTTCAGCACTTGCATCTCACAGCGGCGGCAGTCGAAATGCAGGGGGAACGTGCGGCCATCGGCAAGGCGCAGGGAGAGGGGTTCACGGACAGGGAGGCGGCGGCCGTCGCGCGTGCAGTAGCCTAGGGCATGACGGAGGCAGTAGCGACAGGTCATGAGAGCGGCGGGCCTCGGTTTCAAGCCTTCCGTCTTCACACCGCCTTGCGCCGTGCGCACAGAGGGCTTGAAGCGGAGATCTGAGACCACCATCCGCCTCCACTCGCCCAGCACAGAGGCGGGGAGGAACCAGTTGTCGGTGAAGCGGATGTCTATGTCAGCCTCTGTGCAGGTATAGGGGGTGTCGCCGAGGCGCAGGAGCTGGCGGCGCAGGTTGTCGGTCTGCGGAGTGCGGGCGAGTTCGTGGGGATAGGGGAAGGTGCGGGAGGCGGTGCGGCCGGACTCGGTGGTGAGGGTGAGGCGGAAAGCGGGGAGGGGGGGAGAGACCTCGCCTGACGGCGAGGGCACTGCGGCAGGGAGGGGGGGCTCGCCTGACGGCGAGGGCACTGCGGCGGGGAGGGGGATCTCGCCTGGCGGCGAGGGGACTGCGGGGAGGGGGATGTCCTCCAGGAGCCAGCGGACGGGGATGCGGCGGTCGGCGGTGGGGCGCGAGAGCACGCGCTCGAAGGCGGCGTCGAGGTTGCGGTAGAGGGCTGTGCCTTTGCGGAGGAACGTCAGCACGGAGGGGTCGGCGGGATAGAGGCGGCCCTGCTGGTCGATGCGGTTCACGCGGAAACCTTGCAGGTGGCCGTCGGAGGCGAAGAAGCAGAGGCCGTCACCATTGGAGAAGGTCGCCGTGCCAGCAACGGACAACGATGCCGGATGCAACTCCTTCACGCTGCCCACGGGCTCACCCAGAGATTTGGGCGTGGCGAAGTTGGCCATGTCGGCAGTGCGCCCATGCAGGAAATAATCGGTGAAGCCGCGATTAAAGCTCTTCAGGGGATTCGGCTGGAAGGAGAGGGTGCTGGCGCCATAGGAGGCGCGGCAGTAGTCCTGCGGGCGGCGGGCCAGGATGGCATCCAACTGCTGGCGGTAGTAGGCGGTGATGTTCTTGACGTAGGAGACATCCTTGAGGCGGCCCTCGATTTTGAAGGAGGAGATGCCGGCGTCCATCATCGCTTCGAGATCGCGGGAGCGGTTCAGGTCCTTCAAGGAGAGGAGGTGGCGCTGACGGAGGGGTTTCCCGACGGGAAAACCGTCGGGCACACTCCCAAGGCGGGAGGCAGGGGCATTGGCGGGGGCGCTCACCACTTGCCCGTCGGCATCGATGAGGTCGAAGGGGAGGCGGCAGAACTGGGCGCACTCACCACGGTTGGCACTGCGGCCGAAGCAGTACTCGCTGGCATAGCAGCGACCGCTGTAGCTGACACATAAGGCGCCGTGCACAAAGGCTTCCAACGCCATCTCCGGGACAGCGTCATGGATGGCGCGGATCTCATCGAGCGACAGCTCACGGGCCAGGACGGTCTGCTCGTAGCCGGCCTCGGCACGGGCACGGACATCATCGATGGTGCGGTTGTCCATCTGCGTGGAGGCGTGCAGGGGGATGGGAGAGGTGATGCGCGGGTCCTGGGTGATGAGGGCATCCACGTGGGCGGCGGCCAACTCACGGATGAGCGCCTGCACAGCGGGGAGCTCATCGTCGTAGAGCAGGGTGTTGAGGGTGACATAGATGCGGGCATCGAAGAGATGGGCATAGGCCACCAGCTCCGCAATGTCCTCCACGCTGTTGCCCGCAGCGGCGCGGGCGCCGAAACGCGGTGCGCCGATATAGACGGCATCGGCACCATGACGGATGGCTTCGATGCCACATTCGAGGTTCTTGGCGGGCGAGAGGAGCTCTATGGCACGGGGCATGAGATGCGGAGGGGCTTAATGGATGGCTTCGATGTCGAAGGGCGTTTCCTGATAGACGTAGTAGTTCAGCCAGTTCGTGAACAGGAGATTGGCATGGGCCCGCCAGCTGACGAGAGGACCTTGCGCGGGATCATCGCCGCGATAGTAGTGACGGGGCTGCTCGATGGGCAGTCCCTTCGCCAGGTCGCGACGGTACTCGGTGTCGAGCGTGAGCGGGGAGTACTCGGCGTGACCTGTGATGAAGAACTCGCGCCCCTCACGAGCCATCACCATGCAGACCCCCGACTCATCGCTCTCGGCGATGATGGTCAGCTCCGGCACCGCCTCGATGTCCGCTCGCCGGATCTCGGTGTGGCGGCTGTGGGGCATCTGGAACAGGTCGTCGAAGCCGCGGAAGATGGGGAGCTGAGGCTGGAGAGGCCGCTGCGGGAAGATGCCGAACATCTTGGCCGGCAGCGGGTACTTGGGGATGCCATAGTGGTAGTAGAGCCCGGCCTGGGCAGCCCAGCAGATATACAGCGTGGAGGTGACATGGGTGCGAGCCCAGGCGAAGATGTCTGAGAGCTCGCTCCAATAGGTCACGTCCTCGAAGTCGAGATGCTCCACGGGGGCACCGGTGATGATCATCCCGTCGAACTTCTGATGGCGCAGGAGCTCAAAATCCTTGTAGAAAGCTCGCATGTGCTCTACGGGAGTATTCTTGGAGGTGTGGCTCTTGATTTTCATCAGCGTGAGGTCCAGCTGCAAGGGCGAGTTGGAGAGCACACGCACGAGATCCGTCTCTGTCGTGATCTTGATGGGCATCAGGTTCAACACCACAATGCGCAGCGGTCGTATGTCCTGCGAGGAGGCGCGGGAGGAAGCCATCACGAAGATGTTTTCCTCCTTGAGCAAGTTAATCGCAGGCAGTCTATCGGGAAGGGTGAGAGGCACTTCGTCTTAATGTATAATGGACAATGGACAATTGAAAATGGATAATGGACATTACCAGATGGTGACGCGGTCCGCTTTGGGGACGAACATCGGATCGGACTCGGTGATCCCGAAGGCATCGTACCAGGCATCGATATGAGGCAGGGCACCGTTCACGCGCCAGCGGCCGAGGGCATGAGGATCGGACTTGGTGCGGTTACGGATCTCCTCGTCGCGAATGTTACCGGCCCACACGCCTGCGTAAGCGATGAAGAAGCGCTGCTCGGGGGTGAAGCCGTCGCAGTCCTGCAACGGCGCATCCTTGGTGGCGTTCTGGAAGGCGCGGAAGGCCACCTGGAGGCCACCATGATCGGCCATGTTCTCGCCGAGGGTGAGCTGTCCGTTGGCGAACAAGCCGGGCAGTACCTCGATCTTATTGAAGAAGTCGCGCATCACGTGTGTACGTTCTTCGAAACGACGGGTGTCATCCGCAGTCCACCATTGGCGCAGGTTGCCATCTTTATCGTACTTGGCGCCCTGGTCATCGAAGCCGTGCGTCATCTCATGACCGATGACCACGCCGATGGCGCCGTAGTTGAAGGCATCGTCGGCATTCATGTCGAAGAAGGGCGGCTGCAAGATGCCGGCGGGGAAGCAGATCTCGTTGGTCGTGGGATTATAGTAGGCGTTGACGGTCTGGGGCGTCATGTACCACTCCGTGTTATCGACAGGTTTATTGAGCTTACGCTCCACCTCGTCGAAGTTATTCCATGCGGCCACATTCTTAATGTTCGCCCAGTAGTTGCGGCCGATCTCCAGGCGGCTGTAGTCCTTCCACGTGTCGGGGTAGCCGATCTTCACGATGAACGCCTCCAGCTTCTCGTGGGCCACGGTCTTGGTGCTGTCCGACATCCAATCCTGTGCATCGATGCGCTCGCCGAGGGCGACCTGCAGGTTGCGGACGAGCTGCACCATCCGCTCCTTGGCTTCTGCGGGGAAGTACTTCTCCACGTAGAGCTGCCCGACGGCCTCGCCGAGGGCTGTCTCCGTAGCGCTGACGGCACGCTTCCACCGCGGGCGGTCTTCCTGGCGGCCCGTCATGACCGTTCCGTAGAAGGCGAAGGTCTCGGCGCGCATGGCATCGTCGAGATAGCTGGCAGCGGCATCGATGAGCTGCCAACGGACATAGTCCTTGAGCACATCGAGGGAAGCCTCGTTCCAGAGAGCCTCGACCTCCTTCATGAACTCCGGTTGGCCGACGCTCACCTCGTGAGCCTCCTTAGCGCCGTGGATCTCGAGGTAATGCTGGAGCTGGAGCGCGGGATACTGGGCGTAGAACTGCTGAGTAGCCATCTTGTGGTAGTTGGCCTCGTCGTCGCGCAGCTCTGTCCGGCTCTTGGAGGCCTTGGCCAGACGCGTCTCCAGGGCCAGCACCCCCGCTACGCGCGCAGGCGCTTCCTGTTCTGTGGCGACCTTGCACCGTGCGAAGAGGCGGCCCATGTATGCCTTGTACGCATCGCGGATGGCGACCGTTGCCGAGTCATCGTCGAGATAGTACTCGCGCTGTCCCATGTGCAGACCGCCCTGATAGACTTGCAGGAGGTTGTTCTTGCTGTCCTTGATATCAGCATTGATGAAGAAGCCGAACATGCCGGGGATACCCTTCACCTGTAGTGAAGAATAGAGGCGGAAGAGTTCATCCTTGTCGTAGCACTGGCTGATCCGCTGGAGATCCTCACGGATGGGCTCGATGCCTTGCTTGTTGAGGCTGACGCTGTCCATGGCGCTGTTGTACATCGCCGCAATCTTGTCAGCGATGGAGCCTTCCTCATTCTGCCGGCCTGCAATCTCCTCGATGAGGTCGCGCAACTGCTCGCGGTTGTTCTCGGCCAGTTGGTCGAAGCTGCCGAAGCGGGCATACTCCGGTGTCAGCGGGTGGGCGGCACTCCAGCCACCGGTAGCGAAGCGGTAGAAGTCGGCGCCAGGGGCGGCCGTGGTGTCGAGATTGTTTAGGTCGATGCCTGTCGTGAGGGTGGCCTGCTGTCCGCCGCAGGATGCGAGGAGGGTAAGGGCCATAAGGGGAAAGAGTTTTTTTAGAGTCATTCTATGAAGAGAGTTTTTATTGATTTTATGGGACTAATGGGGCTATGGGGCTTATGGGCAGGAGGCGAGAGCCTCTGAGGCGGTCATCCATTCCTCTTCTGCCGCCGCCAGCTGTTGCTTGAAGCGTGTGTATTTGTCGTAGAGCGTCGTGTCGGCAGCGCCCTCTGGGGTGGCCAATTGGTCCTCGATGAGATGGATGGCGGCCTCCAGTTGAGCGACCTTCTCCTCGGCATCGGTTACCGCTTTCTCCAGCTTCTTACGCTGGCGCGCAGCCGCCTTCTGAGCTGCCCAGGAGGAAGCAGCCTCGCCTACGGCCCCCGAGGGGGCTTCTGTTACTTTGTGGGCGGGAGGCAATGACGCGGTGCCCCCTTCGGAGAGCGAATGAGAAGCCTTGCTCAACCAATCATAAATGCCTCCTAAGTGTTCACGGACACGACCGCCGCCGAAACTATAGACGCGCTCCACGAGGCCGTCGAGGAACTGGCGGTCGTGGCTGACCACGATGACGGTGCCGTCGAAGGCGGCGATGGCCTCCTTCAGGACATCCTTGGAACGCATGTCCAAATGGTTCGTGGGCTCATCGAGGATCAGGAAGTTGACGGGCTCCAGAAGGAGTTTGATCATGGCCAGACGGGAGCGCTCGCCGCCAGAGAGGACCTTCACCTTCTTGTCGGAAGCCTCGCCGCCGAACATGAAGGCGCCGAGGATGTCGCGGATGCGGGTGCGTATGTCGCCGCGAGCCACGCGGTCAATGGTGTCGAAGACCGTGAGCTCCGGGTCGAGCAACTGAGCCTGATTCTGGGCGAAGTAACCAATCTGCGCATTGTGCCCCACCTTGAGCGTCCCCTCAAAGGGGATCTCGCCGAGGATGCACTTGACGAGCGTGGATTTGCCCTCGCCGTTGCGCCCCACGAAAGCGACCTTCTCACCCCGGCGAATGGTCAGGTTGACGTGCTGGATGACAGGGTGGTCGTAGCTCTTACTCAGGTCTTCCACGATGAGCGGGAAGTCGCCACTGCGCTGACAGGGCGGGAACTTCAGGTGGAGCGCGCTGTTGTCAACGTCATCGACCTCAATGGGCACGATGCGGTTCAGCTGCTTGATGCGCTCCTGCACTTGTACGGCCTTAGTGGGCTTGTAGCGGAAGCGCTCGATAAAGTCCTTGAGGTCGGCGATCTCCTTCTGCTGGTTCTCATAGGCACGTAGTTGCTGTTCCCGACGCTCGGCGCGCAGGCGCACATAGGCGTCGTACTTCACCTTATAATCCCAGACACGCCCACACGAGATCTCAAGCGTGCGTGTGGTGACGTTGTTGATGAAAGCGCGGTCATGGCTGACGAGGATGACGGCACCGGCCCGCTGCTGGAGATACTGTTCCAACCACTGGATACTCTCGATGTCGAGATGGTTCGTGGGCTCGTCAAGGAGGAGCACGTCGGGGGCGCGCAGCAGGAGCTTGGCCAGCTCGATGCGCATCCGCCAGCCTCCGCTGAGTTCGCGGGTGGGGCGTTGGAACTCGGAGCGTTCGAAGCCAAGGCCCATCAGCGTCCGCTCCACCTCGGCATGGAAATTGAGACCGCCCATCATCTGGAAACGCTCCTCGGCATGGGTGTAGCGCTCGACGAGGGACATATAATCCTCGCTCTCGTAGTCGGTGCGCTCGGCCATCTCGAGATTCATGCGCTCGATGTCGGCCTGCAACTCGCGGATATGGTCAAAGGCAAGCAGCGCCTCCTCCATCACCGTGCGGTTGCCGGCAAGCTCCATGACCTGCGGCAGATAGCCCACGGTGCAGCCTTTGGGCAGCGCCACGACGCCGTCTGTAGGCTGCTGTTCTCCGGCAATGATCTTGAGCATGGTGCTCTTGCCCGCACCATTCTTGCCCGTGAGGGCGATGCGGTCGCGGTCATTGATGACGAAGCTCACATCCGTGAAGAGGGGCTTGGCACTGAACTCAACGGAAAGATGTTCAACGGAAATCATTCTCGACAGACAGTATCATTTCAGCACTACCCTATCTCTTCAGCTTCAGGAGGGCTTCGATGTAATAATAGTCGGCATAGATGATGCTGGCATCGACCTCGCTGCCGGCGGGATGGTTGCCCACGGAGTGCATGAGGAAGGCCACGTTGCGCTCACGGCTCTGATAACACTCGCTGCTCAGGTCCGTGAGCATCTGGACGGCCGCATCGCGATAGTAGTCACCCTTGAAGCCACCCACAAAGCCGGACAGGTCCAGCAGAGCCGATGCCACGATGGCCGCCGTGGAGGCATCCTTGGGCGCCTGTGCCCGCATGTCATCCATGTCCCAACGGGGCACCCAGTCGTCACTGGTCTCATGAAGACGCTTCAGGTAGGCATCGGTGACACGCTGGGCGAAGGCGAGGAAGAGCGGGTCGCGCGTGTAGCGGTACATCATCGTGTAGCCATAGACGGCCCATGACTGCCCACGCGACCAGGTGGAATAATCCGCGAGGCCCTGGTGGGTCTTGCCGCGCAGGAACTCGCCTGTGAGCGTATCATAGATGGCGACATGATAGCACGTGCCATCGGGGCGGAAGTGATGACGCATCGTTGTGACAGCATGGTTAATGGCGATGTCACGCAACAGACGGGAGCCTCCGTTCTCTGAAGCCCAGAGAAGGAGCTCCAGGTTGATCATGTTGTCCATGATGGTATTGTGACCGCCGAAGTCCGTCACGTGGCGGGGCCAGCTCAGGAGTGTGCCCACCTTGGGATTATAGAGATTGGCAAGCGTGTCGGCACATGCCAGGGCGATGCGCTTGTAACGCTCGTCGCCTGTTTGCTCGTAGCCCTTGAGGAAAGAGTTGATGACAAGGAATCCCAGGTCATGGTCGAAGACGGGGCGCTCGGCCAGGAAACCCAGCACATCGGTGTAGCCCTCGGCAGCCTCGCGGACGCGGGCGGCCTCAGCCTTCTTGCCGCTTCCTCCCTGCTTCAGGTAAGCGTAGTCCATCCAGAGGATCCCCGGCCAGAAACCGGAGCACCACTCCTCGGCGACAGCCGGACGGCAGTTCCAGCCCTTCCCCGTGTCGGTCGTGAGGATGTTTCGGGGCTCCTGATTAAACTGATAGGGACGTAACAAAGCCAGTGCCCGCTGAGTCTGCTCGGCACAATACTGCAACTGACGGTCAGCATCGAAAGCCTGTACAGAAAGGAGGGAAATTGTCAGGCACAAGAGGGAGAGAACTGTTCGCTTCATGATGGTCACGGATTGAAGTTTCAATAATAGCTTGCAAAAATACGCATTTCTCGCTTCAATCCATAAATCACCGCGCAACACTTAACATTATTTAACCGCGCGCGTGCGTTGCATCAGAAGCGTCCGCCGGGACCACCTGGGCCACCACTGAAGCCGCCACGGCCTCCGCGGTCACCACCTCGCCCGCCACGATCGCCACGATCGGGACGGTCAGGACCTCCAGGGCCATCAGGGCCAAAGGCTTCGCGACGGGCATCCTTGTCCCCGAAGAGGTTCAGTTTGTAGATGACATGGACCATCACATAGGAGTGAATAGCATTGGACCAGCTGTCGCTACGTTGCATCGCGCTGATAGCGCGGCTGATGCTGGAGCGCTGGCGCAGGATGTCGTACCACTGGAGGGAGACGGTCAGGGCGTTGCCCTTGAGGAAACTCTGCGAGACCTGCGCATTCCAGATGAGCTCGTTGGTGTTCATCGTGGCATCCTCGTAGCCGCGGCGGCTCTCCTGGGTGATGTCGGTGGCGAAGCTGGTACCCCAGGGGGCGTTGATCTGTAGGTTGCCGCCATAGTTGAAGTTCCACGTGTCCAGGTTGGCACTCTCGCGGATGGCATTGCGGGCATGGTTGAAGTTGAAGCCTCCGTTGACACCCACTTCGAGCCAGTCGTTGCGGTAGTTCAGACGCATATTGTCGCCCACAGAGGACTGTTTAGTCGTCGATTTCACCGAGGTGGATGTCTGGTCAAGGCTCATATAGCCGACGCTGTTGCTGTAGTTGTAGTTGATGCTGTTGCTGATGTTCCAGTACTTCCCGGGATCAAGGGCTGTATTGAACATGGCGAAGGCTCCAGCATTCCAGTTGCCGTTGATATTCTCGGGCGTGGTCTCGCGCTTACCAGTCTCCACATCATAGACCGTGCGGTTGGAGATGCTGTTAAGGGTGTTGCTGAAGCGCACATTGGCGGCCCACCCCATCTGGCGTTCCACAAGATAATCGTTGTAGAAGACGAAGAAGTTGTTCGTCCACGAGGGCTTCAGACCGGGGTTACCATGACTGACGTTGAGCGGGTCGCTGGTATCATCGACATCGAGGAGATTGGTCATCGAGGGCTGGCTCATTCGGGCATTGTAGCGGGCACGCACTTGGCTGGTATTGGTGCGTTTCCAGCGTAGATCGATGCGCGGAGCCCAGTTGAAGACGTGGCGCACGACGGTGGTATCGAGGCGGTTCTTCTGGTAGTCCATGTGAGTCGTCTGCGGCTGGAAGCTCACGCCGGCGTTGAGGTTGAAGTCCCCGAACTTATAGCGAAACATGAGAGAGGCGTTGTGGTTGTACTCGTTGTAGGTGGCATACTGCGAGTTTTCCAGGTTACGCAGCCCCGCAAGGACTTCCTGTGAAGGTTGGTAGCCGAGCACGAGGAGCTGGATGAGCTCCGCGTCGGTCATGCCGCTGAAGACACCGTACTGATCCTTGTTATAGAGCAGGGAGTCGATACTGTAAAGAGAGCGGTCGCTATCGGAGAAACGGCGCTGGAACTGATAGCTGAGCTGCAAGTTGGCACCCTTGAAGAGGGGCTCGCTGTAGCTGGCACGGACGCGCCAATTCCAGCTCTTCGAGGGATTATCGGTGTATTGGTTGGTAAAGGTGAAGGGGTCGCGGCTACGCTGGTAGTAGTTGACGAGGCTGCGGCTGTAGCTCTCACTGGCGCTACGGCTGATGGAGCCGCCAAGGTCCAACGTCACGTTGCGACCGATGCCGAGCTGCCGGTTGACTTGCAGGGAGCCGTCGAGATTGTAGTTGTGACTGTTGCTCTGGTTTTGGCGGTGGTTGTCGTTGACGAGGATATCCTTGTACAGGAGCTGACCGTCATCGCCTGTGGCACCGAACTCGGTGAGAGGATCGCTCATGCCGGCATCGTAGGGGCTGTTGTTGAAGGTGACGCTCTGGCTGGTACTCTCGCTGTCACTGGTACCGTAGGAGAAATTGGGACGGAAGATGATGTTCGTCATGGAGTCGGGTTGCCACTCAAAGCGGAAGTCGGAATTGACATTAGCGTTCTTCGAGAGGCTCTGGCTCAGGCTATTGACGAACTGCGACTGGGTCGAGGTGAGGAACGACTCGCTATTGGTCTTGGTCTGTACGTCGTTGGTTGTATGACGATAGCGCACGTTGCCGCCGACCTCCATGTAGCCTGCCTCGTTCTTCTTCAGCCCATTTGTCCAGGCAAAGTTGGCGCCGGGGTTCTTGATGGTGGTGATACCGCTGCCGCCACGTCCCCAGCCACCGAAGCCTCGGTCGCCAATGTTATTGATGGAACCCATGACGGCCAGATTCAAGTTATCCGTGAAACGGCTGAGGTTGAGCTTGCCGGAGTAGAGGAAGGGATACTCGTCGCGGACGCTCGATTCCATCGGCGTACCGCCAGCCGCATCGAGGTTGAGGTTCCAACCCTTCGTCATGCCCTTCTTGACGGTCAGGTCCAGCACGGTCTCCTCTTCACCGTCATCGATGCCGGTGACGCGGCTGTAGTCACTCTTCCGGTCGTAGGCCTTCACCTTGCTGACGATGTCTGCGGGGAGGTTCTTGAGCGTCATCTCGGTGTCGCCACCGAAGAATTCCTTCTCGTTGACCAGAATCTTCTTCACCTCCTTGCCATTGATCTTGATTGTTCCCTGCTCGGTAATCTCCGCGCCGGGGAATTTCTTGAGAAGGGCTTCGAAGTTGGAGCCCTCTGGGATGCGGAAGGCATCGGCATTATAGATGAACGTGTCGGCTTTCATTTCGACCTGTGCTGCACGGGCGGTCACCTCGGCTTCCTTCATCAGCTGGGCATTGTCGCGCAACGTAATCTCACCAAGTGCAATCGAACGCTGCTTCTTGGTGAGGGAGATGGGACGGAAGACGGTCTTGTAGCCCACGAAAGAGGCGCGCAGCAGGTAGTCACCTACCTTCACGGAAGAGATGCTGAAGGTGCCGTCAGAGCGCGTCTGCTGCCCCGTCACCTGTGTGCTGTCGGGGTTCATGATGACGATGGTAGCACCCGGGAGGGGTTCACCGTCAGAATCTACGATGGTACCGCTGACCGTGCCCTTCTGGGCAGTAGCCGTCAGCGCGACGAGAAGGAAAAAGAAGGATGCGAGCAGGTGTTTCATAATGTGCTTGCTGGTTCAACGGTATGAGGCGCCGAACAGCTATGCCACCCGACACTACGATGTCAGACAAAAGAAGGAACAAGTCGTTTAACGGCTGTTCCTCCTTTTAACGTTTATTTAGAACACGGAAAGGACATAAAGGAAGATGACCACTGCGGGGATGGCCAGCAGACTGCTGTCGAAACGGTCGAGCATACCACCATGACCAGGCAGGATATGACCGCTGTCCTTGATGCCGATCTGCCGCTTCAGCAGGCTCTCACACAAGTCTCCCCACGTGCCGAAGACAACCACGACAAGAGCGAATATCGCCCATTCCAACGGCGCAAGCAGCGGCAGATAATGGGCGAAAACCTGCGAGACGGCGAGACACAACACGCCGCCGCCGATGCTTCCTTCCAACGATTTACCAGGGGAGACACGGGGGAACAGCTTGTGGCGTCCCAGAAGGGAGCCCACGCAGTAGGCACCCGTGTCATTGCACCAGAGGAAGATGTAAATGGAGAGTACGAGCCACGCGCCGCTCTGCCCGCCGCCCAGGCTCACTGCTGTCAGGTCACTGCCGGGGAACTCCAGCAGGCACAGGAGAGAGAAGGGAAGAGCGACATAGACCTGCGAAAGCACCGAGTAGGCCCAGTTGTTGAGCGGGCTCTCGCGTTGCAGGTACAGCTCGGTAATCAACAGATAGAGCATACTCAGCAGCCAGGGCACGAACAGTACGCCTGCATCGGCGATGCCGACAGCGTAGCCAAAGAAGCCTACAAAGAGGCAGCCGCCGGCCACGGTGGTAATCAGACGGTTCACTTCGACATCGGCACGTTGGTTCACAATGCCCGTGAACTCCCATACGCTCAGGCAGGTGACGACGGTAAACAACAGGCCGAAGGTGAGGGGGCTGTACAGGATGCCGCCAACCATGGCAGCGACAAAGAGGACACCCGTGAGGGTGCGGATGATGAGATTCTTCATGCTTTTTGTTCTTCTGAAGGTTCTGTTTCGGGTTGTTCCGTTGCGGGCTCCTCCTGACTGGTCAACAGTTCCTCGGTGCGGCTCACCCAGGGGCGCTTGCCAAAGATCTTCTCGACATCCTCGGCATAGATCACCTCACGCTCTACGAGCAGGTTCGCGAGGGCGGCATGTCCCTTTTGTTTCTCCAACAGGAGCTGCTTCGCACGCTCATACTGTTCGTTGATCATGCGCTTCACCTCCTGGTCAATGAGCTGCGCGGTAGCCTCGCTATAGGGACGTTGCCACGAGTATTCCTGTTGATTATAGTAGCACAGGTTGGGAAGGGCATCACTCATACCCATGTAGGCTATCATGCCGTAAGCCTGCTTTGTGACGCGCTCCAGATCATTCATGGCTCCGCTGGAGATGTGGCCTGTGAAGAGTTCCTCTGCCGCACGGCCGCCGAGGGTGGCGCACATCTCGTCGAGCATCTGTTCACGCGTCGTGATCTGTCGCTCCTCAGGCAAGTACCAGGCTGCACCCAGCGCACGTCCGCGTGGTACGATCGTTACTTTAATGAGAGGATTAGCATACTGCAAGTTCCAGGAAATGGTGGCATGACCGGCCTCGTGAAGCGCGATGGTGCGCTTCTCTTCTTCGGTCATCACCTTGGTCTTCTTCTCCAGACCACCCACAATGCGATCCACGGCGGCGATGAAGTCCTCCTTCGTGACAGCCTGCTTGCCATGGCGCGCTGCGATAAGGGCTGCCTCGTTGCAGACGTTGGCGATGTCGGCTCCGCTGAAGCCTGGTGTCTGACGTGCCAGCAGATCGATGTCGAGTGACTTATCTACCTTGATAGGTTTCAGATGCACCTTGAACACGGCCTTACGCTCGTTCAGATCGGGGAGATCCACATGAATCTGACGGTCGAAGCGACCTGCACGCAACAGAGCCTTGTCGAGGATATCGGCACGGTTCGTGGCAGCCATGATGATGACACCGGAGTTGGTTCCGAAGCCGTCCATCTCCGTAAGGAGCTGGTTGAGGGTGCTCTCGCGTTCGTCGTTGCCGCCCATCATCGCGTTGTTGGCGCGGGCGCGGCCCACCGCATCAATCTCGTCGATAAAGATAATGCAAGGTGCCTTCTCCTTGGCCTGACGGAACAAATCGCGCACACGGCTGGCACCCACGCCCACGAACATCTCCACAAAGTCGGAGCCCGACATGGAGAAGAACGGGACATCGGCCTCGCCCGCTACGGCTTTTGCCAGCAACGTCTTACCCGTGCCCGGAGGGCCCACGAGCAATGCGCCCTTTGGAATCTTACCACCCAGGTCGGTGAACTTCTTGGGGTTCTTCAGGAACTCGACTATCTCCTGCACCTCCTGCTTGGCAGAGGCTTGTCCAGCGACATCCTTGAAGGTTACCTTCGACTCGTTCTCGCCGCCCTTCTCTACGAGCTGCGCGCGTGAACGCCCCACATTGAAGATGCCTCCCATACCACCGAAGCCGCCACCGCTATTGCCCATACGCCGCATGATGAACATCCACACAAAAATAATCAACAGGAGCGGGAACACATTCCAGAAGAGCTGCATCAGCGTGTCATTGGAGCGCCTGTAGCTGAGTTCTCCCGTGAAGTTACCCAGTTCCTTCTGTTGCGTGATGAACTCCTCCAACTTGTCGGGGGAGCCGTACTCCGTCTGCACGTAGGGCTGCTTGCCAGTCTGCTCTACACCCGACTTGAAGACATCACGGATATGCTCGGGCTTCACGTACATGCGCGCGGTTCCTTCATCCTTATTGGCCACAATCTTGTTGGCATAGCCGTTCTCCACGTACTCCTGGAACTGTGTATAGGTAATATTCTTCGAAGCCGTGCCACTCTTCTGCAGGTCGTCACCCGCAAAGAAAAGATAGCCCAGCGCCAGGGCAATCACGATATAGACCCACGTGAAGCTCATGCGCGGCTTCTTGTTGTTACCGCCATTGCGCGACGTATTCTGTGACGTAGCGTTTTTCAAGTGATCTTGCTCTTCCATATAAAATCCTTCAACTTTATTCTCTAATCCAGATTAGGTATCTCTGTGAGCTCCGCATCTGCCCAAAGGTGCTCGAGATCATAGAACTCGCGCACATCGGGCAGGAAGATATGAACGATGACATCCGTGTAGTCCATCGCCACCCACTGCGCATTGCGCAGTCCATCTACGGCCGTGGGACGGGCACCGGCTCCCTTACGTGCAAATTCTCCTACGCTCTCTGCCAGCGCCTGCACGTGGGATGGTGAGTTGCCGGAACATATCACGAACGCCTTGCAGATGGTGTCGTCCAATTGTGAGAAGTCTGCCACAACGATATCTCGACCTTTCTTCTCCTCGATACCGGCTTGAATGTGCTGAATGAGTTGTTCTGTCTGTAAATTCATCTTTTATGTCTTATTCGGGTCGCAAAGATACGATGATTTCCGCGAATAGAAGGAAAATGAGGGATAAAATTTGATTTTTTTAGGGAAAAGCTTGCACGTTTCCGAAAAACTCCCTACTTTTGCACCCGCAAATCAGAAATGACATCTCTGATATTGGGCTATGGTGTAATGGTAACACTGCAGATTCTGGTCCTGCCTTTCCTGGTTCGAGTCCGGGTAGCCCAACGCACAGAGTGAGGCGGTTCATGAGAACCGCCTCACTCATTTTCTGTACATCCATCCGATAAGGAAGGGCGGCTCTCGCGAGTCGCCCTTCCTTCTGTAATATGGGTCAATAGAATTATTCTGCAGCTTGCTCTGCGGGTGCAGCCTCCTCCGTAGCAGGAGCCTCCACTGCGGGAGTCTCGGCAGCGGGAGCGGCCGACTTGCGGCTACGACGGGTGCGGGTAGCCTTCTTCTGTTCCTTGGCCATCTTCTCATCGAAATCTACGAGCTCGATGAAGCACATTGCAGCCTGGTCACCCTGACGGAAACCGGTCTTTATGATGCGGGTGTAGCCACCGGGACGATCAGCAATCTTCGGGCTGATGACCTGGAAGAGCTCCGTGACAGCGTACTTGTTCTGCAAGTGACTGAACACGACGCGACGTGCGTTGGTGGTATCCTGCTTGGACTTGGTCAGCAGGGGCTCGATGAACTTCTTGAGTTCCTTGGCCTTGGCAAGGGTCGTAGTGATTCTTTTGTGCATGATCAGAGAAGTGGCCATGTTGGAGAGCATGGCATCTCTGTGGGATGCAGTACGGCCCAGATGGTTAAATTTCTTACCGTGTCTCATTGTTTATTCTTTGTCTAATTTATACTTTGAAATGTCGGTTCCAAACGACAGATTCAGACTCTCGAGCAAATCATCAAGCTCAGTGAGCGATTTCTTACCGAAGTTGCGGAACTTGAGGAGGTCGGTCTTGTTGAACTGCACGAGATCGCCGAGCGTCTCGACATCAGCTGCCTTCAGACAGTTGAGCGCGCGCACGGAGAGATCCATGTCAACGAGCTTGGTCTTCAAGAGCTGGCGCATATGCAGAACTTCCTCATCAAACTCTTCGTTGCCGTCGGCATCGGAGTTCTCCAGAGTGATCTTCTCATCAGAGAAGAGCATGAAGTGGTAGATGAGGATCTTGGCCGCCTCTTTCAAGGCATTCTTCGGGTGGATGGAACCATCGGTGGTGATTTCAATGACGAGTTTCTCGTAGTCGGTCTTCTGCTCGACACGATAGTTCTCGACAGCGTACTTGACGTTGCGGATAGGAGTGTAAATTGAATCGATGGGGAGCACATTCACGTCCGTGCAGAACTCGCGATTCTCCTCGCTGGGTACATAGCCACGGCCTTTGTTGATGCTGATCTCCATCTGCATCGTTGCCTTTGCGTCTAAATGACAAATCACTAATTCAGGGTTTAACACTTCAAATCCAGTCAGATACTTGTTGAAGTCGCCTGCCTTGAACTCAGTGGTGTTCTCGACAGTGACTGTCACTTTCTCGTTCTCGAATTCTTCGACCACCTGCTTGAAGCGGACCTGCTTCAAGTTGAGGATAATGTTCGTGACATCCTCCTTCACACCGGGAACCGATGCGAATTCGTGTTCTACGCCCTCAATACGAATGGTATTGATGGCATAACCCTCCAGTGAAGAAAGCAGAATACGGCGAAGAGCATTACCTACGGTAATACCGAAGCCGGGCTCCAACGGACGAAATTCGAACTTGCCGTATTTGTCGTCGGCCTCCACCATTAACACCTTGTCAGGTTTTTGAAATGCTAATATCGCCATGATTAGTTTTTATTTAGAGTACAATTCAACGATCAGTTGCTCCTTGATGTTCTCAGGAATGTCAGCACGCTCAGGCTTGTGGAGGAGCTTGCCGGCCTTCTGAGACTCGTCCCATTCAATCCAGGGGTACTTGCTGTGGTTGAAGCCTGCGAGGGCAGCAGCAATCACCTCGAGGGACTTGGCCTTCTCGCGGACGCCGACAATCTGTCCGGGCTTCACAGCATAGGACGGGATGTTGACGACCTTGCCATCAACGACGATGTGGCGGTGGCTGACGAGCTGACGGGCAGCGGCGCGGGTAGGAGCGATGCCAAGACGGAAGACGACGTTGTCCAGACGGCACTCGAGGTTCTGAAGCAGGATCTCACCAGTAATGCCATTGGTGCGGGCAGCCTTCTCGAACATGTTGCGGAACTGCTTCTCGAGAACGCCATAGGTGTATTTTGCCTTTTGCTTCTCAGCAAGCATGATTCCATACTCAGAGGTCTTGCGACGACGGTTGTTGCCATGCTGCCCGGGAGGGAAGTTACGCTTGGACAGAACCTTGTCGGGACCGAAAATGGCTTCGCCGAAACGGCGAGCGATCTTAGATTTAGGACCTGTATATCTTGCCATAATCTATATAAATGTTTTCGTTATTGCGATATGACGTTATTACGATATAACGCATCTTATTACACTCTACGACGTTTCGGAGGACGGCAGCCGTTGTGGGGCAGCGGCGTCACGTCAACGATCTCGACAACCTCGATGCCTGCACCATGGATGGTACGAATTGCTGACTCACGGCCGTTACCCGGACCCTTCACATAGGCTTTCACCTTGCGCAGGCCGAGATCATAAGCGACCTTAGCGCAATCCTGAGCGGCCATCTGAGCGGCGTAGGGGGTGTTCTTCTTGGAACCACGGAAACCCATCTTACCTGCGCTGGACCAGGAGATCACCTGACCCTCGCTATTGGCAAGCGAAACGATGACGTTGTTGAAGGAGCTGTGCACATGGAGCTGGCCCAGCGCGTCAACCTTCACGTTTCTTTTCTTTGCTGCAACTGTTTTCTTTGCCATATTAATCTTCAATTTTCTAATTTCAATTACTTAGTGGCCTTCTTCTTGTTTGCAACGGTCTTCTTCTTACCCTTGCGCGTACGAGCATTGTTCTTCGTGCTCTGTCCGCGGACAGGAAGTCCATTACGATGGCGAACACCACGGTAGCAGCCGATATCCATCAGGCGCTTGATGTTCATAGCGATCTCGGAGCGGAGGTCACCCTCCACCTTGTAATCTGCAGCAATGACCTCGCGGATCTTGGAGGCCTGGTCGTCCGTCCAGTCCTTCACCTTGATGTCCTTATCGACACCGGCTTTCTCCAGAATCTTAGCGGAGCTACTGCGACCGATGCCGAAGACATAGGTCAAAGCGATTTCACCTCGTTTGTTCTGAGGCAAATCGACACCAACAATTCTTATTGCCATATTATAATACTATTCGTTTTTCGTTACTACGGATTAACCCTGACGTGTCTTGAACTTAGGGTTCTTCTTGTTGATCACATACAGACGTCCCTTACGACGGACAATCTTGCAGTCGGGGGTACGCTTCTTCAAAGATGCTCTTGTTTTCATATTGTTGACTTTTTTACTTGAATCGGAATACGATGCGCCCCTTGGTGAGGTCGTAAGGGCTCATCTCGACCTTCACTTTATCTCCAGGCAGGATCTTGATGTAGTGCATACGCATCTTGCCAGAGATGTGCGCTGTAATCTGATGGCCGTTCTCCAGCTCCACGCGGAACATGGCATTGGAGAGCGCTTCAATAATCTGGCCGTCTTGCTCGATAGCGGATTGTTTTGCCATATATGCTTTCGTTTCTTGTTATGTCTCTGAAGGTACGAGGCGATGTCTCAGTGCCGTGCGACTTCCATGCGCTCAATCTCCTCGAAGGAAGAGAGGATCTCCGGTTTGCCGTGGTGGATGGCGAGGGTGTGCTCGAAGTGGGCGGCTGGTTTGCCGTCACGCGTCTTGATGGTCCACTTGTCTGGCATCATATAGACTTCATAGGTTCCCATCGCAATCATCGGCTCAATGGCGATGCAGAGACCGTTCTTCAGCTGCTTGCCCTGACCGCGACGGCCATAGTTGGGCACCTGCGGGTCCTCATGCATCTCCTTGCCGATTCCATGACCGACGAACTCGCGTACGACGCCGTAGCCCTGTGCCTCGCAGTGTGTCTGCACGGCATAGCTGATGTCGCCGACGCGATGTCCGGCCACGGCTGCCTCAATGCCTTTATAGAGCGCCTCCTTTGTGGTACGGAGCAGGCGTTGTACCTCCTCCGAGACCTCACCCACCATGAAGGTGTAGCAGGAGTCTCCATTGTAACCATTGAGCAGTGTCCCACAATCTACGGAGATGATGTCACCATCACGCAAGATGGTCTGCTCCGAGGGGACGCCATGGACTACGACTTCGTTGACCGATGTGCAGATGCTTCCAGGGAAGGGGCCACCATAGGGATTCGGGAATCCCTTGAAGGTGGGCTCTGCACCATGATCTCGAATGAATTCCTCGGCAAGACGGTCGAGCTGTGCTGTAGTGACGCCGGGCTGAATCGCCTTTCCGACCTCTGCCAGCGTCTGCGCCACCAACTGATTGGCAGCACGCATCAGCTCTATCTCGTCCTCGGTCTTCAGATATATCATGAATTCACTGAACGCTTAATATGCAGTCATTCCGCCGCGGCCACGGATACGGCCCGATTCGAGCAGACCGTCGTAGTGGCGCATGAGCAGATAGCTTTCGATCTGTTGCAGGGTGTCCAGGACGACACCTACCAGAATGAGCAAGGAGGTACCACCAAAGAACTGGGCGAACTCCGGCTGGACATTGAGCAGGCCTGCGAAGGCGGGCATACAGGCAATGAACGCCAGGAAGAGGGAGCCCGGGAACATGATGCGAGTCATCACCGTATCGATGTAGTCTGCCGTGTCCTTACCGGGGCGCACGCCGGGGATGAACCCGTTGTTACGCTTCATGTCCTCTGCCATCTGAACGGGGTTCATGGTGATGGCCGTGTACATATAGGTGAACACGATGATGAGCAGCGCAAACACCAAGTTATAGGCCCAGCTGCGGTGGTCGGACAGTGCCATGAGCACAGCACTGGGATTCTGACCGTCTGAGAATGCCTGCAGCAGCGTGATCGGCAGGAACATGATGGCCTGCGCGAAGATGATAGGCATCACATTAGCAGCAAACAGCTTCAAGGGGATGTACTGACGGGCACCGCCGATCTGCTGACCGCCCATGACGCGCTTGGCATACTGCACGGGCACCTTGCGGGTAGCCTGCGTCAGCATGATAGCTGCCATGACGACGAGGAACAGGATGACCAGCTCGATGAGGAACATCACCAGACCGCCACCACTCAGGTTGTTCAGACGGCTAACAGCCTCCTGACCAAAGGCCTGGGGCAGACGGGCGATGATACCCAGCATGATGATCATGGAGACACCGTTACCGATACCCTTGTCCGTGATGCGCTCACCCAGCCAGAGGATGAACATGCTACCAGCCATGAGGATCACCGTCGAGGAAATCATGAACGAAGTCCAGCCGATGGAGGGAGCCAGAGCACCACCCGACATATTCTTGAGGTTCACCAGATAGCCGGGAGCCTGGAACAGCAGGATGAAAAGCGTCAGATAACGGGTGTACTGATTGATCTTACGGCGTCCGCTCTCACCCTCGCGCTGCATCTTCTGGAAGTAAGGTACAGCGACAGCCAGCAGCTGGATGACGATGGAAGCCGTGATGTAGGGCATGATTCCCAACGCGAAGATAGAGGCATTGGAGAACGCACCTCCCGAGAACATATTCAGAAGGCTCATCAGGCCCTCGCTGGTCTGCTCGCGCAGGGCTACCAGATGGTTCGGGCTGATGCCGGGGAGCACCACGAACGAGCCAAAGCGGTAGATGGCAGCAAAACCTATGGTGATGAGGATCTTCATGCGAAGGTCCTCGATCATCCATATGTTCTTCAGTGTTGCAAAAAACTTCTTCATGAGTCTTTAGTCTTAGAGAGTTGTTGCGGTACCGCCGGCAGCCTGGATGGCAGCCTCAGCACTCTTGGAGAAAGCGTTGGCCTCCACAGCGACCTTGGCCTTGAGCTCGCCGTTGCCGAGCACCTTGACCAGCTCGCCAGCCTTGGCATAGCCTGCAGCGACAATCTCAGCGACGCCGATCTTCTCGAGGCCCTGCTCTGCGAGCTGCTGGATGATGTTCAGGTTGACGGGAGCGTACTCCTTGCGGTTGATGTTCTTGAAGCCGAACTTCGGCAGACGACGCTGGAGAGGCATCTGACCACCTTCGAAGCCAATCTTCTTCTTATAACCCGAACGAGCCTTGGCACCCTTGTGACCACGGGTGGAGGTACCACCGAGGCCGGAACCGGGACCACGACCAATGCGCTTGCGCGTCTTGGTGCTGCCTGCTGCGGGTTGCAATGTATTCAATTTCATAACGTGTCGGTTTTGAAAAGTTAAAGTTTAGAGTTGAATGTTGAGAGTTGGATGCTTAGTCAACGACCTTCACCAGATGGAACACCTTCTGGATCTGACCGCGCAGGGAGGGAGTGTCCTCGACCTCCACGACTTGATTCAACTTCTTAAGCCCCATAGCGTCGAGCGTGCGCTTCTGATTCTTGGGGGCGCCGATGCGGCTCTTGATCTGCTTTACTTTGATAGTTGCCATAGTCTTGAACCTCCTTCGTTAACCTCTGAATACTTTCTCTACACTGATGCCACGGTTCTGTGCCACCTGACGTGCGTCGCGCATCTCAGCGAGCGCTGCGATGGTAGCCTTCACCAGGTTGTGGGGGTTCGAGGAACCCTTGGACTTGGCCAGACAGTCAGTGATACCAACACTCTCGAGCACAGCACGCATAGCGCCGCCGGCCACCACACCCGTACCGGTCGATGCCGGCATGATGAGGACCTCAGCGCCGCCGAACTTAGCGGCCTGCTCATGGGGAACTGTACCCTTGATGACGGGAACCTGCACAAGGTTCTTCTTGGCAGCTTCCACGCCCTTGGCGATAGCGGCGGTGACCTCACCGGCCTTGCCGAGGCCATAACCGATGATACCCTTGCCGTCGCCGACTACAACGATTGCTGCAAATGTGAAGGTGCGGCCACCCTTGGTCACCTTGGTGACACGGTTGATGGCTACGAGGCGGTCCTTCAATTCAACATCGCTATTGATCTTTACATTCTTGATTGCCATAATGATTAGAATTTAAGTCCACCGTTACGTGCTGCATCTGCAACTTCCTTCACTCTACCATGGTAGAGATAACCGTTACGGTCGAAAACGACAGTAGTGATACCGGCTTCGAGAGCCTTCTTGGCGATGAGCTCACCGACCTTGGCAGCCTGCTCCTTCTTGGGGCAAGCCTCCATCCCGAGGGATGAAGCAGCGCACAGCGTGGTGCCCGTCTGGTCGTTGATGACCTGTACATAGATCTGCTTGTTGCTGCGGAACACACTCATGCGGGGGCGCTCAGCAGTGCCGGAGATCTTGTTGCGAACTCTATACTTGATCTTGATTCGTCTTTCTATTTTCGTTGTCATGATTACGCGATTTTAGAGTTACTATTACTTAGCACCTGCTGACTTACCAGACTTTCTGCGAATCTGTTCGCCAACGAACAAGATACCCTTGCCTTTGTAAGGTTCGGGCTTACGGAAAGAACGGATCTTGGCACAAACCTGTCCGAGGAGCTGTTTGTCACAAGACTTCAAGATGATCTGAGGATTCTGGTTACGCTCGGCCTTCGTCTCCACCTTGATCTCCTCGGGGAGCTGGATGAAGATGCTGTGAGTGTAGCCCAGCGAAAACTCCACGAGGTTGCCCTTGTTGCTCACGCGATAGCCGACACCGACGAGCTCCATCTGCTTCGTGTAGCCCTCGCTCACGCCGACAACCATGTTGTGTACGAGTGCGCGGTAGAGGCCGTGATAAGCCTGCTTCTGCTTCATGGAGACGTTGATGGGATCGTATTCCTCATCAATGGTGAAGGTGATTTCAGCCTTCTCCTTGTCGTAGTTCACTTTGATGGAAGGATTAACCTCTTGGGTTAAAACACCCTCCTTGCCTTTGACGGTGATCTTGTTGCCGTCAATGGAAATCTCAACACCTGCGGGGATGTTTATGGGCAATTTACCAATTCTTGACATGTTAATTCCTCCTTTAATTAATAGACGTAGCAAAGTACCTCGCCGCCGATCTTCTGCTCGGCAGCTTCCTTGTTCGTCATCACGCCACGGGAAGTGGAAATGATGGCGATACCCAGGCCGTTGATGACACGGGGCATGTCCTTGTAACCGGTGTACTTACGCATACCGGGGCGGGACACACGGATGAGTTTCTTGATGGCGTTAACCTTGTTAACGGCATCGTACTTCAGAGCCACCTTGATGGTGCCCTGAGGGCCATCCTCCAGGAACTTGTAGTTGAGGATGTATCCCTTCTCGAAGAGGATCTTAGTGATCTCCTTCTTCAGATTCGACGCGGGGATTTCCACAATCCTGTGCTTCGCCATGATGGCGTTGCGCAACCGTGTCAGATAGTCTGCAATAGGATCTGTCATTTTGTTTGTTGTTTTAATTAATCGGCACTCTGCCGACAATATTAAAAAAAATAGAGTTACTTGTCTGCGTCGATTACCAGCTGGCCTTCTTCACGCCGGGGATGAGACCCTGGGATGCCATCTCGCGGAACTGGATACGGGAGAGACCGAACTGGCGGATGTAGCCCTTCGGACGACCCGTGATCTTGCAACGGTTGTGCAGGCGGATGGGGTTGGCGTTGCGGGGGATGTTCTGCAGCTTCTGGGCAGCCTCGAAAGCGTCAACGGGATCACCCGTGTTGACGATCTTCTTCAGGGCAGCACGCTTGGCAGCATACTTGGCAACGAGCTTGGCGCGCTTGACCTCGCGGGCCTTCATTGATTCTTTTGCCATATCTCTTTAGTCTTTAGCGTTTTTGAAGGGAAGGCCGAACTCCTTGAGCAGGGCGAAGCCCTCCTCGTCGGTCTGAGCGGTCGTGACGAAAGTGATGTTCATACCGACGATACGATCGATGGCATCGATGTTGATCTCGGGGAAGATGATCTGCTCCTGGATGCCGAGGGTGTAGTTGCCACGGCCGTCGAGCTTGCTTTCGATACCCTTGAAGTCACGGATACGGGGCAGAGCCACCTTCACGAGCTTCTCGAGGAACTCGTACATACGCTCGCGGCGCAGGGTAACCATGACGCCGATGGGCATCTTCTTACGGAGCTTGAAGTTAGCCACGTCCTTCTTGGAGATGGTAGCAACAGCCTTCTGGCCAGTGATGGCCGTGAGCTCGTTGATAGCCACTTCGATGATCTTCTTGTCGGCGGTAGCGATACCGAGGCCCTGATTGATGACGATCTTCTTCAGGACGGGAATCTGCATAGCAGAGGTATAGCCGAACTTCTCTTTCAATGCGGGAGCAATACGTTCTGTATATTCCTGCTTCAGTCTTGCTGTATTTGCCATTACTTAATCTCCTCTCCTGATTTTTTTGCATAACGGACAAGCTTGCCCTCTGCGTTCAACTTACGTCCAATGCGGGTTGCCTTCCCAGACTTGGGATCCACCACATTCAGGTTGGAGATGTGGATGGGGGCTTCCTGCTTCACGATGCCACCCTGAGGGTTCTTGGCGCTGGGCTTCTGGCTCTTGGAGACCATGTTCTGGCCCTCCACGATCGCCTTCTGCTCCTTGACGAACACCTTCAGCACCTTACCTGTCTGGCCCTTGCTGTTGCCAGCGAGGATCTGCACGGTGTCGCCTTTCTTGATATGTAACTTTGCCATTACTGTAATTGAATCTTTAGATGATTAAAGAACCTCGGGTGCGAGTGATACCACCTTCATATTGGCAGCACGCAGCTCACGGGCCACAGGGCCGAAGATACGGCTACCGCGAAGTTCACCAGCATTGTTCAACAGTACGCAAGCGTTGTCGTCGAAGCGGATGTAGGAACCGTCTGCACGACGGACTTCCTTGCTTGTACGGACGATCAAAGCTTTCGACACAGCACCCTTTTTAATATCACTGGAGGGGATGACGCTCTTCACAGAGACGACGATGACGTCCCCCACGGTTGCATAGCGACGCTTGGTGCCACCCAGCACACGGATGCAGAGGCACTCCTTGGCACCGCTGTTGTCTGCAACGACTAATCTAGATTCTGCCTGTATCATAATTACTTAGCTCTTTCTACGATTTCTACTACTCTCCATCTCTTGGTTTTGCTCAGGGGACGAGTCTCCATGATGAGGACGGTGTCGCCTTTGTGGCAGTCGTTCTTCTCGTCGTGAGCATGGTACTTCTTCGTCTTCTGGACGAACTTACCATAGATCGGGTGTCTTTCCTTGTACTTGGCAGCCACTACAATGGTCTTATCCATCTTGTCGCTGACGACAACACCTGTTCTTGTCTTTCTTAAGTTTCTAACTTCCATGTCTAAGACCATTATTGATTAGCATTCTTTTTCTCCGTGAGAATAGTCATCATGCGTGCGATGTCACGACGTGCCTTCTTGATTTCAGAAGGATTCTCCAGAGGAGAGACGGCATGGTTGAGCAACGTCTGGTTGTACTGTGCCTTTGCCGTTTCGATTTTCTCAGCGAGCTCCTCAACGGAGAGGGCTCTTACTTCTGCTGTCTTCATAATCAAGCGTTTTTGTCGTAATCTCGTCTAACAATGAACTTTGTAGTCACGGGAAGCTTCTGTGCGGCGAGGCGCAGGGCTTCTTTGGCTGTCTCATAGGGTACACCTTCGACCTCGAAGATGATACGTCCGGGTGTGATGGGGAACACGTAGCCTACGGGATCACCCTTACCTTTACCCATACGTACGTCAGCAGGCTTCTTGGTGATGGGCTTGTCCGGGAAGATGCGGATCCACACCTGACCCTCACGCTGCATGTAGCGCGTCACGGCCACACGGGCAGCTTCAATCTGGCGTGCCGTGATCCAGTGCGTATCCAAGCTCTTGATACCGAACGATCCGAAAGCAAGCTGGTTGCCGCGCTGGGCATTGCCCTTGCAACGGCCCTTTTGCGGTCTTCTATATTTAGTTCTTTTCGGCTGTAACATAATTACGTTCTTTCTGTTGTTTAACGATTGTTGTTGCGCGGACGGCGGGGACCACGACGACCGCCACGGTCGTTACCGCCGAAGCGGCCGGTCTCCTTCTGCTGAGCGAAGTTAGGAGCGAGATCCTTCTTGCCATATACCTCGCCGCGGCAGATCCACACCTTGATGCCGAGCAGGCCCACCTTCGTGAGAGCCTCTGTCTGGCAGTAGTCGATGTCTGCGCGGAAGGTGTGCAACGGCGTGCGGCCTTCCTTGAACATCTCGGAGCGGGCGATCTCAGCGCCGTTCAGACGGCCGGAGATGAGCACCTTGATGCCCTCGGCACCGGCACGCATGGTGTTGCCGATAGCCATCTTGATGGCACGACGATAGGCAATCTTGCCCTCCACCTGCTTGGCGATGTTGGCGCCTACGATGTTGGCATCGAGATCGGGTTTCTTCACCTCAAAGATGTTGAGCTGGATCTCCTTGTCTGTAATCTTCTTGAGCTCTCTCTTCAGAGCATCTACCTTCTCGCCACCTTTGCCAATGATAACACCAGGACGCGACGTGCAGATCGTGATGGTCACGAGCTTCAGCGTGCGTTCAATGACAATGCGGGAGATGCTGGCATCACCCAGGCGAGCCATGAGGTACTTGCGGATTTTGCTGTCCTCAAGGATGGAATCGCCGAAGTTCTTGCCACCATACCAATTGGAATCCCAACCGCGGACGATGCCGAGACGGTTGCTGATAGGATTAACTTTCTGTCCCATACTGTTACTGATTAATCATTAGTTTTAGTGTCAACGAACAATGTGACGTGGTTGCTGCGCTTGCGGATGCGGTAGCCACGACCTTGGGGTGCGGGACGCATACGCTTGAGGGTAGCGCCCTCATCGACAAATACTCTCGAGACAATCAGCTCGCCGTCCTCGGCCTTGCGATCGTTCTTCTGTTCCCAGTTGGCAATGGCCGAGCGCAGGAGCTTCTCCACGTCGGCAGCTGCGGCCTTCTTGTTGAAGTGCAGGGTAGCCAAAGCGCGGTTGACCTCCATGCCGCGGATCAAATCCACCACATAACGCATCTTCCGGGGTGAGGAGGGTACGCTCTTGGCCTTGGCAAAGTACTGGGTCTTCTGTGCAGCCTTTCTTGCTTCAGCTGCAAGTCTTTTTCTTTTTCCCATTATATGATTACTCTATATTATTCGATTTGTGAATCAGAGGTCCTGCTTACTTCTTCTTCTGACCAGCGTGGCCGCCGAACTTGCGGGTGGGAGCGAACTCACCCAGCTTGTGACCGACCATGTTCTCAGTGACATACACAGGAATGAACTTGTTTCCGTTGTGGACGGCAATCGTGTGGCCGACGAAGTCGGGGCTGATCATTGAAGCACGAGCCCAAGTCTTCACGACGTTCTTCTTGCCGCTCTCGTTCATGGCGAGCACCTTCTTCTCAAGGCTTACTGCGATGTATGGACCTTTCTTAAGTGAACGACTCATAATGTTTTCTTCGTTAACGGTAATTACTTCTTGTTGGCTCTTTCAATGATGTACTTGCTAGACTGCTTCTTCGGTGCACGCGTCTTGAGACCCTTAGCATAGAGGCCCTTACGTGAACGCGGATGTCCACCGCTCTGGCGACCTTCACCACCACCCATCGGGTGATCGTGGGGGTTCATGACGACACCACGGTTGTGCGGGCGACGGCCGAGCCAGCGGCTGCGACCGGCCTTGCCGGAAGCCTCCAGGGCATGGTCGCTGTTGCCTACGCTACCGATGGTAGCCTTGCAAGCGCTCAGGATCTTACGCGTCTCGCCCGAAGGGAGCTTGATGACGCAGTAGCGGTCCTCGCGGGACGTCAGCTGCGCGAAGTTACCAGCGGAGCGCACGAGCAGGGCACCCTGACCCGGACGGAGCTCGATGTTGTGGATCACCGTACCGACGGGGATGTTCTGCAGGGGGAGTGCGTTGCCGACCTCGGGAGCTGCCTCGGCGCCGGACATCACTGTCTGGCCGACCTTCAGACCGTTGGGAGCAATGATATAACGTTTTTCGCCGTCAGCGTAGAAGAGCAGAGCGATGCGAGCCGAACGGTTCGGATCGTACTCAATAGTCTTCACGACTGCGGGAACACCATCTTTCTCTCGCTTGAAATCGATGAAGCGGAACTTACGCTTGTGACCGCCACCCATGTAGCGGACGGTCATCTTACCGGTGTTGTTACGGCCGCCGGTGCTGCGCTTGCCGTAAGTGAGAGACTTCTCAGGTACAGATGCAGTAATCTCTTCGAACGTACCTATAATCTTGTGTCTTTGGCCCGGTGTTGTGGGCTTTAATTTACGTACTGCCATCTCTTTGCTTAAATGTTACTGTAGAAATCGATTGTCTCGCCCTCCTTGAGAGTGACGATAGCCTTCTTGAAGGCATTGGTGCGGCCCTTAATCAGGCCGGCCTTCGTATAGCGGGTCTTGTTCTTGCCGGCATAGCGGGAGGTGCTGATGCCTACGACGCTGACGTTGTAGAGAGCCTCTACCTCGTTCTTGATCTCGACCTTGTTGGCCTCAGGACGGACGATGAAGCCGAACTTGTTCTGCTTCTCCGTGATGTTGGTCATCTTCTCAGTGACCAGGGGTTTGATGATATATCCCATGACTGTCTTGTCCTTTACTTGTTAAGATTTTCGCCGACAACGCCGAGAGCACCCTCTGTGAGCACAAGCACATCTGCATCGAGCACCTTGTAGGTGTTCAGTGCAGAAGCCGCCATCACATTGACGCGCTCGATATTTCGAGCCGACAAATATACGGCTTTATCTGTACCCGGCAAAACGAAGAGGGCCTTTTTGCCGTCAACTTTAAGATTATTTATGACTTCGACGAAGTTTTTAGTCTTCGGAGCCTCAAAAGTGAAGTCCTCGACGACCACGATGGCGTTCTCCTGTGCCTTGTAGGCAAGGGCGCTCTTACGGGCCAGACGACGGAGTTTCTTGTTGAGCTTGAAGCCATAGTCGCGGGGCTGGGGACCGAACACACGGCCACCGCCTACGAGCACGGGGGAGTTGATGTCACCACGACGTGCGCCGCCGCCGCCCTTCTGGCGACCGAGCTTGCGGGTGGAACCGCTTACCTCGGAGCGCTCCTTGGCCTTGGCAGTGCCCTGACGCTGGTTAGCGAGGAAGAGCTTGACATCGAGATAGATTGCGTGGTCGTTGGGTTCAATGCCATAGATAGCATCATCGAGGACCACCTTGCGACCGGTGTCCTGACCCTTGATATTCAATACACTGACTTCCATCTTACTTAATAACGCTAACGATTGAACCTTTGAAACCCGGGATACTGCCCTTGATGAGGAGCAGGTTGTGCTCGGGGATCACCTTTAACACTTGCAGGTTGTGCGTAGTCACACGGGCATTGCCCATCTGACCGCCCATGCGCAGGCCCTTGAAGACCTTGGCGGGATAGGAACAGGCACCGATGGAACCCGGCTTGCGGGCGCGGTCGTCCTGACCGTGGGTGGTCTGGCCTACGCCGCCGAAACCGTGGCGCTTCACGACGCCCTGGAAACCTTTACCTTTACTTGTGCCAATCACATCGACGTAAGTGGCGTCAGCGAACAGGTCAACGGTGATGGTGTCACCGAGGTTGATGTCGCCTTCGAAACCTGTGAACTCGGCCAAGTGGCGCTTGGGTGTTGTACCGCTCTTGGCGAAGTGTCCGAGCATGGGCTTAGTGGTGTTCTTCTCCTTAGCCTCCTCGAAGCCGAGCTGCACGGCTGCATAGCCGTCCTTCTCGACGCTCTTCACCTGGGTAACTACGCAAGGACCTAATTCGATAACAGTGCACGGCACGTTCTTGCCGTCGGCACTGAAAACGGAAGTCATTCCGATTTTCTTTCCTAATAATCCTGGCATTTCAGTAATTTAATAATTTAATGATTCGTCTATTTAAAGATTACTTATTGCTATAGACATTCCGTCTTACACCTTAATCTCTACTTCCACGCCGCTGGGCAACTCGAGCTTCATCAGTGCATCCACGGTCTGAGCAGTGCTCGAGTAGATGTCGATGAGGCGCTTGTAGCTGCTGAGCTGGAATTGTTCACGGGCCTTCTTGTTGACGAAGGTGGAACGGTTCACGGTGAAGATGCGCTTGTGGGTGGGGAGGGGGATAGGACCGCTCACGATAGCACCCGTAGCCTTCACGGTCTTCACGATCTTCTCGGCCGACTTATCGACGAGGTTGTGGTCGTAGGACTTCAGCTTGATTCTGATTTTCTGACTCATGATTTGATGTTACGATTTAATGATGTTACGATTTACGATTTGATTCTTTTGAGGACTGACGGCCAAAGAGTCATTTGCTTGACCGTAGCCCTCTCCCCTCCCTTCACGGGAGGGGTCGGGGATGGGGTCTTTTACACCAGATCGACACGGCCCTTGATCTCCTCAAGCACACTCTTGGCGATGCTGCTGGAGACGGGAGCGTGGTGATCGTAGGTCATGCTGGAGGTAGCACGGCCGGAGGTGATGGTACGCAGTGCCGTCACATAGCCGAACATCTCACTCAGGGGCACCATTGCCTTGACGATGCGGGCACCACTGCGGCTGGTATCCATGCCCTCGACCTGTCCGCGACGCTTGTTGAGGTCGCCGATGACGTCACCCATGTTCTCCTCGGGTGTCACCACCTCGAGCTTCATGATGGGCTCCATCAGCACGGGCTTAGCCTGCGAGCAGGCGTTCTTGTAAGCCTGGATGGCGCAGATCTCGAAGGAGAGCTGGTCGGAGTCAACGGGGTGGAAGGAACCATCCAGCAGATCCACCTTCAGGCTGTCCATGGGGAAACCGCCGAGGACACCGTTCTTCATGGCGCTCTCGAAGCCCTTCTGCACAGCAGGGATGAACTCCTTGGGGATGTTACCGCCGGTCACGCTGTTGATGAACTGCAGGCCAGTGCCTTCAAAGTCGTCATCCACAGGACCTACGTTGACGATGATGTCAGCGAACTTACCGCGACCACCGGACTGCTTCTTATAGACCTCGCGGAGGTTGACAGTCTTGGTGATGGCTTCCTTGTAGTTCACCTGAGGCTTACCCTGGTTGCACTCCACCTTGAACTCGCGCTTCAGACGGTCGATGATGATGTCGAGGTGCAGCTCGCCCATACCGCTGATGACGGTCTGGCCGCTCTGCTCGTCGGTGCGGACAGTGAAGGTGGGATCCTCCTCGGCCAGCTTGGCGAGGCCATTGCTGAGCTTGTCGAGGTCCTTCTGCGTCTTGGGCTCCACGGCGATACCGATCACGGGATCGGGGAAGTCCATAGACTCCAGCACGATGGGTGCATCCTCATCGCAGAGGGTGTCACCAGTGCGGATATCCTTGAAGCCTACGCCTGCGCCGATGTCACCAGCACCAATCACCTCTACGGGGTTCTGGTGGTTAGAGTGCATCTGGAACAGACGGCTCACACGCTCCTTCTTGCCGGAACGGGTGTTGTAGATGTAGCTGCCAGCCTCCACCTTACCGGAATAGACGCGGATGAAGGTCAGGCGGCCCACATACGGGTCGGTAGCAATCTTGAAGGCCAGCGCACTGGTCTTCTCGTCCTCGCTGGGCTTGCGGTCTTCCTCTTCGCCACTGTCGGGGTTGGTACCCACGACGTTCGGCGTGTCCAGCGGGCTGGGCAGGAAGGCGCAGACATAGTCGAGCAGCGTCTGCACGCCCTTGTTCTTAAACGAGGAGCCGCAGAGCATCGGCGTAATCTCCATGCTGACGGTGGCAGCGCGCAGACCGGCGAGGATCTCCTCCTCGGTGATGCTGGCGGGATCGTCGAAGAACTTCTCCATGAGAGCCTCGTCGTACTCGGCGACGGTCTCCAGCATCTTGTCACGCCACTCCTGAGCCTCATCGACCAGGTCTGCGGGGATTTCCTCGACGCTGTACTCGGCGCCCATCGTCTCATCGTGCCACAGGATGGCCTTCATCTTGATGAGATCCACGACGCCCTTGAAGTTCTCCTCAGCACCGATGGGGATGACCACGGGCACTGCCTTAGCGCCCAGCACATCCTTCATCTGACGCACGACCTCGAAGAAGTCGGCACCGCTACGGTCCATCTTGTTGACGTAGCCGATGCGGGGAACATTGTACTTGTCAGCCTGACGCCACACGGTCTCGGACTGGGGCTCCACGCCGCCTACTGCACAGTAGGCAGCCACGGCGCCGTCCAGCACACGCAGCGAACGCTCCACCTCGGCGGTGAAATCGACGTGTCCCGGGGTGTCAATCAGGTTGATCTTGTACTTGTTGCCGTTCCAGTTCCAGAACGTGGTAGTGGCAGCGGAGGTGATAGTGATACCGCGCTCCTGCTCCTGGGCCATCCAGTCCATGGTGGCAGCGCCGTCGTGCACCTCACCGATCTTATGTGTCAGACCCGTGTAGAAGAGGATACGCTCAGACGTAGTGGTCTTACCAGCATCAATGTGAGCCATGATGCCGATATTACGGGTCAAATGCAAATCTTGTTTTGCCATATTGAGTTTAATTCATAATTCATAATTCTTAATTCGTAATTTCGCGAAGCGTTACCTTACGCTACTTATTATGAAATTGAACTATGAACTACCTTTTATTCATTGTGAATTATGAATTGTGCATTATGAATTACTAGAAGCGGAAGTGCGCGAATGCACGGTTAGCCTCAGCCATGCGGTGCATGTCCTCCTTACGCTTGAAGGCACCACCTTGCTCGTTGTAGGCATCCATGATCTCAGCAGCGAGCTTGTCGGCCATGGTCTTGCCACCACGCTTGCGGGCATACTGGATGAGGTTCTTCATCGAGACACTCTCCTTACGGCTGGGACGGATCTCCGTAGGCACCTGGAACGTGGCACCACCGATGCGGCGGCTCTTAACCTCCACCTGCGGGGTAACCTTCTGGAGGGCTTCCTTCCAGATCTCGAGGGAGCTCTTCTCCTCGTTCTGCATCTTGTTCTTTACGATTTCGAGAGCATCATAGAAGATACGATAGGAGATGCTCTTCTTGCCGTCATACATCAAGTGATTGACGAACTTCGACACCTTCACGTCGCCATACACGGGATCGGGAAGGACCAGTCTTTTCTTTGGTTTTGCTTTACGCATTGTTTTGTGTGATTTTATTTGTTTGGCTGTATTCGTCTGTTCTTCAACGCCGCCGTCCTCGTCGCGAGGAACCCTTGCAGCATTTACTCAACCGCGTTTCTACAACACAAAACGTTGATAATTATTTCTTGGAAGCCTTCGGACGCTTAGCACCGTACTTGGAGCGACGCTGTGTGCGGTTGGCAACACCAGCCGTATCGAGCGTGCCGCGGACGATGTGATAACGTACACCGGGGAGATCCTTCACACGACCACCGCGCACCAGCACGATGCTGTGCTCCTGCAGGTTGTGACCCTCTCCGGGGATGTAGCTGTTGACTTCCTTTGTGTTGGTAAGGCGCACACGCGCGACCTTACGCATGGCGGAGTTAGGTTTCTTAGGTGTGGTGGTATAGACGCGAACACAGACACCGCGACGCTGAGGGCAGCTGTCCAGAGCAGGGCTCTTGCTCTTATCTACAAGCACCTTGCGACCTTTCCGCACAAGTTGTTGGATTGTTGGCATTGTTTGTTGTTTTTAAATTATTATATTATTGTGTAATTATCAAGGTCTTTCGTGCGCCAAAGCACACTACAAACGGGCATACTATGCCCATTCGGGCTGCAAAGGTAGGTAAAAATCCCCATACGACAATGCCCTCGGAGCCAGAAAATCACTCCGAGGGCACCAAAGAAGGTCAAATTCGATGATATTTAAGAAGATTTAACTAAAAGCGGTACCATTTAGGGTGTCAAAGTACACCTTTTCGCGTCCTTTCAGTTGACTTTGAACGGCGAGATAGGTCCTTGCGGCTTCGCATCCTCTGGCAGAGGGATGACACCGTTGGCTTTTTCGTAGTTCGCCATGTTCTGTTCCAGCAGGCGCATCAGCCGCTTCGCCTGCACGGGTGACATCACTACCCTACTCTGCACGTTGGCACGTGGCATACCGGGGTGATGGAACACGAAGTCCATGATAAACTCTGTGGGCGTGAAGCCCATGATCGTCAGGTTCGAATAGACACCCTTCTCCACTTCAGGCGTCATGTTCACCTGCACCTGTCCCTGTTTCTGTTGTTCGTTGTTGTTCGGCATAGTGTATATAATATATAATAATGTACGCGCGCGAGACCAGACAGTCTTCTTCCGTCTTGGCGCTGCAAAGTTAGCACTTTCTTCCCTTCTCACAAAAGAAAACGGCAAAAATGTGACGACGTTATTTTCACGAAATTCGTGGTGTAAGACGAAAAAGTACCGAAATTCCTTTGTGCTTTCACAGATAATCCATACTTTTGTCCCGCATTTTGTCCGCAATGGGCAGTTTGCACATACTTTATTTGCTCAAATTCTCGGTCGAACTACCACCTCGAAAAGAGATTCTACGAGCAAAGCTAAACGTATTAGAGTTACGCATAAAGCGTGGACTCTCCGTAACGTTTAGAGGCTGTGGTAGGCCTGACCGAGATATGGTTGGGTCTGCGCTTTTCTTATGCCCGTAAGTTTGGCAACGACTCGCTGAATCACACACCGAGTAACCCTCTTATTCTGATTGCTAAACTAATCGAACATAAGATAACAACTAACTCTATTAACAAACAATGAAACGAAAATTACTTTCGATGACCGTGGCATTATTGTGCACGGTCGGTTCGTGGGCACAGAAAGATGTCACTTCTCAGTACATCACGAACGCTACGCTGTCAAGTCTGAATGGCTGGACGAATGTAAACTTCAACACTCCTGTTCAGGGTAATAACACTACCGGATATGCAGCTGAGTGCTATGAGGGATGGAGCTCCGTTGAAAAGAGCAATTATAGCCTCACGCAGAAGATTACTCTTCCTGCAGGTCACTACACACTTGTCAACTATTCATTCTTCCGTGAGGGGCAAAATGCTGACACAGATGCTTCGACATCACGTGCTTATCTGAAAGCTGGTGACAATCAGGTTCTCGTAAAAACACTTGGAAGTATTACAGCAGCTGGTTATGCCAACAGCCAAGCCGAGGGTGCCAATGCCTTCGACTCGAAGATGTACCGCAACACGCTCGATTTCACTATCGATGCCGACAACACTGAGATTGAGATTGGTGTCTATGGTACGTTCAACACTTCCATCACCAAATCATGGATGATTCTTGGTATGTTCGAGCTGATTAACAACGACATTGAAGCCGCGATGGACGCTCCCTTTGACGTGACGGGCTACATCACAAATCCGGGCTTTGAATATCGTGACATGACTGGATGGACACTCTCCGAAAGTGGTGCTTTTGGTACGCAGAGCAATTCCCAGTCATTCAAGGTTGGTGGTTATTATGCTGAGAAGTGGCAGGCGAGTGGTGCATTGACTGCCCGCAGTATGTCACAAACGCTTTCCAATCTCCCAGCAGGTTATTACAAGCTGACTGCTAATCTGGGTGGCAACGGAACATACGTCGACCTGAATGGCAAGACCGCCAGTTGGACAGAGGATAAGGATTATACGGTAGGTTACGTTCTTGCAGAAAACGAAGACCTGACAATCACTGCCGGTAAGACTGCTGAGGGTACAGCTAACTGGATTCACTTCGATAATTTCAGATTGCAATTCTGTGGCGACGTAGCTGCTGCTTTGACCACTCTTTGTGGACAAGTTTCCAACTATGAGGGCACAATCCCTACCGCTGCTTACAATCAGCTAGTCAGTGATGTCAATGCCAAGAACCAGACTTACTCAGATGTTGATGAACTCCTTGCTGCCATCGACGATGTGCAGGCCTTGTATGCTGCTGCTGATTTGCTGAAGCCCAGTTATACTGCTTGGCTCGAAATGAAGGGACTTGCTAATTCTCTTGTAGCTGTCGCCAATAATAACAGCGAGGCTAATTCAACGCTTGCAGGTGTTATTTCTGCTCAAAAAACAGCAGCCGAGGCTGCTACCACAGCCTCTGATCTCGCAACAGCAACCGCTACTCTGAAGGCTGCCATGGTTACTTATGTAGGTGCTGCCGACCCGACTTCGGGTAACCGCTTCGATTTGACGTTTATGGTTGTAAATCCGGACTTGACGGATTTTGCAAGTTGGACTCCTGCTGACGATGTGGATGGATGGTCTTCTGACCAACCAGACGGGAATAAATATGTACAGCATAGTGCAGGCGTTGCATGTTCAGAAGGTGATGCCTTCTTTGAGTATTGGTCGGCAACGCCAAAGGCAAATAATGTGTTTGCTCTCTATAACACCGTTGAGAATCTTCCTGAAGGTACATATACCATTAATTGCTATGCTTTGGCCGCAGCTAATGGTTACGAAAATGCAACCACCAGTGCAGTTTACTTCTATGCCAACGATACACAGGGCTCACTTGTGTCCGCTGAGACACTGACTGCTGCCAGCATCTCATTTATCAATGATGCAAAGCAGAATGTCAAGATTGGTCTGAAGCCGTTGACGGGTAACACTTTCCGCTGGATGGGTATCGGCTATGTGAAGCTTTACAAAGAATATACCGACAATACCACCTATGACATCACAACAGGTTCCGTGGCTAATGGTACTGTTGCAGTGACTGTTGATGGCGAGACGGCTACATCTGCAAAGGCTCTGAAGACTGTGACTTTGACTTATACACCCGATGAGAACTGCTCCGTGAGCAATGTAAGCGTTTCATATACTGATGACGAAGACAATGTTGTGAACATCGATGTAGCTAATCCTTCAACCAACGTTTACACTTTCCAGATGCCTGCTTTTGATGTCACAGTAACCTCCACAATTGTTGCAGACAAGAGCGCTCTGGAAAGCGCTATCAACACAGCAACAGCTGCTCGCAAAGCGGCGAACGAAGGAACTGGTGTATTCCAGATCCCAACCAGCGCAGGTACAGCACTTGCAAATGCCATTTCTGATGCACAGGCCGTCTATGACAACGTAAATGCCACAGCAAGCGCAGTAGCCTCCGCTGTATCTGCATTGGGCACAGCTGTCACTGCATACGAAGGAACAACGCTGAACACTCCTGCTGACACGCGCTATTATCTGAAAGTAGCTACCTCCAATCATGACAAAGAAGGAAATGCTGTGGTTGTTACTCTAGGGAATACAAGTAACAACAATAAAACTGGCTATGGTTTCGCAGCTAGTGCATCACCCGCAGCCCATGTTGCCGGTGCCTATATCTTCACACAAGTTAGCGGAAACACCTACAACATCAGTGCTGTTCGTCCTGAGGGAACCGTTTATCTGACCTATGGTTCACTGAACAACAGTGCTGCTGGATGGGCCACTCAGCAGATTCAGGGTACAACCGATGCCTCTGCTAAGGGTGAGTTCAAGATTGTTGCTACCTCTACTGCTAATGTCTTCAATATTGTCAATACCGTTTATGATAACGTAGATAATTATATTGATTGCCAGGACGAAGGGTCACTCTATACTGATACCAGTATTGACATGAAGGACTTCACCATCGCCGAGGCCTCTCAAGCCAACGTTACCGTATCTGCAAAGGCTGGCAAGTTTGGCACCGTCATCTTCCCGTTCACTCCTGATGTGAGCACAGGCTTCGACGGTATTACCTTCTACAGCTGTGCAGAAATCAATGAGGAGACGAACAATGTACAGATGGAAACTGTTGCTACGCCCGAAACCAATACACCGTATTTGGTGAAGAATAGCAATGACACAGACTTCAGCAAGGCTCTCACAGGCTGGGGTACTGCTACCGCTGATCAATACACAACGGGGCTCCTAACTGGGGTCTATACTGCACAGACTATTGCTGCCAGCGTCGCTGCGACGGCAGAGAATGCGGGTGCTCTCCGCTACGTGCTCCAGACGCAAGATGATGTGCAGGCTTTCTACAAGGTCGATGCAGACTTCACGGCTACCGCCTATAAGGCATTCCTTACCGTGAATGTACCTGCAACAGGTGGTGAAGCCAAGGCCTTCTTCCTCAACTTCGACGACACAGCAACAGGCGTGAGCTCAATGGACAATGGACAATTGATAATGGACAATGCCCAGATCTACAACCTCGCAGGCCAACGCATGAGCAAGGTTCAGAAGGGCGTGAACATCATCAACGGCAAGAAAGTCCTCGTGAAGTAAGAGAAAAATTCATGAACGACCATGAATGAAGCCACGCGCTCGAACTTGTTCGCTTGAAACTTCAAGAATTAAACATTAATTATTAAACGTATCAGACAACTATGAATAAGAAAGCATATATCATTCCGGCCGTCAATGTTTTGAAACTGAATGTAGAAAACATGATGGCTGTCAGTGGGCCTGGCACAAGCGACGGACCCGCAGACCCTGATAAAGGTATGGATACCAAAGAGTCCAGCGACTGGGACATCTGGTAAGTCATCACACTCCACACCGCCGCCCGGCGTCAGCCTTGTCGCCGGGCGGTCATACCCCGCACCAGGGGTCGTTTCTCCTGGTTGTTAGTTATTATTGTTAGAATTTTGGTGTCCTGCGCTGCGAAGCGCGGGACATCTGCTTTCTGCGGGGGGGGATTGCTCCGGCGGACGGACCGCCGGAAACGGGGCAAGGGGGGAGAGAAGGAGGGCAAAGGGAGGGCAGGGCGAGGGGGAAGGAGGGCAAAGGGAGGGCCGGGCGAGGGGGAAGGAGGGCAGGGGCGGGAGGGAAAGGGGGAGGGGGAGGGAGGATTATTGGGGGGAGGGGTGGAGGACGCAGAGGACGCGGCAGATGGCGTTGAGGAGTTCGAAGCGGCTTTTGGTGGGGTGGACGGACTGGGGTTGGTTGGGCCAGGGGGCGAGGAAGAGGATCTGGCCGCGGGCGGTCGGGGCTACGAAGCGCTCGGAGGGGGCGTAGAGGTCTGACATGCCTTCATGCTGGAGCCGGATGAGGCGGTGGCCGAGGGTGAGGGCATCGTTGACGATGCTCTGCTCGCCTTGGCTGATGTCGGGTTCGCGCTAGATTTTAACAGAAACCTGTCCAGTTTCAACCAGGGACCTGCTCTGTTTCAAACAGGAACCTGTCCTGTTATTAGCCTTCATCTCATGAGCTCTTTCTCTTCACCCCGTGGACTTTCGCCCGACACCCTGCGAGCTTACGTCTTTAAGCTCGCGTGCTTTCGCCCATAAGCTCGCGAGCTTATGCACTTAACCTCGCGAGCTTACGCCTCACACCTCGCGAGCTTCGAGGGAGTTCCATGCGTGGAACTCGGATGCAGCTTTGCATCTGAAGTTAGAGGCCCTGCATGAAGGGGCTTTGCAGCGCTCGTTCAATGGCTCGACGGATTGAGGGATGATTGAGAAAGGCTAAGGACGGTGGAGGATAGGTGGAGGATAGGTGAAGGGCGGTGGAGGATAGGTGGAGGGTGGCGGAGGATGGCGGAGGGGCGGTGGAGGGCGAGGCAATTTTTGCGTGATTTGAAAAATATTTGGGAAAATGTGCGGGGGTATTGGAAAATTGTTATTACCTTTGCGGCGCTTTTGGAGACAAAGGCCTTAGGATTGGGATATGGTGTAATGGTAACACAACAGGTTTTGGTTCTGTTTTTCCTGGTTCGAATCCGGGTATCCCAACCACCCCACGACATGAGGTAGAAGCGAAATTGAAAAGGCTCAGGCTCTTTCTGCTACTGACGGTTGGGTTCAGCGCTTCGATGCGCGCTCAATACGATGCTGCGTTCAATCATTATTGGGCGCTGCAATCGTTTTATAATCCTGCTGCTTCGGGTCTGAAGGGTCAGATCGACGTGCAGGGCGGCTACGCCATGCAGCTGGTGGGATATGAGCACGCTCCAGCGACGATGATCATCACGGCGGACCTGCCGCTCTGGATGATCAGCCCGGCGCACGGCGTGGGTGCGGGTTTCGTGAACGACAAGATCGGTCTGTTCGAGCACAAGAAGTTCTACATCCAGTATGCCTACCACCAGAAGCTGTGGGGCGGTCGGCTGAGTGCCGGCGTGCGCGCTGCGCTGCTCGCGGAGACGTTCGACGGGTCGGGTCTGGACCTTGAGGAGTCTGGCGACGAGGCGTTTCCGACGTCAGAGGCCGACGGCACTTCCTTCGACCTTGACGCGGGCATCCGCTACGACGGCAAACGGTGGTACGCGGGTTTCTCGGTGATGCACGCGCTGGCGCCCACGGTGGAGCTGGGTGAGGCAAAAGTCAATGAATATGAAGTCCCTCAAGTATTTTATTTGACGGGTGGATACAATATTCGCTTCCGAAATCCGTTATTATCAATGCAGACCTCTGCCATCGTGCGCACCGACCTGACCGCCTGGCGTGGCGATATCACGGCGCGCATCATGTACAACAGCTCCAAGCTGAAGATGTACGCTGGCGTGGGCTACAGCCCGACCATCTCGGCATCGGTCTTCGTGGGCGGCGACCTCCACGGCATCCAGCTGGGCTACTGCTACGAGATCTACACGGGCGGCATCGGCGCCCTCAACGGCACGCATGAGATCAGCCTGGGCTACACCACGAACCTGGACTTGTTCAAGAAGGGCAAGAACCGGCACCAGAGCGTGAGGATCCTATGAGGGGGAGATGAGAAATGAGAGATGAAAAATAATAAATAAGAAATAATAAATGATAAATAATAAATAAGATACACGATGAAAGTTTTTATACAGAATATGAAATCAATAATTAGTCCGCGCGAGGCATGGAAGCCTCAGCGCAAACTATTATTTATCATTTATTCTTTATTATTTATTATCTCGTGTGGCTTTGCGTCCTGTGCCGGCTCGCGCTCCAACGCGATGGCCACGGGCGGCGAGATCACGGGCGTGCGCGGCACGTCGTTTGCCGAGGCGGCTCCCTACGGAATGGTGGCTGTGCCGAAGGGCTCGCTGCGCGTAGGTATCGAGGAGGGCGACACGCTGTGGGGCGCCGGTTTCCCGGTGCGCGACATCAGTGTCGATGGCTTCTGGATGGACCAGACGGAGGTCAGCAACGCCAAGTACCGCCAGTTCGTGATGTGGGTGCGCGACAGCATCATCCGCGAGCGTCTGGCCGACCCTGCCTTCGGCGGCGACGAGACGTACAAGATCGAGGAGGACAAGGAGGGCAACCCCATCACGCCGCATCTCAACTGGAACAAGAACATCCCCTGGCGCAAGGCCAACGAGGATGAGCAACGCGCCATCGAGAGCGTCTATGTCACCCATCCCTTCGACGGCACGAAGATGCTGGACGCCAGCCAGATGAACTACCGCTACGAGGTCTATGACTATGCCGCCGCAGCGCTGCGCAAGCACCGTCTGAAGAACGAGCGCGACAACGGCATCGGCGTGTCCTCGCTGGAGAAACGCGACCTGAACACCGACCATGACTTCTCGGAGGCCGACGTGATGATCTCGAAGGACACGGCGTACATCGACGACGAGGGCAAGGTGGTGCGTCAGACCATCACGCGCCCGTTGTCCGGACCGTGGGATTTCGTGAACACCTACATCGTGAACATCTACCCCGACACGACTTGCTGGATCAATGACTTCCGCAATGCCGAGAACGAGCGCTATATGCGGCTGTACTTCTCCAACCCGGCCTACGACGACTACCCCGTGGTGGGCGTGTCATGGGAGCAGGCCGAGGCGTTCTGCCGCTGGCGCACGTCGTACCTGCTGAAGGGCCTCGGCGCAGCCGGTGCAGAAATCCAGCCCTACCGTCTGCCGACGGAGATCGAATGGGAGTACGCCGCGCGCGGCAAGGACGGCAACCCGTTCCCGTGGGAAGCCAAGGACGTGAAGAGCGACAAGGGCTGCTTCTACGCCAACTTCAAGCCCGACCGCGGCAACTACACCAAGGACGGCTCGCTCATCACCTCGAAGTGCGGCATCTTCTCGGCCAATAGCAACGGCCTGTACGACATGGCCGGTAACGTTGCCGAATGGACCTCGACGGTCTATACCGAAGCGGGTGTGGAGGCGATGTCGGACATGAACCCTGAGCTGCGCTACAACGCCGCTAAGGAGGACCCCTACCGATTGAAGAAGAAGAGCGTGCGCGGAGGCTCGTGGAAAGACCCCGAGAGCCTGATCCGCTCTGCATGGCGCTCCTATGAATACCAGAACCAACCCCGCTGCTACATCGGCTTCCGCTGCGTTCGCTCGATGGTGAAGGATGCCAGCGGCGTGAAGAATAAAGGAAAGAAATAGTGAGCCCTCCCCCGCCCTCCCTTGTAGGGAGGGGGTGGGGTCACCAAAAGACAATGAAAATCATTAATCTCTGATAATAAAAGTATCTACTCCCCGCCCTACAAGGGAGGGGCAGGGGGGAGGGTCTGCAATTATGAGCAAGTTTTCATTAATAGCCCGCATACAGCACTGGATGGATTCCGTGCCGGGCCAGACATTCATGAACTACGCCTACAGCTGGGGCGCTGCCGTGGTCATCCTGGGTACGCTCTTCAAGCTGACGCACATCCCCGGTGCCAACCTGATGTTGTTCATCGGTATGGGCACGGAGGTCTTCGTGTTCTTCATCTCCGGTTTCGACCGCCCGTTCAATGCATCGCAGGATGCAGAGCTCGCAGATGACTTCGTGGATCTCGAGGAACTGGAGGCCCTGAAGGCAGCCGCACACAATGCCGTCGAGGCGGGCACACAGCCTGCCGCCGTGGGCGGCGGAGCCGTCATCATCGGCGGCGGTGCGCCGGCGGGAGGCACGGTGGTGATTGGCGGCGCTGCGGGAGGTGGCGCTATTGGAGGTGGCGGACAGACCGCCACCAACGGGGCGGAAGAAGGGACTGCTGGCGCGGTTGTTGTGAACGGCGGCGGAGTCATCGGAGGCGGTGGCGCAGGGATTTCTGAGGAGGCGGCGGCGAACCTCGCTGCGGCGGCACAGGCAGCAGCCAACGTGGCTGGCGGACTGCCCGCCAACGCCGAAGGGATGCTGGCCAACGCACAGGCAGCCAATGCGCCCGAGGTGGAGGATGCCATCGAAGCCTACGTGGATCAGCTGCAACAGCTCACCGAAGTGCTGGGCCGCGTGCGCGAACAGGCTGGCCGCATGACGCAGGACAGCGAGGAGATGCTCAACCTCAACCGCACCCTCACCGGCATCAACACCATCTACGAGATGCAGCTCAAGAGCGTCAGCCAGCAGGTCGGCACCATCGACCAGATTAACGACCAGACGCGCAAGATGGCTGCACAAATCGAAGAACTCAACGGCGTCTATGCACGCATGATAGAAGCGCTGACGGTCAATATGCCGAAGGGGGCTGCGCCAGTTTGAAGACCCACCCCTCACCCTCCCTGTGGGAGTGGTCACCTGTGACTATTGAACTTTGATAAATAAACTCTTTTTATGACCCTAAAACCTTTCATCCTTCGAGTAGAAACTACTCCCTCCCTCACCGGGAGGGTGAGGGGCGGGTCTTCCAATTATGCCAGTTAAGAAAAGACCTGTCTCTCCGCGCCAGAAGATGATCAACCTGATGTACGTCGTCCTCATGGCTATGCTCGCGCTCAACGTGTCGAGCGACGTGCTCAATGGCTTCTCGCTGGTCGATAAGAGTCTGCAGACAACCACCTCCAACGCCACGCAGGTGAACCAAGGCATCTACGACGACTTCGAGGAGCAGATGAAGGCGAACCCGAAGAAGGTGAAGGAGTGGTACGACAAGGCGCAGCAGGTGCGCCTGATGTCCGACTCGCTCTTCAACCTGGCCGAGGAACTGAAGGAGCTCATCGTGCGCAAGAGCGACGGCAAGGACGGCGACGTCCGCAACATACAGAACCGCGAGGACCTGGAGGCTGCCACGAGCGTGATGCTGGCACCCGGCACGGGCCGCGGCGGCGAACTCTACGATGGCATCAACGGCTACCGCGAGCGCATCATCCAGATGGTGACCGACAGCGCGCAGCGCCGCATCATCGCCAGCAACCTCTCGACCGACGTGCCTCAGAACGTGCGCACGCTGGGCAAGAACTGGCAGGAGTATATGTTTGAGTCGATGCCTACGGCGGCTGCCGTGACGCTGCTCACGAAGCTGCAGAGCGACGTGCGCTATGCCGAGGGCGAAGTGCTGCACGGCCTGGCCGCCAACATCGGCGTGAAGGATATCCGCGTGAACGAGCTGAACGCCTACGTGATCCCCAATGCGCAGACCATCGTGCAGGGCGGCCGCTTCTCGGCGCAGATCCTGATGGCGGCGGTCGATACGACGAACCGTCCCACCATCTATATCGGCGGCCGCAAGATCGAGAGCGACCGCGGCATCTATGAGACCGTCTGCAACACGACAGGCGACTTCACCCTCGTGGGCTACATCGAGATGATGAACGCCCAGGGCGAGCTCGTGCGCCGCGACTTCGAGCAGAAGTACAGCGTCGTGGCTCCCTCGGCCACCGTCTCTGCCGACCTGATGAACGTGCTCTATGCGGGCTATGACAACCCGATGAGCGTCAGCGTGCCCGGCGTGCCGGCGAACAAGCTGCAGGTGAGCATGACGGGCGGCAGCCTCACGCCGAAGGGCGACGGCAAGTTCGTGGCGCGTCCCACGGCCGTGGGTGGCGATGCCGTCATCACCGTAGCAGCCCAGACCGAAGGGCGCGTGCAGGAGATGGGTAAGTTCACGTTCCGCGTGCGCAAGTTGCCCGACCCGACCGCCTTCATCGCCTACCCCGACGGGCAGGGCGGCGAGAACCGCTTCAAGGGCGGCAAGCTCTCGAAGCAAGTGCTCATGAACGCCGACGTGCTCGGTGCCGCCGTCGATGACGGCCTGCTGAACATCCCGTTCCGCGTGCAGGGCTTCGAGACGGTGTTCTACGACAACATGGGCAACGCCATCCCGGAGGTCAGCAACTCCGCCGAGTTCACGACGCGCCAGAAGAATATGTTCCGCAGCCTGGCTCGCGGCAAGCGCTTCTTCATCACCCGCATCCGGGCCATCGGCCCCGACGGCGTGGAGCGCACGCTCGACGGCGCCATGGACGTGACCGTGAACTAATCGCTGAAATAATAAATGATAAATCATAAATGATAAATGATAGATAGCATGATGAATACGAACAATAATCAACATATAAAGGATACGGTGCGTACTGCTTGGTTGCATCGTATGGTCCAGTGTGGCCCCACCTTGTTTATTATTTGTTATTTATTATTTCTTATTTCACCACAAGGTGTTCAGGCTCAGCCCAAGAAGAGTCGTGTAGCATCATCCAGCACCACGACGACCTCCAAGAAGAAGGCCTCCGCCACGCCCGGCAGCGACCGCGCCGCCCTGATGTTCCCCACCACCGACGAGATGCCGGAGGATGTGGTCTGGCGCCGCGACATCTACCGCCAGCTGGATCTGATGGAGGACGCCAACGCACCCCTCTACTACCCCGTGGAGCCGCGCGGCAAGGAGCAGAACCTGTTCACGTACCTGTTCCGCCTCTTCGTGTCCGGCCGCATCCCCGTCTATACCTACAAGCTCGACGGCAACGAGAGCTTCGAGGACAAGGACAAGGCCGATGCCCACGAGCTGCTGGACCGCTACTCCATCTACTACGAGGAGAAGGACGGCAAGGTCTCCGTGCCCGAGAGCGACATCCCGTCGGCCGAGGTCACACGTATGTATATCAAAGAAAGCAGCTACTTCGACCAGCGCTCCGCCACCTACCGCAGCCGCGTCACGGCGCTCTGCCCCGTGCTGATGCGCGGCGCCGATGACTTCGGCACCGAAGCCACCCCCTACCCGCTCTTCTGGGTGAAGTACGACGACGTCGCCTCCTATCTCTCGCGGATGCCCATCATGGCGTCGAACCTGAACAACGTCACCAACATGACCGTTGACGACTACTTCACCATGAACCTCTACAAGGGTAGGATCTATAAGACCAACAACCTGCAAGGACGCATTCTGGCCAACGACAGCACCCGCACCCGCGAGCAGGAGCGCATCGAACAGCAGCTGAAGGACTTCGAGGAACACATCTGGCACCAGCCCGAGCAGAAGGACAGCCTCGACAGCGTCGCCGTGGCGCCCCTCACGGGCAAGGCCGCCAAGAGCAAGGCGAAAGCCGAAAAGGCTGCCGCCAAGAAAGAGAAGAGCAGTTCGCGCCGCAGCTCCTCGTCGGCAGCCGCCAGCAAGAAGAGCGGCGGCTCCTCGGCGCCACGCGTCTCTGCCCGCCGGCAACGCAGGTAGCCTTCACCTCACACAATGAAACGATTTCTCCTTTCCCTTCTTATCGCAATGAGCGCGGCCAGCAGTGTCTGCGCTCAGTTGCGTTTCGGTGTTGATCTGGGATTGGGGATTCAGCAGCTGAGCTTTTCCAAGTCGGTGGTCGATACCAAGAACCGCACCGGCTTCTACCTCGGCCCTAAGATCCACGCCAAGATCCGCAAGCTGGGACTGGGTGCCGATGTCGCCCTGCGCTACGCCCAGAAGAATGCCGCCATCGAGGTGTGGGGGCCGGAGGGCACCGATGTTTATGAGAAGGAGAAGATGAGCTATATTGAGGTACCGCTGAACGTGCGATGGGACATCACGCCCCTGAAAGCCATCGGCATCTTCGTGGCCACGGGGCCACAGTGGGACTGGTACCTCGGCCCATCCACCTGGGAGAGCACAGACCAGTTCAAGGCCACCTTCGACCACCATACACTGAGTTGGAACGTAGGTCTCGGCGTGATTTTCTTCAAGCGCCTGCACATCAGCCTCAGCCACAACTTCCCCCTCACATCGCAGGGTTCCTTTCTCTCCTCAACCTACAACACCGTGGTGCAGCACGTCGAGGAGATCGACATGAAGAGCTCCGGCTGGCAGGTGGGTCTTGATTTCTATTTCTGATGAAGTTCGCAGACGTCATTCTCCCCGTGCCGCTGCCCGGCTTGTTCACCTATGAGCTGCCCGAGACGCTGGCAGCCGAGGCACAGGTGGGCTGTCGCGTCGTGGTTCCCTTCGGTGCCAAGCAGACGAAGGTGGGAATGATTGCGCGCCTCCACGAGCAGCCGCCCGCCGATGCCACGATGGTGGTCAAGACGGTGAAGGAGCTGGTCGATCGCGAGCCGATCCTGCTGCCCACGCAGTGGCAACTGTGGCAGTGGATCTCCGATTACTACCTCTGCACCATCGGCGAGGTCTTCAAGGCGGCAGTGCCGGGGAAGCTGAAGTCCCTCACCCGTCCCCCCCGTGGGGGCGAGGACTCCCCGTCCTTTGAAGACATAGGCTTGGCGGATCTCCCCTCTCTCTCCCCCGCCCAGTCCGCAGCCCTCGCGGCCATCCGCGAGCAGTGGCAGACGCACAAGGTATGCCTGCTCCACGGTGTCACCTCGTCAGGCAAGACCGAGATCTATACCCACCTCATCGCAGAAGCCATCCAGCGCGGCGAACAGGTGCTGTACCTACTGCCCGAGATCGTACTGACGACACAGCTCACCGACCGCCTGCGCGCCGTCTTCGGCGACCGCCTGGGCGTCTATCACAGTAAGTTCAGCGACAAGGAGCGCGGCGCCGTCTGGCAGCGGCAGCTCTCCCGACAGCCCTACGACATCATCGTGGGCGTGCGCTCCTCCATCTTCCTGCCCTTCCAGCGGCTGGGGCTGGTCATTGTCGATGAGGAGCACGAGGTGAACTTCAAGCAGCAAGAGCCCGCACCGCGCTACAACGCCCGCAACGTGGCCATCCTCATGGCAGCCCGCGCCGGTGCACACACGCTGCTGGGCACCGCCACCCCGTCGTTTGAGAGCTACTATAACGCCCGCATGGGCAAGTATGGTCTGGTGCCGCTCACCGAGCGCTTCGGACAGGTGCAGCTGCCCGCAGTGGAGATTGTCGATGTCAAGGAGCTGCGCCGCAAGCGCCTGATGCAAGGGCCGTTCTCGCCGCAGCTCCTGGAAGCCATGCAGAGCGCCCTCAGCGCTGACGAGCAGATCATCCTGTTCCAGAACCGCCGCGGCTACGCCCCCCAGCTCCAATGCCACGTCTGCGGCTGGGTGCCGCGCTGTCCACACTGCGACGTACCGCTATCCCTGCACAAGCGCAGCGGACGCCTCACCTGCCACTACTGCGGCTATAGCGCCGAGGTTCCCGCGCAATGCCCTGCCTGTGAGACCCCCGACCTGCGGGGACACGGCTTCGGCACGGAGCGCATCGAGGACGAGCTGCAGCGCCTCTTCCCTGCAGCGCGCGTCGCACGCATGGATCTCGACACGACGCGCACACGCACCGCCTACGAGCAGATTATCGATGACTTCGCAGCCCACCGCACAGACATCCTCGTGGGCACGCAGATGGTCACGAAGGGACTGGACTTCGAGCACGTCAGCGTCGTGGGCATCCTCTCAGCCGACACGATGCTGCACCAGCCCGACTTCCGCGCCTTCGAGCGGTCATTCCAGATGATGTCGCAGGTGGCAGGGCGCGCCGGACGGCGCCAGCGCCAGGGACGCGTGCTGCTACAGACGATGAGCGCCGACCTGGCGGTCATCCATCAGGTCGTAGGCAATGACTACCAAGGGCTCTATCAGGAACAGATGCTGGAGAGGCGCGACTTCAACTACCCTCCCCTCTCGCGCATGGTCATCGTCTATCTGAAGCACCGCCACGTCAGCACCATCGAGGCTCTCGCGCGCGATGCCGCCGTGCGGCTGCGCAGCATCTTCGGTTCCCGCGTCCTGGGACCCGACGAGCCGCCCATCCCTCGCGTACAGAGCCTCTACATCCGCCGTCTGATCATCAAGTTGGAGCCCTCGCTCCCCTTCTCACGCGCCCGTCAGTATCTTTTGCAGACGCGCAGCGAGCTGCTCGCCGAACGCCTCTACGGCGCCGCCACGATCTACTTCGACGTAGATCCCTTATAACTCTCTTCTTTCTTCGCGTCCAACACTGGGGAAGCCTCTTCCGTAGAGGATGCCGCCTCCAGTGCCTCCGGCTCCGTCTTCAGCGTGGGATAGGAGACGCGGGTGTGATAGATGGTCTTGAGCTTCTCCTTGAGGACGGTCTTGGTGGTTTGTATGTCGGCGAAGGTGATGGGGCAGTCCCGGAAGAAGCCGTCGGCCATTTGTCCGTCGATGATCTTCTCGACGAGGGCGCCGATGCTCTCCTCGGTATATTCCTTCAGCGAACGCGCCGAAGCCTCCACGGCATCCACCATCATCAGAATGGCCTGCTCCGTCGTGCTGGGATTGGGGCCGATGTAGGTGTAGTCCGCGAGGTCGATCTCCTCGTCGGGGTGTTCGTTTTTCTGGGTGATATAGAAGTACTTGGCCACGCCACGACCGTGGTGCGTAGCGATGAAGTCGCGGATGCTCCGCGGCAGCCGGTGGCGGTCGGCAAGCTCCAGACCGTCGGTGACGTGCCGCAGGATGATGGCGGCGCTCTCCTTGCAGGTGAGGAAGTTGTGGGGATTCACGCCGCCCAGTTGGTTCTCCGTGAAGTACTCCGGGTTCTTCATCTTGCCGATGTCATGGTAGAGGGCGCCCGTACGCACGAGCTGCGCCTTCGCACCAATCTTGTTGGCCACCTCGGCAGCCAGGTTGCTGACCATCATAGAGTGCTGGAAGGTGCCGGGGGCGGTCTGGGAGAGCTCACGCAGGAGGTCACGGTTGACATTGGAGAGTTCCACCAGCGTCACGTTGCTCGTGAACCCGAAGATGCGCTCCAGCAGGTACATGAGCGGATAGGCAAAGAGCAGCAGCACGCCGGAGATGAGCATGTGGGTGTACATGGAGACGTCGGCGCTCGTCATCGTGTCGTCGGCAAAGAGCATACGCCCGTGGATGAGGTCGATGCTCATGAAGGTGACCAGGATGGAGCCGGTGACCAGGAAGGCCGTGCGGAAGATCTGGGAGCGCTCCGAGAGGTCGCGCAGCGAGTAGATGGCCACCAAGCCCGCAATCAGCTGCGTGGCCACGAACTCATAGGGATAACGCAGTGAGATGGCGCAGAGGAGCACCATCACCGTGTGGGTGAAGAACGCGGTGCGGGAGTCCATGAACACGCGGATGAAGATAGGCAGCATCGCATACGGGATGATATAGACCGAGAGCCATGTGTGGCGCACCAGCGCCGAGGTCAGCAGCGGGAAGGAGAGGACCAACGCCAGCAGCAACAGCACACTGCGTGAGTTGTTGATATAATCCTGCCGGAAGAGGTTGAAGTAGAAGGCGAGGCACAGCAGGACGACAGCCACGTAGAGCACCTGCCCCAGGATGCTGAGATGGTCAGCTTTCGTAGATTGCTGGCGCGACGCCTGCGCACGGCTGTAGCTCTCCAGGATCTGCGCCACCTGCTCATCCACGATATCGCCGCGGTCGATGATGTTCTGTCCGGCCAGCACCACACCAGAGCTGGGCGAGAGCGACTTCTCCATCTCCTCCCATGCCGCCTGCGAGCGGCTCTCGTCATAGACGAGGTTGGGGGTAACAAACTCGTTGAGGTCCATCTGCTTGAGCTTCGCCTTACTCAGCACGTTCTCATCGGGGACGTCCAGCAGCTGCTCATAGGCAGACTTCTCCGTGTAGAGCTGTGTGATGGGCGTCGTCATGGCCTCCGTGCCGTGATAGACGCTGACGGCCTGCGTACCGGCGAGCTGGAGCACCTGCAGGTCATTGGCATCGACGACGCCCCGCTCATAGATCTCGCGCAGGCGACCCTCGACGTATGTGCGGTACTGATGGGAGAGCAGCGCGGCATAGCGCTCACGGAACGCCGCGCGGAAGGCCGTGATCTGGCGCGTGACGACATCCTGCCGCAACTCGAAGTAGGGCTCGTAGAAGGCGTGGATGCTGTCGCGTTCCTGCTGCAGCTGCTCCGCCGTCTTGAAGATAGGGAAGTCGTAGGGAGCGATGAAGCGGCCGTATGGCCACGGACGCCCTACGTCGAAGCGCATGGTGGAACGGTCGCCACGGGGCAGGAACCAGACGATGACAAAGATGGCAGCCGTCACGACGAGCGCCTGGACGAGGTAGTTCTTCCACGTCCGTTCTTGGGGTTTATTGTATCTGCTCATAAGGTATTCGTATCAACTTTATCGTTTTCGCGGACAAAAATACAACATTATTTGTGCCCCGTCCAAGAATTTGTTGTATTTTTGCACAAAATTTCGTTAAAAGGCCTTATGAATACCCCAAAAGTACGCGTTCGATTCGCGCCATCGCCCACTGGACCGCTGCATATTGGCGGCGTGCGCACAGCATTGTACAACTATCTCTTCGCTCGCCAACATGGCGGCGACTTCATCTTCCGCATTGAGGATACGGACCGTACCCGTCTGGTCCCCGGAGCTGAGGAATATATCATCGAGTCGTTCCGCTGGCTCGGCATCCAGTTCGACGAGGGCGTCAGCTACGGAGGCAACTACGGCCCCTACCGCCAGAGTGAACGCAAGGACATCTATAAGAAATATGTGCAGCAGCTGCTGGACAACGGTCGCGCCTACGTGGCCTTCGACACGGCCGAGGAGCTGAATGCCCGTCGTGCCGAGGGCGGCGAGAAGGACAAGTTCCAGTACGACTCCACCACCCGTATGCAGATGCGCAACTCACTGACCCTGGGGCTGGAGGAGACCGACCGCCTCATTGCCAAAGGACACCCCTACGTGGTCCGCTTCCTCATTGAGCCGGGCGAGGATGTGCACATCGATGACATCATCCGCGGCGACGTCTGCATCAACAGCTCCATCCTCGACGACAAGGTGCTGTGGAAGAGTGCCGACCAGCTACCGACCTATCATCTGGCCAACATCGTCGATGACCACCTGATGGAGGTCACTCACGTCATCCGCGGCGAGGAGTGGCTGCCGTCGGCTCCGCTCCATGTGTTGCTCTACCGTGCCTTCGGATGGGAGGACACCATGCCCCGCTTCGCCCACCTGCCGCTGCTACTGAAGCCCGACGGCAAGGGCAAGCTCAGCAAGCGCGACGGCGACCGCCTCGGATTCCCCGTATTCCCGCTGGAATGGCACAACCCCGAGACGGGCGAGGTCAGCAGCGGCTACCGCGAGAAGGGCTATCTGCCCGAGGCCGTGGTCAACTTTCTGGCTCTGCTGGGCTGGAACCCCGGCGACGACCAGGAGATTATGTCGATGCAAGACATGATAAAGAAATTCAACCTCGAGAAATGTTCCAAGAACGGTGCCCGCTTCGACTACGTCAAGGGCTTCTGGTTCAACCGCGAATACCTGCTGAAGCGCTCCGACACCGAGTGGGCTCCCGCCTTCGTGAAGCTCCTGAAGGAACAAGGCATCGAGTGCACCGAGGAGCGTGCCGCCGAGGTCGTGGGCATGATGAAGGCGAAGGTCATCGAGTACGATACGAAGGAAGGTCCCCGCAAGCGCAATATCTCCTTCGTCAGCGACCTCTGGCCCCTCTGCCGCTTCTTCTTCGTGGCGCCCACGGCGTTCGACCGCGAGGACAAGTTCATCAAGAAGAACTGGAAGCCCGAGACCGCTGCCGAGATGCAGCAGCTGCGCGACGTGCTGGCCACCATCGATGACTTCTCCGCCGAGGGCCAGAAGGCCGTCGTGGATCCGTGGGTGGAGCAGTCGGGCATCAAGCCCTGGAATGCCTGGCGCGTCTGCCTCGTCGGCGAAGGACAGGGTCCCGACATGTACGGTCTCTCCGCCTTCCTGGGCAAGGAGGAAGTGCTGCGCCGCATGGATTTCGCTATCTCTCAACTTTAAACTATAAACTTTAAACTAAAGTTGTACAGCTTCGCCATCTACCTCTATATGCTTGCCGTGGGCATCGCTGCTATCTTCAACAAGCGGGCCCGCAAGCTGGCTATCGGACATCAGTACGCGTTTGTCCGTCTCAAACGGCAGGTCGATAAGAATGCCCGCTACATCTGGTTCCATGCCGCCTCACTGGGCGAGTTCGAGCAGGGGCGCCCGCTGATGGAGCGCCTGCGCCGTGAGCACCCCGAGTACAAGATACTGCTGACATTCTTCTCCCCCTCGGGCTACGAGGTGCGCAAGGACTGGGAAGGTGCCGACGTCATCTGCTACCTGCCGCTGGACACGCCCACGAACGTCCGCATCTTCTTCCACTACGTCCATCCCGAGATGCTCTTCCTGATCAAGTATGAGTTCTGGCACAACTACCTGCAGGCTTGTCGCAAGCGCAACATCCCCGTCTATTCGGTGAGCAGCATCTTCCGCCCCACGCAGATTTTCTTCCGTTGGTACGGCCGCCTTGGCGGCTATCGCCGTGTGCTGAACTGCATCACTCATTTCTTTGTCCAGAACCAGCAGTCCAAGGATCTCCTCGCCACCCTCGGCCACACCGACAACGTCACCATCGTGGGCGACACCCGCTTCGACCGCGTCCTTGACATCCGCAACGCCGCCAAGCCCCTGCCGCTGGTCGAGCAATTCGCCCAGGGTCACACCGTCTTCGTCGCCGGCAGCAGCTGGCCCCCCGACGAAGCCCTCTTCATCCCCTGGTTCCGAGAGAGGAGAGCCGCCGGCAGCCTCTCCGCCGTCCCTTCCCCCTCCTCTGCTACCCCAGAGACCGCCGCGCGGCGTGTTGGGTGCGCGGCGATTTCGTCGCCGCGGCTCATCATCGCCCCCCACATGATCGGCGAAGACCACCTGCACGCCATTGAGCAGGCCCTCGACGGCTACCGCGTCCTGCGCTACAGCACCGCCACGGAGGCGAATGTCGGCGAGGCCGACGTCCTCCTCATCGACTGCTTCGGGCTCCTCTCCAGCATCTATCGCTACGGGCAGTTGGCTATGGTCGGCGGAGGCTTCGGCGTGGGCATCCATAACATCCCCGAGGCCGCCGTCTATGGCATCCCCGTGCTCATCGGCCCCAACAACCAGAACTTCCGCGAAGCCCGCTACCTGCTCGATGCCGGCGCCTGCTTCGAGGTGCACGATGCCACCGACTTCGCCCACATCGCCGACCGCCTGCTGACAGACGAGGAGGCCTATCGCAGCGCTGCCAACGCTGCCCGCAGCTACATCGCCGACAACGCCGGTGCTACCGACATCATCTATCAAGCTGTGCTTTCTTAGGATGAAACAAGAACCCACATTGCGCCAGCCACTCCCCTCCCCGACGGGAGGGGGCGGGGGTGGGTCGTTAAAATCCAAGACTGCCCAAGGTCTCATCTGGGGAGGCTTCAGCAATGGCATGATGCAGCTGTTGCAAGCAGCCTTTGGCGTGTGGATCCTCAACATCATCACCCCCGAGGATTCCGGCAAGGTGGCGGCGCTGGTCATATTCTCCAACATCGCCAGCGTGCTCCAGGAGAGCGGCTTCACGGCCGCACTGGCCAACAAGCGTGAGCCGACGCACGAGGAGTACAACGCCGTCTTCTGGTTCAACATCCTCGTGGGCATCGCGCTCTACATCATTCTCTTCTGCGCGGCACCCCTTATAGCCGACTTCTACCACGATCCCGTCCTCCGCCCCCTCGGCCGCTTCGCGTTCCTCGGCTTCGTCTTCTCCAGTTTCGGCACCGCGCAACGTGCCTACCTCTTCGGGCACCTGATGGTCAAGCAGACCAGTATCATGCAGCTGGCCTCCATCACCCTCTCCGGCATTGCTGCCGTCTGTCTCACCTCGGCAGGTCTTGCCTACTGGGGCCTTGCCGCTCAGAGCCTCATCTACGTCGCCTCCGTCACCGCCTTCGCCTGGCTGTTCTCGCCGTGGCGCCCCACATGGCCCCGCGGCTTGCGCGTCACGCTCCGCCCCGCCTGGCAAATGTTCGGCTTCTCGTCCAAACTCCTTATCAACAGCCTCGCCTTTCAACTGAACAACAACGCCTTCGGCGTCCTCCTCAACCGCTTCTTCCCCGGCGGCTACATCGCCGGTATCTACGACAACGCCCGCAAGTGGGACGACCGCGCCATAGCTACCATAGGCGGTATGGTGCAGGGCGTGGCGCAGCCGGTGCTGAGAGAAAGTGTTCAGGATGCCAGCGCTGCTGGCGTCCTGAACACTTTCCGCAAGCTCCTGCGCTTCACCTGCTTCGTCTCGTTTCCCTGCCTCCTGGGTCTCGCCCTCATCGCCGAGGACTTTATCGTGCTGCTGGCAGGCGAGAAGTGGCACGAGAGCGCACTACTGATGTCGATGCTATGCCTCTACGGTGCCTTCTCGCCCGTGGTGACGCTCTACTCCAACCTTGTCATCTCGCGCGGGCGTTCTACTATCAATATGGTCATCGGCCTCCTGAACTGCGCCCTCGTCTGGGGCGGCATCATCGTGCTGCACGCCTTAGGCTATGAGCTCACAGAGATGGTCATCTTCTACGTCGTGCTGAACATCGGCTGGCTCCTCGTGTGGCAGGCCTGCGCCCGCCGCCTCATCGGCCTCAGCTGGTGGAACGCCTTGAAGGACATCGCGCCCTTCTTCGTCTTTGCCCTCGCCGTGATGGTCGCCGCCTACTTCGCCACTCGTGCTCTTCCCATCTCGTGGCTCCGTCTCTTCCTCCGCATCCTCATCGCCGTCGTCTTCTACGTCGGCAGCCTCTGGATCGCCCGCGCACGGATACTGCGCGAGAGCATCGACTACATCTTCCATCGAAAAGAACGAAATAACGAAGCTACACGATTGTGAAAGAAAACTGGATCATCCTCGAGGGCGGACTTGGCAACCGGATGCGCGTGGCTGCTTCGGCCTACGCCATGACGCGACGGGCGGGAGTGCCGATGCGTGTCCTGTGGACGTCGCAGTGGGGGATGCGATGCAGGTTTGACGAGCTGTTTAAGGCCCCCTCGGAGGGGACGGAGGGGGCTGAGGGAGCCTTCATACGCGACGCCACAGGCTTCGAGCGCCTGCTCTTTGCCCGTCCCACGGCGAAGAATCTACACCTGCCTCGTCTCCTGCAGCGCCTCCGCTACCGCCATATCATCTATGCACCGCAGATCTGGAATTTGAATAAAGACGGCTTCGACTATGAAGCGTGGTTCCGGCAGGGCGACACGCTGATGACGGCCTACCGTGACTTCTGCCCCTGGACGCCCGATGACCTGCGCCTGCTCTTCCAGCCGAACGACGAGGTGCAGCGCCTCATCGACGAGCGCACGTCCGCCTTCAGCGCTTACACCATCGGCCTCCACATCCGCCGCACCGACCACCAGCAAGCCATCGACGAGAGCCCGCTGGAGCTCTTCTTTGAGGCTGTAGATCAAGAAATCGAGAACTACAATAAAATCCTCTCCCCCACAGAGGTCCTCCCCCCACAGGGGGGAGATAGAGAGGGGCCTGGCACAGATTTCCGCATCTACCTCGCCACCGACGACGAAGCCACGAAGACGGCGTTGCGTAGCCGCTACGGCTCGCGCGTCATCACCTCACCCGCTGAAGCCACACGTGACAACACCGACGGCATCCGCGATGCCCTCGTGGAGATGTACGCCCTTAGCCGCACACGCCACATCTACGGCTCCGCAGGCTCCACCTTCTCGCCCATCGCCGCCTGCCTGGGCAACGTCCCGATTACCATCCTTCAGCGCGACGGGAAAGGAACTATCGACCTCCTCTGCACAGGGAATGACACCACGAATAGCTGTACTGACGAGTAAACAGGGATTCTATAAGCTGTTAAGGAACTGCTCTGCACACCAGAGCTGCCACTTCTGGTTGCCTGTCAGCTGATCCATTGGAATATCCTTGCGGAACTCAGGTCTCGACGGGCCGCTCCAGTTCTTGAAGACGGCATCGACAGGTCGCGGCATAGGAATCTTGAAGGGGATCTCCAACTCAGGATATTTCAAGGCATAGAGGCCACGGACGAGATACTTAGGCTCTCCACCCCGCACACGCTGCATGTTGAGCGGGTCTGCCATGACGAGGCGGGCGTAAGGATCATAGTAGGGCATCCACGCGGCACCGAAAGCATTGAGATAAGAACCGGAACTCTCGATGGCGAAGACATCGTCCATGAAGCGGAGAACATCGATTCCATCAGCGCCGAGGCGGTAGGGCTCAAAAAGCGCGGCCTGGCTGACAGGATGCGTGAGCACCAGCTCGGGGTCGAGGAAGGTATAGCGCTTGACGAAGGCGTCAAAGGACCACTCGGGCGAGATCAGCTTGTCCATGCCGCCGAAGATGAGGTCGGCGCTCTCGCCCACAATCATCAGCTGTACGTCGTCGGCCTTGGCCAATTCAGCAGCCTTGTAGATCTGTGGCTCTATGGAATGAACAGGCGCGAACTTATAGCGCATGACAATCGGCGTGTAACGCTCGTAGTCGGCCATCGTGATGTCAATGAGGTGGTGCTGTAGCTGCCATTTCCGGCAGTACTTCTTGGCGCGCTCCACGTCGGCATCAAACTCTCCGGAGGCCGAGTTGAAGGTATAGGCGTGGCTGCCAGGCTTGAGGTAGGCCGCCAGACAGGCGCTGTCCATGCCGCCGGAGAGGAGGATGCCGATGCGGTCGTACTTGGCATAGAGAGCATCGAACTGCTGTCGGATCTCGCGGTCAATGTCCTCGGAGGTGTGCACGGGAATACGCTCGCTGTCAGCGGGCGGCAGGTAGTTCTTGTGTTGAAAGCCCTCGGCAAAATCTACGCCGTCCTTCCAGATATAGCGGAAGGCAATGTAGGAACTCAGACAGAAATCTTTGTCAGTCATAATCCCTTTAAACGTTAAACCTTAAACGATAAACTCTCTACTTCACATCCTCCAGACTCTGCCCGCGGACAGCGTTCAGCGCCTTGGTGATCTGTGTAGAGGAGATGCCCTGGGTGTAGGGGAAATAGACGATGCGGATGCCTTCGGCATTGAACTGCTTCTCATACTCGCGCCACTTCTCCGTGCCGTACCAGTCATCGCCCACGAAAAGCATTGTGGCACCGAGTTTCTTGCACGCCGCGAGCTTGTCCATGTCATACTGCGGTACGGCGGCATCTACGTACTTGATGCTGCGCACAATCTCAATGCGGTCCTCGAAGGGAATCATCGCGCGCTTGCCTTTGTAAGCCACAAGTTCATCTACGGTGACGCCGACAATCAGCTTGTCACACATTCCTTTAGCATTCTTCAGCAGGTTCAGGTGGCCCACATGGAAGAGATCATAGACACCAGTCGTATATCCGATAGTCATGTTGCAATGTTGAGTGTTATTGGGCGCAAATATAGATAAAATCTCCGAGCTTATAAGCCAGTCGAGATAAAAATGTGAACAAATTGCCCCGAAAAAAGAGATCAAGGCTCACATACGCTCTATTTTTATCCTTTTACGTGCTCTAAGTCACAAATCTTTTGT